>DATIQO010000134.1:0-8367 GCA_035470745.1 Sphingomicrobium sp. | reverse complement strand
CGCGCAAAAGCAAACCACTCGTCGAATAGCTGAAACGGATCGGTGCTCATCTCGCGTTGGCCTTAGGCTTGGCCTTGGCGCAACGGCAACCCATCTGGTCAGCAGGGAAGTGTTACGGCATGGGAGGACAATGGCACTCGACCTCTACCAACGCTTGGGACTGAAGCGCGGTGCGAGCGAGGCGGAGATCAAGAAGGCTTATCGAAGCCTTGCGAAACAGCTTCATCCGGACCGCAACAAGGACAATCCCGACGCGGCCAAGCGCTTTGCCGAAGTGACCCACGCCTACGACTTGCTCTCCGACAAGGACAAGCGTGCGCAGTACGACCGCGGCGAGCTCGACGAGGACGGCAACCCAAAGATGCCGTTCGGTAGCGGCTTTGGCGGCTATTCCTCGGGCGCCGGGCAGCGGCCCGGCGGAGGACCCCAGGGTTTCGAGAATTTCAACTTCGGCGGCGCCGACGCAGCCGACCTCAGCGACCTCTTCGAGGGTCTGTTCGGGGCGTCCGGAGGGGCCCGGGGCAGGGGCGGCGGTCCATTCGGCGGGTTCCGCCAGCGCGCGGCTCCGCCGCAGAAAGGGGCGGACATCGCCTATCGGCTGAAGGTCTCGTTCGACGATGCAGTGGCGCTCAAGCCGCAGCGGATCACGCTGGGCGATGGCAAGGCGATCGACCTCAAGCTGCCACCCGGGCTCGAGGACGGAACCAAGATCCGCCTCGCCGGCAAGGGCCAGGATGGCCCCGGCGGGCGCGGCGACGCCATCGTCACGGTGGCGATCGCTCCGCACCGCTTTTTCCGGCGTGAAGGAACGAACATTCGGCTCGATCTCCCGGTTACGCTGAAGGAAGCGGTGATCGGTGCAAAGGTGAAGGTGCCAACCCCCGAGGGGCCGGTCATGGTCACGATCCCCAAGGGCACGAGCTCGGGCAAGGTGCTGCGCCTCAAGGGGCGCGGCTTTACCGCGAAGGACGGCAAGCGGGGCGATCAGCTTGTCAGCATCGAGATCGAAATCCCGACCAACGACACCGAATTGCAGCGCTTTGCCGAAGGCTGGACCGGTGGCGGCAATCCGCGCGCCGCGCTCGGCGTCTAGGTCGGCGGATGAGGGACCATTCTCCGCTCTCACCTGAAGAACGGCGCAAGCGTCTTGCGACGATGCGAGCCGCCTTCGGGACCGAGGTCGAGGAGAAACTCAAGCCGCGCGTCACGGCCTGGGAAGTCATCAAGCGCGTCGCGATCGGCGCCTACAATGACGGCTTCATCCATGCGGGCAATCTCGCTTATTTGTCGATCGTCGCCTTGTTCCCTTTCTTCATCGTCGCCGCCGCGGTCGCGCACCTCCTCGGCCAGAGCCAGGACGCGATGCTGACCGTCACCAACGTTCTTCGCCGGCTGCCGCCCGACGTCGCGAGCACCTTGCGTGAACCGATCCAGGAGGTGTTGACGGTCCGGACCGGGACGCTTCTCTGGCTTGGCGCGATCGTCGGCCTGTGGACAGCGACGAGCTTCGTAGAGACGATCCGCGACATTCTGCGGCGCGCTTATGGCGTCAAATATTGCGCCCCCTTCTGGGAATATCGCCTGGGCTCGATCCTCTTGATCCTCGGCGCAGTTCTGCTGCTGATGATCGCTTTTTCCGCAAGCGCCACCTTGACCTTGCTGCACCACCTCATCGTCGAGTGGTTCCCGCTTGCGCAAAATATCGGCCAATTGCTGGGTCTCTACCGGTTCGTTCCCGGCGCGACGCTTTTCTTCACTTTCTACGCGCTCTTCTTCGCCCTTACGCCGGCGCGCTATCGCAAGCGCGATTGCAGGAAATGGCCGGGCGCATTGTTCATCACCCTCTGGTGGCTCGGCACGGTCGAGCTGCTGGCGCCGGTCCTTGACCTGTTCGGGGGCTACACCCGCACCTATGGAAGCCTCGCGGGGGTCATGATCGCGCTCATCTTCTTTTTCGTCGTGGGCTTTGGCGTTGTCATTGGCGCCGAGCTCAACGCGGCGCTGGCGGAAAGCGGCGCCACGGCGCTAAAGGGCGAAATCTACACCGGGCCGTACACCGACGAGCTTGAAGTCGAGGAACCGCAACCCGGAGAAGACGTCGAACCGGTACTGCAGACAAGGGGATCCCGAATTTGAGCCAGTTGATGCAGGGCAAGCGCGGGTTGATCATGGGGCTTGCCAACGATCGTTCGCTAGCCTGGGGTATTGCGAGGAAACTTTCCGAGCAGGGCGCGGAGCTCGCCTTCTCGTACCAGGGCGAAGCACTCGAGAAGCGCGTGCGGCCGCTCGCCGCCGAGCTCGGCTCAGACTTCCTTATCGACTGCGACGTCAGCAGCACGGATGCGCTCGACGCTGCCTTCGAACAGATTGGCGCGCGCTGGGAAACGCTCGACTTCCTCGTCCACGCGATCGGCTATTCCGACAAGACCGAGCTTCGGGGGAAGTTCATCGATACGTCGATGGACAACTTCCTCATGACCATGAACATCTCGGTCTACAGCTTCGTTGCGGTGACCCAGCGGGCGCGCAAGTTGATGAACCGCGGCGGGTCGCTTTTGACGCTGACCTACTATGGCGCTGAAAAGACCATCCCGCACTATAACGTGATGGGCGTTGCCAAGGCAGCGCTCGAGAGCAGCGTCAAATATCTGGCGACCGACCTTGGACCCGATGGAATCCGCGTCAACGCAATTTCTGCCGGTCCGATCAAGACCCTGGCCGCGAGCGGGATCGGCGACTTTCGCTACATCATGAAGTGGAACGAGCTGAATTCCCCGCTTCGCCGCAACGTGACGATCGAGGACGTCGGCGGCGCAGGGCTTTACCTTCTCAGCGACCTTTCATCGGGAGTGACCGGCGAGATCCACCATGTCGATGCCGGCTACAATGTGATCGGCATGAAGGCCGAGGACGCGCCCGATATTTCGACAGTCTGATGGGCCGTCACGCGCGCCATGTCACCGTGGCGGGGCGCGTGCAGGGGGTTTTCTTCCGTGCCTGGACCCGAGACCTTGCGAGGCAACTCGGAGTGACCGGCTGGGTGCGCAACTGCCCGGACGGCAGCGTCGAGGCCCATGTCGAGGGGGAGGAGCAGGACCTCGAGCGGCTCGTCGATCGAATGCGGGGCGGCCCGAGAGCGGCTGAGGTTACTGAAATCCTTGCCCGCGAGGTCGAGCCTTGCGGGTTCAAGCGGTTCGAGGTGCGCGACTAGCCTGCGAAGGGATCCCGCACGAGAATCGTATCGTCACGCTCCGGCGAGGTGCTGACGAGAGCGACCGGGCAGCGGATCAACTCTTCCACTCGGCGCACATATTTGATCGCGCGCGCAGGGAGGTCGGCCCAGCTGCGCGCACCCTGCGTCGATTCGCACCAACCCTTGATTTCTTCGTAGACGGGTTCGACCCGCGCCTGGTCCGCTGCATGGGAAGGAAGATAGTCGATCTTCTTTCCGTCGAGCCGGTAGCCCGTGCAGACCTGCACGGTTTCCAAGGTGTCGAGCACGTCGAGCTTGGTCAGCGCGATCCCGGTGATGCCGCCGACCGCAACCGCCTGGCGAACAAGGACAGCATCGAACCATCCGCACCGGCGCTTGCGGCCGGTAACGGTCCCGAACTCGCGACCGCGCTCGCCCAGGGTCTGGCCGACCTCATTGTCCTGCTCGGTCGGGAACGGGCCGGAGCCGACACGCGTGGTATAGGCCTTGGTGATCCCGAGCACGAAGCCCGCCGCCGATGGGCCGGTTCCGCTTCCAGCCGCGATCGTTCCGGATACCGTGTTCGAGGAAGTGACGAACGGATAGGTGCCGTGATCGACGTCGAGCAGCACGCCCTGGGCGCCCTCGAAGAGGATGCGCTTGCCGTTCCGCCGGGCGACGTCGAGCTCGCGCCAGACCGGACGGGCGAAGGGAAGCACGAATTCGGCGATCTCGGCGAGGTCGCCCTTCAGCCTTGCGCGGTCGACCGGGGGCTCACCAAAGCCGGCACGCAACGCATCGTGATGCGCGCAAAGCCGGTCGAGAAGGGGATCGAGATCGCCGAGTTGGGCAAGGTCGCAAAGACGGATCGCACGGCGCCCGACCTTGTCCTCATAGGCAGGGCCAATGCCGCGCCGCGTCGTTCCGATCTTGCCCGCTCCCGATGCGTCTTCGCGAAGGGCATCAAGGTCGCGGTGAATTGGCAGGATCAGCGGGCAATTGTCGGCAACCATCAAGACCTCGGAGGTCACGTCGACGCCTTGCTCGCGGATGCGCTCGATCTCGGACTTGAGCGCCCACGGGTCGAGCACGACCCCATTGCCGATGACGGACGGGGTACCGGTCACGATGCCGCTAGGGAGCAGCGAGAGCTTGTAGGTTTTCCCTTCGACGACCAGGGTATGGCCGGCGTTGTGGCCGCCCTGAAAGCGCACGACCATATCGGCGCGGCTTGCGAGCCAGTCGACAATCTTTCCCTTGCCTTCGTCGCCCCACTGGGCGCCGATGACGGTTACGTTTGGCACTTTTGGCTTTCCTCGTGTGCGGCCCGCGCGGCTCCTAGGCAGGAACCGCTCCGGCGTCCAGCGCCGGCCAGTTCATTGAGGAAGCGGAACAGAAAAGCGGGGCTGCGCGTATTGCACTTCCGTACGCCCTGATGGGGCATCAGAACAACAGAAGGGGAGTGAAGATGAAGACCACGACAATCCTGGCGATCGCGCTGGGCCTCGGCTCGCTGGCCGCATGCAACAAGAATCCGCAGCAGCAGGCAGCCGACAATTACGAGGCCAATGCCGACAATGCTGCCGATCAGATGCAGGCCAATGTCGGCAATGCCGCGGATCAGATGACCGCCAATGCCGACAATGCTTCGGCCGCGATGAAGTCCGCCGCCGACAACAAGGCCGACGCCATGAAGAATGCCGCCGACAACAAGGCGGACGCGATCGCCAACAAGTCGAAGTAAGCCTCAACTGGGCCGGCCACCCGCACGCAAGTGGCAGGCCTCAAGGGCGCTCCTCCAAAGGGAGCGCCCTTTTTATTTTCGCTAGAAGCTGAGCGGGACGACCTCGCGTACGCCCGGCAGCTCGTGAAGCTGTCCGGCGAGGGGCAGCGTGATCGGATCATCGACTGCGACCAGCGCAACGGCTTCCCCTGCTTCCTGGCGGCGTCCGAGGTTGAAGGTTGCGATGTTGATCCGGTTCTCGCCAAGCTTGGTTCCGAGTGCTCCGATAAACCCGGGCTGGTCGTCGTTGACGATGTAGATCATTTGCCCGTCGAGCTCAGCCTCGACAGGGATGCCGAAGATCTTGACGAGGCGCGGCGCGCGATTGCCAAAGAGTGTCCCCTCGACGCGCTTGCTCCCGCTCTCGGTCCCAACCGTCACTGCGACTAGCGTATGATAGTCGCCTTCTCCCTCATTGCGGATTTCGCGAACGGCAATCCCGCGTTCCTTGGCCAGGTAGGGCGCGTTGACCATGTTCACCGTATCGGACCAGGAGCGCATCACGCCCGCGAGCACCGCGCCTGTAATCGGCTTGATGTTGAGTTCGGCGGCTGCCCCTTCGACCTCGACATCGATCGAACGAATCCCGGCGCCGGCAATTTGGCCGACGAGCCGGCCAAGCTTCTCGGCGAGTTCCATATAGGGCCTGAGGCGCGGCGCTTCCTCCGCTGACAGCGACGGCACGTTCACGGCATTGGTGATGCCGCCAAGGAGGAGGAAGTCGCTCATCTGCTCGGCGATCTGGATTGCGACATTGACCTGCGCTTCCGTCGTCGAGGCGCCAAGATGCGGCGTGCAGATGAGACCGCGTGTCCCGAACAAGGGGTTTTCCTTGGCGGGCTCCTGCTGGAAAACGTCGAGCGCGGCTCCCGCGACATGGCCACTTTCGAGGGCGTCCTTGAGCGCGGCCTCGTCGATCAGTCCGCCGCGCGCGCAATTGACGATGCGAACGCCCTTCTTGGTCTTGGCGAGCGCCTCTCTGCTGAGAATGCCGCGGGTTTGCTCGGTGAGCGGCGTGTGAAGCGTAATGAAGTCGGCGCGCGCGAGCAGCTCGTCCAGTTCAACCTTGTCGACCCCGAGCTCGACGGCGCGCTCGACGCTCAGGAACGGGTCGTAGGCGACGACCTTCATTTTCAATCCATGCGCGCGATCGGCGACGATCGAGCCGATATTTCCGCAACCGATCAGGCCGAGCGTCTTGCCGGCCAGCTCGACACCCATGAAGCGGTTCTTCTCCCACTTGCCGGCCTGGGTGGATTGGTTGGCCTGCGGAATCTCGCGCGCGAGCGCGAACAGCATCGCAATTGCGTGTTCGGCCGTGGTGATCGAATTTCCAAAGGGCGTGTTCATGACGACAATGCCGCGCGCGGAGGCGGCGGGGACGTCGATGGTGTCGACCCCGATGCCGGCCCGGCCGATCACCTTGAGACGAGGCAGCGCGGCATCCATCGCCGAGGCGTTGACGCGCGTCGAGCTGCGTACCGCCAGACCATCATAATTGCCGATGATGGCCTCAAGTTCGTCGGGCGTAAGGCCCGGCTTCTCGTCGACCTCGATCCCGCGCTCGCGGAAGATCGCGGCAGCCCTCGGGTCCATCTTGTCGGCAATGAGCACTCGTGTCGTACTGGTCATTCTTACCTCATGATCCCGGGCGAAGCGGGAAGCTGGATTGGTGGGTTGGCGCCGGTCCGGCGTCCAGGAGGGTGACGATCAGGGCAGCGTTTGCTGCCAGGCCCAGTCGAGCCAAGGCCCGAGCGCCTCGATGTCGCTCGTCTCGACAGTCGCACCGCACCAGACGCGCAGGCCAGGGGGTGCGTCGCGGTAAGCGGTAATGTCGTAGGCAGCGCCTTCGCGCTCGAGCAAATGGCCGATCGCCTTCTGGCGGGCCCGGTTGGCCTCCTCGTCGGAACGGTCTGCGAACTTGAGGCAGACAGACGTGTTCGAACGGATCGCCGGATCGACCGCGAGATGGTCGATCCAGTCAGCTCTTTGAACCCAATGATCAAGCGCGGCGCTATTGGCGTTGGCACGCGCGATCAGGGCTTCGAGGCCGCCGACGCCCTCGGCCCAGTCGAGGCAGAAGAGCCAGTCCTCGACCGCGAGCATCGAGGGGGTATTGATCGTTTCGCCCTTGAAGATCCCCTCGATCAGCTTCGCGCCCTTCGTCAGTCGGAAGATCTTCGGGAGCGCCCGGGGCGCCGGCTCGCGCTCGAGCCGCTCGACTGCGCGCGGGCTCAGCACGATCATGCCATGCGCAGCCTCGCCGCCGAGCGCCTTTTGCCAGCTGAAGGTGCCGACATCGACCTTTTGCCAGTCGATATCCTGGGCAAAGGCGGCCGATGTTGCATCGCAAATGCTGAGCCCGGTCCGATTGGCGGCAATCCATTCGCCGTTGGGAACGCGAACGCCGCTCGTCGTCCCGTTCCAGGTGAAGACGATGTCGCTCGCCGGATCGATGCCGCCGAGTTCAGCGATGTCGCCATAGTCGGCCGTCCGGATCTCCGCCTCGAGCTTCAGCTGCTTTGCGACGTCGGTCACCCAGCCAGCCCCGAAGCTTTCCCAGGCGAGCATCGTGACGGGCCTAGCGCCAAGAAGCGACCACAGCGCGATCTCCATTGCGCCCGTGTCCGAGGCAGGAACGATCCCGAGCCTGTAGTCGGAAGGGAGTTTTAGCAGCGCATGCGTCCGTTCGATCGCTTCGGCGAGCTTTGCCTTGCCGAGCGTTCCCCGGTGCGAGCGGCCTAGTGCGGACGTATCGAGCTTATCCGGGCTCCAGCCCGGCGGCTTTGCGCATGGTCCCGATGAAAAATAGGGGCGCTCGGCTTTGGTATTCGGCTTCGCCAGGCGCACTTCGGCCGTGGCGGCAATCACTTCAGTCACTGTCGACTCTCCTTCCAGAGAGCTCGCGCCGCGTTGGGACGGCGTGGCCCGCGCGCAGGTTTAGCGGCTGCGAGCGACATGGCAACGGCGCATGTGAATGTTTCGACCGCGACTCAGGGATTCTCCCGATGCTGCACTGCACAAGAGCTTGAAATTACTTGGCTGCGCCTCCTCCTGCGGCCGTGATGAACAACTCATCGCGCTGGGGTGACGGTTCATCCCGCCGGGCCTCCATCGAGGTTGAATTCGTTAACCATCCGGAAGCAATGTCTCACCAGCCGATGCGCGGAGGGCACCGTGGGCGGCGTTGGGGCTGGGGAGCTCCTGAAAATTTGTTGTGACGGCACTGCGCGCTTCTGCGCGGCGTGTCTGGAGCTTTGGGAGCGGGGACGTAATGACGCAAGCACTGGCCGCCACGACGGCACTGTTCCGCGACCGCGACCTCTTCATTCATGATGGCACCAAGCTTCGTCGTTTCCGTATTTCAGCTCCCGTCCAAGCCTTCCTCTTC
>DATIQO010000133.1:0-26162 GCA_035470745.1 Sphingomicrobium sp. | reverse complement strand
AGAAGGTGCCGCGCAATGGTCTGAGCAAAGTCGCCGTTCGGTTGCTCGACCAGGAGGCAATTGCGAAAATCGAGCACGTCGCGGTGGAATGCGAGCTGGTCGCCATCGCCCGCCTCGCCGAGAAGCAGGGTCGCCTGCCCGATGAGGTCGAGGGCGAGATTTGCAAGGCTGATGTCGACCTCGAGGACGGGCGCGTGTCCGCACCATTCGCCGAGGCGCTGGCCAAGCACGAGCGCGTCGTCGCCGAGGCGCAGGAGATAGTCGACGCGCACCGTTTCGGGCGCGTCCGCGTCCACTCTGGTCGCCATCAGATGTGCTTCACCTCGTCCGGAATGTCGTAGAAGGTTGGATGGCGGTAGATCTTGCTTTCGGCCGGCTCGAACAGCTCGCCCGCCTGCTCAGGATCGCTGGCGACGATTTGGGCCGAGGGCACGACCCACAGGCTCACGCCTTCCATCCGCCGGGTGTAGGTGTCGCGTGCGTGCGCGAGCGCGAGCTGCGCGTCAGGAGCATGAACGCTGCCAACGTGGCGATGCGAAAGACCGCCCTTGGCACGGACGAAGACCTCCCAGAGCGGCCAGTCACTGCTCACGCTGCCTTCCTCGCGCGGCGCTTGGCTTCATGAGCCGCCGCGGCCTCGCGCACCCAGGCGCCATTGTCCCATGCTTCGCACCGGGCCTTCATCCGCTCTTTTGCGACCGGGCCTTCGCCGCGAACGACGGCATAGAATTCTTCCCAGTCGATCACTCCGAAGTCGTAGCCGTCCTTCTCCGCGTTCCACTTGAGGTCGGGGTCAGGAACCTTAAGGCCGAGGAACTCGGCCTGCGGAACGGTGATATCGACGAACTTCTGCCTGAGCTCGTCATTGGTTTCGCGCTTGATCCGCCAGCGCATCGATTGCGCCGTATTGGGACTGTTATCGTCCGGGGGGCCAAACATCATCAGGCTCGGCCACCACCAGCGATCGAGCGCATCCTGCGCCATGCGCTTCTGCTCCGGCGTGCCCTTGGCCATGGCGATCATGATCTCGTAGCCCTGGCGCTGGTGGAAGCTCTCTTCCTTGCAGATGCGGACCATCGCCCGAGCGTAAGGTCCGTACGAGGTCCGCTGCAGCGGCACCTGGTTCATGATCGCGGCGCCGTCGACAAGCCAGCCGATTGCGCCGATGTCGGCCCAGGTGAGCGTCGGGTAATTGAAGATGGTGGAATATTTCGCCTTGCCCGAGTGCAGCGCCTCGATCATCTGCTCGCGGCTCGTGCCCAGCGTCTCTGCGGCGCAATAGAGGTAGAGCCCGTGGCCTGCCTCGTCCTGCACCTTGGCGAGAAGGATTGCCTTGCGGCGCAGCGAGGGTGCGCGGGTGATCCAATTGCCCTCGGGCAGCATGCCGACAATCTCCGAGTGAGCATGCTGGCTGATCTGCCGGGTGAGCGTCCGCCGATAGGCCTCCGGCATCCAGTCCTTGGGCTCAATGAACTCGTCTGCCGCAACGCGCGCCTCGAACGCGTCGAGGAGCTTTGGATCTTCAAGATTCTCGATCTTGCCAGTCTTCTGGAGCTCGGTCGTATACATAGAGGAGCGATGTAGTCCGTGCGCCCTCAAGGTTCAAATGTCGACGGCGGTACCGCCGAGAGTCCGCGAATAGCCGGTGAATTCGGCGACGGTCCGTCCGTCGCCGGCCCGCACGGCGACACGAGTGACGCCGGCGCGTCCTTCGCGCGCGAGTTCGCAGCCTTCCGCGATCAGCGTCTCGCCCACGCGGACCTTGTCGAGGAACACGATCGAGGCCTGGGCGGCGACGCTTGCGTGATTGGCTCCATTGCAGACATAGGCGAAGGCGCTGTCAGCAAGCGCGAAGATCATTCCGCCATGCGCAAAACCATGGCCGTTGAGCATGTCGGGACGAACGACCATCGACACGCGCGCATAGCCAGCGCGGACCTCCTCGAGCGTCAGTCCCCAGTGCGGGCCCGTGCCTTCGGCCTCGAGCATGAGCCTTGCGACGGTTTGGGCAAGTTTATCGGCTTCCATAAGCGGGCGAGACTAGCAATACCGAGCCTTCGCGTCCCCTTCTCAACGCTCGATTAATTCCCGGGTTGGAGCCGGTTGGTAACCGAGCCTTAAGCTTCGCGCGCGATGGGAGGTAACCAGGGGGAAAGCGCGTGCTTGTAGATCGAGCCAAGGGCCGAGGCGGCCGCTCCATTGCGGTGGCCCGCTGAAGGCGCCGCGTCTCATCATGGCTGTTATCGCACGATTCGTACGCTCGCTCCGCGGTACCTTTGCCGCCGAGGCAATCGTTGTCACCGCGATCCTCTTCACGGTGCTTGCGCTGTGGCTTCGCGAGCCCCTGACGACTCGTCGCATCGAGGTCGGGCCGCAGTCCGAGGGCAAGCGCTTCTTTTCGTACATTTATGCCGACGAGGCCGAGGGCGGCACCTCGAGCGCCAAGAAAGATCCCGCAGACCCGCTCGGCCTCAACTGCATCCTGCGCGCATCCTATCAATGGCCCTATTGCGGTCTCGGCCTGCTGTTGGACCGCGATCACGCGGGTCGCGGGATCAACCTCAATGGCACCGGATCAATCGCCCTGCATCTCCGGTACGAGGGCTCGGCAACCTATATCCGCGTCGCGCTCAAGGATCATGACCCTTCAAATGCCGGGGCCGCTACGGCGAGGGACAAGATCAACCAGGCGACCTACCCCGTCCGCGAGGGCGAACAGACTATTCCACTTAGCCTTGACGACTTCGCGGTTGCCGAATGGTGGAAGGACAGGACCAAGGCCTCAGGGGAGCTGGCGCGCCCCTCGTTCGGCAACGTGGTCGCGATCGAGTTCATCGTCGGCAATGACGGAAAGACCGGTCCTCAGGCGATTCACATCGAAGACATCAGCTTCACTCGGGAAATCGTCAGCGCCCAGCTATGGTACGGGGCTATCGCCGCCAGCTGGCTCCTCATCCTTGCCAGCATCCTATTGTGCCGGCGCCGGCAATTCAGGGCGCTTCGCCGCTCCGCCGACGATGCGCTGCGGGCGAGCGAGCAACTTTACCGGGGCATCATGCAGGCCTCGACCGACGCGATCGTGCTTCTCAATTTCGACGGCTATGTCGAGCTGGTCAATGACGCAGCCTTCGAGGCGATGGAGCTGGACAGCGCCGACCGGATTGTCGGCCTGCACTGGACGCGCCTGTGGCGGGACGATTCGGGTCGGCTCGTCGCCGAGCATCTCGAACAGGCGCAGCGCGACGGGACGGCCCGATTTCGCGGTTTTTGCGCAACCTCGAAAGGGAAGCCCAAATGGTGGGACGTCGTCATCGCTGCCATGTACAACGACGACGGCACGCTCAAGGGCATGCTCACCATATCGCGCGATGTCACCAGCGATCGCGAGAAATCGGATCAGCTCCAGTGGGCGAGCGAACATGACGCGCTCACCCATTTGCCGAACCGGCGCGCGTTCCAATCCCGTCTGCAGGCCGCTGTTCATCGCGCCACTGAAACGGGCGATCAGATCGGGCTGCTCCTCGTCGACCTCGACCATTTCAAGCACGTCAACGATTCGCTTGGGCACAGCGCCGGCGACGAGCTGCTGATGAATGTGGCCGAGCGGCTCCGGCGCGGCGTTCGCGAAGGCGATTTCGTCGCGCGGATTGGCGGGGATGAATTCGCGATCGTTCTTGAGCATCTCCATTCGCAGGACGCGATGGTGCGGGTCGGCAACGAGCTCCAGGCGCTGATCCATGCGCCGGTCCGGATCGCGGGGCGCGCGGTCAGTGCCGGCGCGAGCTTTGGCGGCGCCCTCTTCCCGCGAAACGCCCGCACCGCCGACGATCTGTTCAAGAACGCCGATACCGCGCTTTATGCACTCAAGCAGGACGGCCGCGGCGGCACGCGCCTGTTCGACGCCTACATGCTCGACGATGCGGAGCGCAGCGCCTCGCAGCTCCGGCTCGCACGCGGCGCCGTCACGGAGCGGACGGTCGTTCCCGTCTACCAGCCCCAGTTCGACATCATCGACGGCACGATCACGGGTCTTGAGGCACTTCTTCGCTGGCGCCATCCGCGCAAGGGCCTGCAGCTCCCGGCCACGCTCGAGGAAGCCTTTGGCGACTATGAGCTCGCCGCGAAGATCGGCGAGCTGATGCAGCGGAAGGTCGCGTGCGACATGCGCTCATGGATCGCTCAAGACCTCGCCTTTGGCCGGGTCGCGATCAACGCTGCTCCGACCGAATTCCTGCGCGACGATTATGCCGAGCATCTTCTTGGCATCCTTGGCGAATTCGAGGTCCCGCCGGACCGGCTCGAAATCGAGATCACCGAGCATGCATTCCTTGGACGCGCAAAGGATTACGTCGCCCGGGCATTGAGCGCGCTGAAGGAGGCTGGAGTGACGATCGCGCTCGATGATTTCGGCACTGGCGCCTCTTCCTTGTCGCACCTGCGCGATTTCCCGGTCGATGTCGTCAAGATCGACATGTCGTTCGTCCAGCAGATGGCGGAAGACGATGAGATCGCCGCCATCGTCACGGCGGTCGTCAGGCTCGCCTCCAGTCTCTCGATCGAAGTCGTCGCCGAGGGAGTGGATAAACCCAACCAGGTCGAACTTCTGCGCGCCATGGGCTGCAGGCTCGCGCAGGGCCATCTCTACAAGGAAGCGGTGGAGGCAGGCGTCATTCCCGGGCTCCTGCCGACGAAAAAGGAGGCGGCCTGAGGCAGCGCCTCGCGGCGCCGGCTTGTCGTTGACGCGGCGAGCGTCCCGCGCGACGAGGCTGTCATGGCTTACGAAACCATCGCATTCGCCGCGGACGGACCTGTCGCCCGCATCACGCTCAACCGGCCCAACCGCCTCAACAGCTTCACCGTTCGGATGCACGAGGAACTGCGCGACGCGCTTGGCAGCCTCGGCTCGGCGCGCGTCGTCGTGCTGACTGGCGCGGGACGGGGGTTTTGCGCAGGACAGGACCTTAATGACCGGGCGGTTGCACCCGGGAAACCCGTCGATCTTGGCGACACGGTAACGCAATGCTGGAACCCGCTCATCCGGATGCTGACGTCGCTGCCGCAGCCGGTGATCGCGCGGGTCAACGGGGTCGCCGCCGGTGCGGGTGCCAATATCGCCCTTGCCAGCGATATCGTCGTTGCGGCGAAGTCGGCAAAGTTCATCCAGAGCTTCTCGGCAATCGGGCTCATCCCCGACAGCGGCGGCACGTGGGCGCTTCCGCGCCTTGTCGGCCAGGCGCGCGCGCTCGGTCTTGCGCTCACTGGCGATCCGCTGCCCGCGCAAACAGCCGCTGAATGGGGCCTCATCTGGAAAGCGGTCGATGACGAGATGCTCGACGAGGAGACCAACGCCATCGCGAACAAGCTCGCCTCGCTTCCGCCCCTCGGGCTGGCTGCAATCAAGGACATGATCCGAACGAGCTGGCAGTACAGCCTCGACGAGGAACTCGAGCGCCAGGCCGGCGCCATGAGGCGACTCGGGTTCACCGAGGATTATCGGGAAGGCGTCGCTGCATTCCTCGAGAAGCGCCCAGCGAAATTCGTCGGGCGCTAGGATGTCGACGACAATCATCGACTATCGGCTGCTCCCGGGGAGCCGCGCCGCGGTGGGACGCGCCGGCACGCGCACGGTCATTGCCGACCGGCCGGAGGGAAGGTTTGGCGGCATGGGGCTCGGTTTCAATGGCGGCGAGCTCCTCGCGCTGGCGATCGGCGGCTGCATTTGCAACGACATGCAGGCCCTTGCCGATGAGATGGCGGTCGTCATTGCCGACCTTCATGTCAGCGTCTCGATCGATTTTGCCGGCGATCCCTCGCGCGCGAAGGAGGCGCGAATGACGATCCGCTGCGCGCTTGCCGACGGCTCCGACCCGTCACCGCTGATCGAACGGGCAAAGACGATCACGACCATCGCCAATTCGCTCAGCGCCGGCGTCAAGGTGGAGATCGACGCCGCCTGACCTGCAACTCTCCCGCGCGATGCTCGTTTCGCTTGCCGAATAACAACAAGGGAGGCGAGCCATGCTTGGCACCATTCTCATCATTCTCATCATTCTCTTGCTGGTCGGCGCGCTGCCGCGCTGGGGCTACAGCAGCGGATGGGGCTACGGCCCGTCGGGCCTGCTCGGCCTCATCCTCATCATCATTGTCATCCTGGTCCTGCTCGGCCGCGTCTAGGCACCAGCCCGTTCGGCGAAGCGCCATGCCGCCTGCGCAAGCATCGGCACGCGCTTCGCCATTTCCTCGGCCTCGGCATGGCTCGCGGTCCCGTCGATCACGCGCTTCTTGATCCCCTGCACGATGCCGGCGAGGCGAAAGAGATTGTAGGCGAAATACCAGTCGAGCGTGGCTGCGACCGGTACGCCCGAGCGGTCGGAATAGCGCCGCGCAATTTCTTCCAGCGTCGGAATGCCAAGGCTCGAAAGATCAAGCGAGGCAAGTCCCGCGCCTCCGTCGGCGGGCATCGCCCACTGCATTGCAAGGTAGGAAAAGTCGGCAAGCGGATCGCCAAGGGTCGCAAGCTCCCAGTCGAGCACCGCCGTCAGCGTGCCGTCGCCGTCGAAAAGCACGTTGTCGATGCGATAATCGCCATGAACGATCGACGAGCGCGCCTGTTCGGGAATGGTCGCGGGGAGGAAGGCGATCAGCCGCTCCATCTCCGCAATATAGTCGGTTTGCGAATCGCGATATTGGCGCGTCCAGCGGCTGACCTGCCGCTCGAAATAATTGCCTGGTTTGCCGAAATCGCCGAGCCCCGCCTTCTCAGGGTCGATGCTGTGGAGATCGGCGAGCGTATCGATCAGCTGGCCGTACATGTGCCGGCGCGTCTGCGGGTCGAAGTCGGGAAGCGCGCCGTTGGCGTAGGAGCGGCCCCTGGCGAGCTCCATCACGTAGAAAATCGCTCCAATGACCTCTTCGTCGCTGCATAAAGCAAGCGGCTGCGGAACCGGAAAATCGAGCGGGTAGAGCGCCGCAAGGAGCCGATATTCGCGCTCGACCGCATGAGCGCTCGGCAGCAGCGGACCGAACGGTTTGCGCCGCAGCACATATTCACCGGATGCCGCGGTGATGCGGTAGGTCGGGTTTGACTGGCCAGCCGGAAATTTCTTCAGCTCGAAGGGGCCGTTGAACCCCTCGACATTGCCCTCGAGCCAGCGCCCGAGCGCTCGTTCGTCGAGCTGCTCCCTGCTCACTTGTGCTTCTTGAGCTCCAGCCGGGCGATCGCGCGCCGGTGCACTTCGTCCGGCCCATCGGCGAGCCGGAGCGTGCGAATCGAGGCGTAAGCACGCGCCAGTCCAGCGTCGTCGGAGACCCCCGCCGCGCCGAATGCCTGGATTGCATCGTCGATGATTGCGAGAGCCATGAGCGGCGCTGCGACTTTGATCATCGCGATTTCGCCCTGGGCCGCCTTGTTGCCGGCCCGGTCCATCATGTCCGCGGCCTTGAGGCAGAGCAGCCGCGTCATCTCGATGTTGATGCGCGCATCGGCAATCCGTTCTTCCCAGACGCCCTGTTCTGCGAGGGTCTTTCCAAAGGCGCTGCGCGACATCAGCCGCTTCACCATTGCCTCAAGCGCCTCCTCCGCGGCGCCGATCGTGCGCATGCAATGGTGGATCCGCCCCGGTCCGAGCCGCCCCTGGGCGATCTCGAAGCCTCGCCCCTCCCCAAGCAGCATATTCGAAGCGGGGACGCGGACGTCCTCGAACTCGATTTCCATATGTCCGTGCGGGGCGTCGTCATAACCGAACACCGGAAGGTGGCGCTTGATCGCAACGCCGCTGGTCTCGAGCGGCACGAGGATCATCGACTGCTGCTTGTGGGGCGCCGCCGAAGGATCCGTCTTACCCATGAGGATTGCGATCCTGCAGCGCGGGTCCCCTGCTCCGCTCGACCACCACTTGCGGCCGTTGATCACATATTCTTTGCCGCTGCGCTCGATGCGGCACTTGATGTTGGTCGCATCGGACGATGCGACGTCGGGCTCCGTCATCAGGAACGCAGAACGGATTTCGCCCTCCATCAGCGGCGAGAGCCACTCGTCCTTTTGCTCGCGCGTGCCGTAGCGGTGGAGAACCTCCATGTTCCCGGTATCGGGCGCGGAGCAATTGAAGACCTCGGATGCCCAGCCGATCCGGCCCATTTCCTCAGCGCAGAAGGCGTATTGAAGATTGGTCAGTGCCGGCCCGTCGAACCGGAAACCGTCGTCGACCTGCTCACCCCCGTGAGACGGCGGCATGAACAGATTCCAAAGGCCTTTGCTGCGCGCCTTGGCCTTAAGCTCCTCGATGACCGGGAGTATCTTCCATCGCTCGCCTGCGGCCTGCTGCGCGGCATAATCGGGCAAACGCGGACGCACTTCCTCGTCCATGAAGGCGCGGACGCGGTCGCGCCAATCGGTCTCGGCCGGGCCAAGGCTGAAATCCATGGGCGTCTCGCTACCAGTTGTTGTCTGCGGTGGCTATGAGGAGCGCATGGGCAGGCTTGCAGGCAAGGTCGCGATCATCACCGGCGCAGCGTCGGGGATCGGCAAGGCGAGCCTCGATCTTTTCCGCCGCGAAGGAGCAATCGTTGTCGGTGCCGACATCAGCAAAGGTGCCGATGCGCAGGTCGATGCCGGCGATGAGGAGGCGGTTCGCGTGCTCGTCGAGAAGGTGGCTCGCGATCACGGCGGCATCGACATCTTCTTCGCCAATGCAGGAATTTCGGGCGGCTGGGACTCGATCGCCGAGCAGACCGCCCGCGAATGGGCGGAGATCCTCCGCGTCAATCTCATCGGTCCCTTTCTCGCGATCAAATTTGCCGCTCCGCTGATGCGCCTTCGCGGCGCCGGCTCGATCATCTGCACGGCGAGCGTTGCCGGCCTTCGCTCCGGTGCCGGGGGGGCTGCTTATTCAGCCTCGAAGGCCGGCGTCATCAATCTCGTCCAATCGGCGGCGCAACAATTGTCTGGAAGCGGGATCCGGGTGAACGCGATCTGCCCCGGCCTCGTCGAGACCGGCATGACCCGGCCGATGTACGACATCGCGCGCGATCGCGGCCAGGAGCAGCGGATCGGCGAACTCAATCCGCTAAGGCGCGGCGGGGAGCCCGAGGAGATTGCCGCGGCGGCGCTGTTCCTTGCCTCCGACGAATCGAGCTACGTCAACGGCACCGCCCTCATCGTCGACGGCGGACTGTCGAGCAGCCATCCGGAAGCGCGGGCTTATCGGCTGAGGATGCTCAGCGACTGACCAGCTCGCAGAATTTCCCAAGATCGATATTGCCTCCCGAGACGATGCAGACGATCGGCCCCTCGAGCGCTTCGTCGGACAATGCAGCGGCAAGCGCGAGTGCGCCTGCGCCTTCGGCAATCGTCCGCGATTTCTCGGCGATTAGGCGCATGGCTGCGCGGACTTGATCGAGGCTGACGGTAATCGCCCCGTCGGTGACCGGTCGCATCCGCTGCCACATGCGCTCGGTGACGCTCTTGCCGCCAGCGCCATCGACAAAGGACGCCTGCCAGTTGGGAAACCAAGTTGGTCCGCCTTCCCGGAGGGAAAGCGCAAAGGGCGCTGCGGTCTCCGGCTCGGCACCGAGCAGCTTCACATCGCCACGAAGCGCCTTGATCGCGCTTGCAACGCCGGTGATGAGGCCGCCTCCACCGATCGCTGCAATGACCGTGCGCACCTCAGGAAGATCCTCGAGGATCTCGAGCCCCATCGTCCCGTGACCCGCGATGAAGTCGTGATTGTCGAAGGGATGGATGAACGTGCCCTCTACCCCTTCGAATTCGTGCGCCTCGGCGGCCTTCCAAGCCTCTTCATATGAAACCGGAACGATGGTCGCCCCGAGCGCGCGCATGCGATCGAGCTTCGTTTGCGGCGCCGTCTCGATGGCGACGACGGTGCTTGGAATTCCAAAGCTCCGCGCGGCGTAGGCGACGCCCTGTCCTGCGTTTCCCGCACTGATCGTCCAAACGCCGCGGGAGCGTTCTTCCGCGGAAAGGCGCGCAACCGCATTGGCCGCGCCCCTGATCTTGTAGGCGTTGGTCGGCTGGAGGTTCTCGAGCTTCAGCCAGATCTCGGGTGCGCCGTCGCCAAGCTCGAGCTTCACCAACGGGGTCCGCAGCACGGTTCCCGCGATGCGCTCGCGCGCCTGCTCGATGTCGTCGATGACGATTGGTCTTACTGGTTCAATCATCATGCCCCTCCTGCTTGCGCGCGACTTCTTCTAAGGAGTGCGCATGAAGACTCTCAAGCTCCTTAATTACGAGCGCGACCGCTGGCTGGCGGGCGACGCCGCAATCGAAATCCCGAGCGCCATTGATGGCGCCACGGTGGCGACCACTGGCTCGGGCGGCCTCGACTTCGCCGCCATGCTCAACCATGCGCGCGAGGTCGGCGGCCCCGCGCTTCGCAAGCTGACGTTCCACGAGCGTGCACGAATGATCAAGGCGCTCGGCCTTGCGCTCATGGCGCGCAAGGAAGAGCTGTACGAGCTGAACTACCTGACCGGGGCAACCCGCAAGGACGGGTGGATCGACATCGAAGGGGGTGCGGGCACCCTCTTTTCCTTCTCGTCCAAGGGCCGCCGCGAACTGCCGGACGCCCATGTGCTGCTCGACGGCCAGGTCGAGGGGCTTTCCAAGAACGGCACTTTCGTCGGCCAGCATATTTTCACGCCGCTCCAGGGCGCGGCACTCCATATCAACGCCTTCAACTTCCCCGTCTGGGGCATGCTCGAGAAACTTGCGCCGACGCTCCTTGCGGGCGTTCCGGCGATCGTGAAGCCGGCTTCGGCCACCGCCTATCTCGCCGAAGCTGCATTTCGGATCATGATCGAGGCCGAGGTTCTTCCGCAAGGAGCGATCCAGTTGATCGTCGGCGGTGTGGGCGATCTGTTCGACCATCTCGGCGGACAGGATGTCGTGAGCTTCACCGGCTCGGCACACACGGCCTTGAAGCTCCGCACGCATCCAGCGGTCATTCGCCACTCCGTGCGCTTCGTCGCCGAGCAGGATAGCCTCAATGCGTCGCTGCTTGGCCCCGACGCGGCTCCCGGAACGCCCGAGTTCGATCTCTTCATCAAGGAGGTCGCGACAGAAATGACGGTGAAAGCCGGTCAGAAATGCACCGCCATCCGCCGCGCCATGGCTCCTGTTCAATATCTCGATGACGTCCAGAAGGCCCTTGCCGAGCGTCTTTCGCGGACGAAGGTGGGCGATCCCAGGGCCGAGGACACGCGCATGGGCGCGCTCGTCAGCATCAGCCAGCGCGACGACGTGCGCGAACGCATCCGCGAACTCGAGGCGGCGGGAGCGCGGATCGTTGCCGGCGATCCGAATGCCGAGCCCCCGATCAAGGGCGGCGCTTTCCTTCCGCCGATCCTCCTGCGGACGGACGATCCCTGGACCACGGCCGCGGTCCACGATTGCGAGCCCTTCGGACCGGTTTCGACCATCATGCCCTATCGCGACCTGAACGATGCAATTGCGCTTGCAAACCGCGGGCGCGGCAGCCTTGCGCTCTCGCTCTTCACCCATTCGCCCGAGGCGGCGCGCGAGTTCGTCCAGGGTGCGGCTGCCTACCATGGACGAATGCTCGTCATCGACCGCACCAATGCCGCTGAATCGACCGGTCACGGCTCGCCGCTTCCGGTCCTCGTCCA
Organism: Sphingomicrobium sp.; assembly: GCA_035470745.1. Classification (GTDB taxonomy): domain Bacteria; phylum Pseudomonadota; class Alphaproteobacteria; order Sphingomonadales; family Sphingomonadaceae; genus Sphingomicrobium. The sequence goes on along the minus strand of DATIQO010000133.1, from coordinate 14,519 downwards.
CGGCGGTCCCGGCCGTGCGGGCGGAAGCGAGGAAATGGGCGGCGTACGCGGCGTCAAACATTATATGCAGCGAACCGCGCTCCAGTCCTCGCCGCTGATGATTGCCGCAATCACCGAGCAATATCTCCCCGGCGCCCCGAAGCACTTCATCGGCGTCCATCCGTTCCGCCTCAAGATGAGCGAACTGAGCATCGGCGACACCTGGAAAACCCAAAGCCGCACGATCACTCTTGAGGACATCGAGCATTTCGCGGACTTCACCGGTGACAAGTTCTACGCCCACATGGACGAGGAGGCCGCCAAGGCATCGCCGATCTTCGAGGGCCGCGTCGCGCACGGCTATCTCATCCTGAGCTTTGCGGCCGGGCTATTCGTGGATCCGGACCCGGGCCCGGTCCTCGCCAATACCGGCCTTGAGAATCTTCGCTTCCTGACGCCGGTCTACCCCGGGGATGCGATCCGCGTGGAGCTTACTGTCAGGACCAAGTCGATCAAGTCGAAGGAAACCGGCCAGGTGCGCTGGGCAGTCGAGGTTTTCAACCAGCGTGACGAGCTGGTCGCAACCTACGACCTCCTGACGGAAAACGTGCCGTAAGGAGGAACGCTGCTCTTCGGCCGTTCGTTTTGCCGGCGGGTTTCCCAAAAAGGAGAGCAGCGATGAAAGTCAGCGAAGTAATGACGCGCGATGTCCAGACCGTCCGCCCGGACCAGCCGGTGCAGGAAGCTGCCTCCTTCATGCTGAGCGCGGACGCGGGCTCGATCCCGGTAACGGACGGCGAGCGGCTGATCGGGATGATCACTGACCGCGACATCGCGGTTCGCGGCATCGCCAAGGGCTACGGCCCGGATACGCCGGTGCGCGAGCTGATGACCAACGAGCTAATCTGTGCGCGCGAGGATGACGATGTCGATGATGTCGCGGGCAAGATGAGCGAAGCGCAAGTTCGACGGCTCCCGGTGATCGACCAAGAGGACCGGCTGTGCGGCATCGTCAGCCTTGGCGATTTGAGCCGCGACGCTGATCGTGATGCGGCCTCTGAAGCACTGCGGGGCGTAAGCGATCCGGGCGGCCGCCACCGGCAATAGGCCGGCCGAGCCGCTTTCAATCCGATCCTTCAGGCTGAATTGGCGAAAGGGGGGCTGGAGCCCCCGAAACCGCTTCACCCGGTCTTCGAAGCCTCGATCACCCGAGCGATGCCCGGGCGGCGAGCTTCAGCCGGCGATTTCCTTGATCGCTTGGTCGACCAGCTTCGCGTCGGTCGCGGCGTCGTGACGCTCGGCGATGATCTTCGCCGCCGCCTTTGCCGCAGCTTCCGCTGCAGTCGAGCGAAGCTGCTCGATCGCGGCGCGCTCCTCCGCAGCAATCTTGTCTTGGGCCATGCGCGTGCGGCGATCGATCAGCGCCTCCGCATCGGTCTTCGCCTTCGCAACTATCTCGTCAGCCTCATGGCGCGCGCGTTCGAGCATGGCCTCGCGATCCTTGTCGGCCGAGGCCGATTTCGCTTCATATTCGGCCTTCAGCGCCTCGGCTTCCTTGCGAAGCGATTCTGCTTCGGCGAGCTGCTCGCGGATGAGGGCGATCTTGCTGTCGAGCGCCCGGCCAATCGCGCCCGGCACCTTCTTCCAGATGAGGATCGCGAAGACCAGGACCATCGCCAGCGCGACCCAGCCCCCGGGATTGAGCCCGAGGTAAGTGGGCTCGCCCGCGTCGGGCGGCGGAGCGTGACCGATCTCCGTCTGGGTTTGCAGCTCAGACATTGAGTTCCGCCTTCACCGCCGAAGCGGCTTCTTTCTTGTCCACGGCGATGCCGGTGAGGCGCCGGACCATCTCCTGTGTCGCCTCGGCCGCGATGGCTTCGATCTCGGCCCGCGCAGCCGTCACCGCGTCGCGCAGCTGCCCCTGGGCTGACTCGACCTTGATGTTGATCTTGTCAGCTGCAGCTTTCACCCGCGCTTCGGTCTTTCGAGAGCTTTCGACCTTGGCTTCCTGCGCAATGCGAGCCGCATCGGCGCGCGCGGCGTCCATGCGCATGCGCCACGCAGCCTCCGTCTCGTCGGCAGCCGCCCTCGCCTTCTGCGCAGCCTCGAGGTCGCCAGCGATACGCTGCTCGCGCGCATCGACGGTCCCCTGGATCTTGGGGACCATGCCCCTTGCGATCACGAAGAAGATGAAGCCGAGCGCCACCGCCAGCCACAGGAGCTGGGAGAGATAGACCTCGGAGAGCTGCGAAAGTTGAGGCATTGGCCCGCCTTGCGACTAGAGCTTGCTCAGCCCTTGAATGCGTAAAGGATGATCATCGCGATCGCGAACGCCATCAGGCCGAGAAGCTCGGCGGCCGCGAAACCGATGAAGAGACGGCCCTGCTGGCTGTCTGCAGCCGCAGGGTTGCGCAGCGAGCTTTGAACGAACGAGCCGAACACATAGCCGACGCCGAGCGCTGCGGCGCCGACGCCGATCGCCGCGAGACCGGCGCCGATAACCTTGGCGGAAGCGAGATCCATGACTTGAACTCCTCTTGGAAAAACAGGGTTTAGTGAAGGTGGACCGCGTCGTTGATGTACAGCGACGTCAGGATTGCAAAAACATAGGCCTGGATCGCCGCCACCAGCAGCTCGAGCGCGCTGATGAACGTCACGAACAGGAAGCAAAGGATCGAGATTGCGATGCCGCCGCCGCCTGCCTGGAGGCCCTGGACGACGAAATTGCCGAAAATATCGAGCAGGATGTGGCCAGCGAACATGGCGATGAAGGGACGAAGTCCGAGACTGAATGGCCGCACCATGAACGAGATGAACTCGATCGGGAAAAGCAGGGCTTTTCCGATCGGATGGATACCGGGCGGAACGAACAGCGAGAAGAAGTGAAGGCCGTGCTTCCAGAAGCCGACGCCAAGCACGATCGCGAAGGTGATGAGCGACATGATGCCAGTGAAGGTGAACTGGCTCGTGACCGTGAAGGGATGCGCCGGGGCGTAAATGCCAAAGGGCATATTGCCCATGAGATTGGCGAACAGCAGGAAGATGAAGGACGTGAACACCCAGGGCAGATATTTGCGGCCTTCTGGGCCAATGCTTGCGTGCACCATGTCATCGACAAAGCCGATCAGCCCCTCGACCATGACTTGCCAGCGGCCCGGGATGAGCTCGCGCTTCATCCCGCCGAACATGAAGAGCCAGATCGTGAAAAGGACGATCAAGGTCCACAGGGCAGAGTTGGTGAAGACGAACGGATTGTTGCGCTGGAACGAGCCGAAGATCGGCTCGATCACGAACTGATGCATCGGGTCGATTCTGCCGCCGGCCGCCACGCTTTAACCCTCATTCCTCGGCCGATCGGAGCCGGCCTGTTTGCTTGAAATCCGAAAGACGTTGAACATGCCTCCGGCAAAGCCGAGGAACAGCAAGATCAACATCAGCCAGGGCGCCGTCCCAAGCCAGCGATCGAGCAGCCAGCCAACGATTCCGCCGCCAAGCGGACCGCCGATCAACTGGCTCAACACCATCTGGCCCACGCGGTACGTGGGATCGTCCTGCACCTTGGAAGCCTTCTCCGCTTCGCGCCGCTGCGCCCGGTCGAGCCGCTCGTCGAGCGATTCTAGCCGCGCGTCTGGTGGAAGCTTCGAATCCTCTCCGGTGTCATCCTCTGCCATGTTTCTCCCCTATGCGTCGCCCCCGCCGAAAACTCATTGGGGCCGGGCAAGGACGAGGAACATGGCGGAAAGCGTCACCGCCAAGGCGCGGCCCCTTTATGAACCGGCGTTTGGATAGTCAACCGCAGCGAACGGCTGTAGGTTTCGCAACGATGAAACGGGCGCTCCTGTTTGCCGTCGTGCTGGTCCCGGCGGCCACTGCAACCGCCAAGGCCGTAAAAACGGAACGCGTCACCAACCAGCTCGAATTTTCTTACGAATGGGCGGCAAAGGCTGACGCGATTGGCGGTCTTCGCGCCTATCTCCAGGCGGACATGGGCAAGGCGTTTCAGCGGGCCCGCGACGATGCAAGCGATGATGTGCGCAGCGCACGCGCGAACCATTACCCCTTCAGGCAGCACAGCTATTCCATGTCGTGGGACGTCGAAGGGGAAACGCAGCGCCTGATCTCGCTCGAGGGTTCGCTCGAGTTCGACAGCAATGGCGCTCACCCCAACAGCGGCACCAGCGCACTGCTGTGGGACCGGCAAGTCGACCGGCAAGCAACGGTTGCCGGACTATTCGTGGCGGCGGGCTCGCTCGAGGCGGCGACGCGAAACGCTTATTGCAAGGCGCTCGACGCCGAACGCTTGCGGCGACGCCAGGGCGAACGGATGGAAGGAGAGTTCGCAAAGTGCCCGGCGTACAAGGAGCTGGCGATCGTTCCTGTCGACCGCAACCGAAACCGGCGCTTCGATCACCTGCTGTTCGTCGCAGCGCCCTATGTCGCTGGCCCCTATGTCGAGGGAAGTTACGAAATTTCCCTTCCCATCACGGGAAAGCTCCTTGCCGGGCTCAAGGCGCAATATCGGTCCTCGTTCGAATTTCAGCGGCAATAATCGGGAAGTGCGACCGGTGCCGCGGCCCGCCGGCGCCATGCCCCGTCGCTCAACATATATGCTTCGCCGAGCGGGAGCTGCGAGAAGAGCTGGCAGGCGGCCGTCATTCCAACCAGCTGGGGATTGACGTTCCGGCGCTCGGCAAGCTCGATGTAGAGATTGCGGCGACGCAGATTGATCGCGTCGACCTGGCGTCGAAGCTGGGCGGGCGGCGTCACGACAAAGCCCATGTAACCATCGTAGCGCTCGCCGACCTGCCCTGACTGGATCGCCTCGGACAGGATTGGCGACTGGGCAGCGACGGGAGCGGCCGCGAGGGCCGCAAGCGCGAGGAGAAACGATTTGCCGCTCATGGCCGTGTCGGTGCGGGCGGGAAGGCCTGCGGGTTGGTCTGGATCATCTGCTGCACGTCGGAGGCGAGACGGACAACGACCTGCTGGCTGATGTTGACGTTGAGGTTGACGTCGATCGGCTTGTCCGGCGCCTTCACCGTGATGCAGCCGTTGAGCGGCGCCGCAACGGCAATGCCGGCGGCTAGCCGCGCGGCTCGGGTCCATCTTCTTGTCACTTGCTTCCTCCAGGTGGTGGGGTCGGGTTCTTAGGCTGGTTGACCGGGGCCGGCTGAACGGTCGGCCGCTCCTCGGTCCTGGTGGTACTGAGGACGTCCACCTTGAGCGCCGGGGAATCGATCGGGAATGGCATGACGGGAGCAATGACCTCGGTCGGATCCTTGAACGCCTTTGCCATCTGGATGAGCGCCCGGAAGGGTCCGTTGATGTTGACGTTGAGCCTGATCGGCAACTGCGAGAAAACCTTGTGGACGAGCCCTGCGACAAAGCCATGGCTCTGTCCGAGCGACACTCCGTCGATGGTGAGCGTCGTTGCAAATTCGCCGGCGAGATCGCCGTTCAGGCGCACGATCATCGAGTGGTAGCGGATGTCGCTGAAGAGGTCGAAGGCGATTCCCGGGGCAAGGCCGGCAGGCTTGGTCCCGCTATATTTGAGCTCGCCGCCGGGAGCACGCGAATCGAGCCGCCCGCCGACGATGCGACCGCCGCTTTCGTCGAAGATCATCGGCAGCACACCGTCGAACGTGCCGGTGATCTCGAGACCGGAGAATCCGAGGCTGTCGACGAACTGCTTGGCGTCGAAGCCCTGGAGTTCGAAGGTCAGCCGCTTCGCGCTTGGAGTTCCAAAATTGAGGACGGTCTCGTGGAGGATGAGCCGGCCGCCCATGAATGGCCATTCGCCGCGCTCGATCCTGACCAGATTGTTCGGCAGCAGCTGATAGGTGATCACCCCGTTGTCGACGACGATGCCCGGGTTGAGCTCCTTCACCGTCGCCACCTGGTGCGGTGCCGTTTCAAGACCGAGCAGGTTCGTGAAATGAACATTCGTGCTGAGACCGGTCACTGGCCCGAACGGCGCCGCGAGGTCCATGTTCGCGGTGGAGAAATCACCGGTTGAGGTCACTTCGCCCCCTGGACCCCAGTTGATCCGGCCCTGACCGTGGACGGTGCCGTTGACGAGGGCGACGACGCCTTCGGTGAGCCGGGTCAATTGTTCGGGCTGGAGCGAGGGACCGAAGTTGAGGCCAGGCACGTCGAGGAGCGCATGACCCGAACCGGTCGAGAGCCGATGCTCGATTGCGACGTTGGTGACGAGCGTGCCCGTCTTGGGCTCGCGCAGCGAGCCGGCGGCGCGGACGAAATCGCCCGCGATCGTCAAATGCGCGTCCTTGCTGCGAAGCGGATAGAATCTCGGATCCGGATCCCGGTCCTGAAGCGTCAGCGCCCCATCGACGCTGAGGTCGCTGTTGCGATAGCGCCAGGCGCCGGCGGCGTCGCTAACGAGGAGCGGCACTGTGCCGATCGTCGCCTTCGCGCCGGTGAAGTTCCCGCCAAGGTTCGAACCAGAAAAGCTTCCCGTCAGCCGCGCGGCATCGAAGATGATGGGAGAGGATGGCTTTCCAAGCCGCATTGCAAGGCTGTTGAAGAAGAAATTCTTGCCGGCGACCTCGCCGCTCGAAGCCGCGAGATGCAGCGCCGAGTTTCCGAGGCGGCCGTTGAGGACCGGTCCCTGGAGCCGCGCGCTGGCGGTCACCGGCCCGCCTTCACGCTTGTAGACGATCGCAGGACCAACCGGGCATACCGGCAGCCTCGTCGCGCCGAGTTGGAGCGTGCTCATCTGAAGATAATCGAAGCTCACGACCGCGCACGCGGTCCCGACCGCGAAGCCGCCACGAGGACCAAGGTGCCCCTCGATGGGAAGTCGCAGCGCCTTGACGCGGCCCTGCGGGAACGGCCCGTCAAGCAGCGCGACCGTGCTGAGCGCGGTCGATCCGTTGGGCCCAGGGCCAAACCGGATCGGCGCCAGCGCAAGCCGCTCGCCGCCGGCCGAATAGGGTGCAAGGTCGGCAACGCCGCTGAGCGGTCCGCCGGGCCGAGGCTGACTCAGGATGACGCGGCCGGAGGGCAAGCCGCCGCCGCCCATCTCGATCGCCCCGTCGATGCGCAGCAGCGCTTTAGGCCAGTAATAAGTCACGCCGCTGCCGCCGAAGATTTGCGCCCGGGCGCCATTTGGCCCCTTGACGTCAGCTCCCGTGATCCGCGCTGCGCCGCCTCCTGGAAAGGTCACGACGCGGATATGACCGGCGGCGTTGAACCGGCTCGCGGTCCGGCCGATTGCATTGCCGATGCTGGTCGCGACCGGCCCGATCGGCGTGCCCGCGGCAGCTGCAAGCGGCATCGTGACGTTGTCGAGCATCTTGGGGTCGAGGGTCGAATTGTCGGCGGCGAAGTCGCCGAGGAGTGTGAAGGAGCCAGTTCGCATGCCGAGCCGGTAGGCGGCATCGAGGCGCGTGCGCTCGGCCGTGGCGGTCGCCATTTTGGATCGCAATGCCGAGAGCCGGACGCGCCCGGCCACATTGGCAAGCGATCCTGCGTAAGTGATGTCGCCGGCAAAGGCGGCAAGTCCGTTCGCGCCCGCCGTCACGGTGTCGATCGCCATCTTGCCACTGCCCTCGACGTTCGAGAACGATTCGCTGAAGCGAGCCTTCGCGTCGAACCTCGGGGCAAGCACGTAGAAGCGGCTTTGCGGGCAAACGAAGCTCGCCAGGGCCACCGGGCCTTCCACCTTGGGATGGCGCGCGATGACCGCAATGCCAAGGTTGGTGTGAAGTCCGACGGCCGTGCAGCGGCCGGGGGTCAGCTGCGGGCTGGCAACCGCAAGCCGGCCCTTGAACCCGCCGCTCAGGCGTCCGTTGCCTTCGAGCGCGATGCCGACCGGTCCAAAGGGCGTCGCGAGCGAGATGCTGCTGTCGGCCACGTCGAGCACGATGTTGGGCAGTTCGAATGGCTTGTTGCTTGGCGGCGGCAGGAGCTTGTCGATCTGTCCCCAGCTGACGCGGCCGTGGACAAGCCGCCCGCGCAGCCGCACTCCCCGCGCAACCACCCGGTAGACAGCAAAGCTGCCATCGAGCTTGAGGCGCATCTGGATAATCGCGCGCTTGGCGACGAGATCCGGACTGCTGGGGTCGCCGATGACGAGGTCGCTGACCTGCTGCGTCCTGAAGCCGACGCGGTCGAGGTGATATTTGGCCTGGACGCCCCGGCTCTCGAACTCGCCCTTGAGGAAGTGCGTCGCGATCTGGCGCCGTTCGATCCACACCACGGCGAGCGCGATGATGAGGAGAGCAAGAAGTCCAATCGCAAGGTACATGCTGACGCGCGCCCAGAGCGGGCGGCGAACGACCACGCGCTCACTCTCCGCCATGCCGAGCGCATCCTCTCGCGTCCGCTGATCCATGGGACTTTCTAACCCTTGCAGCGCATCACCGTTCCAGAGGCGGCATGAACCTTGACCCCCGGCACCCCTCGTCCGGTCGAGGCGCTATGGCGAAGATCGCTGCACGATCCAATGATCCTGAAGACGGGTCATGGTCTTCGTCCAAGCCGATTTGATGCGGCGAAGCGGCTCTGCTAGCCGCCGCTCGTCATGGTCCCCCGCTATTCCCGCTCCGCAATGACGGCGATCTGGTCGCCGGAGAACCGCTACCGCATCTGGTGGCAGATTGAAGTCTTCGCCGCCGAGGCAATGGGCGAAGTCGGCATGATCCCCGCAAAGGACGCAGCGACGATCCGGGAGGCCTATGACCGCGATGTCATCGGCGAGATTGACGTCGAGGCAATCGATTCCATCGAGGCGGTTACCAAGCATGATGTGATCGCTTTCCTGACCTGGGCAGGCGAAAAGCTCGGGCCGGAGCGGCGCTGGCTCCACCAGGGCATGACCAGCTCCGACGTTCTCGACACGGCGCTTGCAGTGCAGCTCAAGCAAGCAGCCGATCTCCTCATCGAGGATATCGAGCGCCTTCTCACAGTCCTCAAGCGCCGCGCCCTCGAGCATAAGACCACCCCGACGATCGGCCGCAGCCATGGCATCCATGCCGAGCCGACGACCTTCGGTGTCAAGCTCGCGCAAGCCTATGCCGAATTCGCACGCAACCGCGAACGCCTGGTTGCGGCGAGGGACACGATCGCGACCTGCGCGATATCGGGCGCGGTCGGGACCTTTGCCAATATCGATCCGCGCGTCGAGGAGCTTGTCGCGGCCAGGCTTGGCCTCTTAGTCGAGCCGGTTTCGACGCAGGTGATCCCGCGTGACCGCCACGCAATGTACTTCGCGACACTTGGCGTCATCGCCTCGTCGATCGAGCGACTGGCGACGGAGATCCGCCACCTCCAGCGCACCGAGGTGCTCGAGGCGGAAGAATATTTTTCGCCAGGCCAGAAGGGCAGCTCGGCGATGCCGCACAAGCGCAACCCGGTGCTGACGGAGAACCTGACCGGTCTCGCCCGGATGGTCCGGGGCTATGTGACACCTGCCCTCGAGAACGTCCCCCTCTGGCACGAGCGCGACATTTCCCATTCTTCGGTCGAGCGTTTCATCGGCCCCGACGCCACGATCACGCTCGACTTCGCGCTCGCGCGGCTCACCAGCGTGATCGACAAGCTCATCGTTTACCCCGAGCGAATGCAAAAGAACCTCGACCGCATGGGAGGCCTCGTCCATTCGCAGCGCGTTCTCCTTGCGCTGACGCAGTCGGGCCTCAGCCGAGAGGATTCCTATGCGCTCGTCCAGCGCAACGCGATGAAGGTGTGGCAGTCGGATGGGGCGCTGTCGCTCCTCAGTCTGCTCAAGGCCGATCCGGAGGTTTCACAGCGGCTCTCGGCCGAGCAGCTCGATGACCTGTTCGACCTTGGATATCATCTAAAGCATGTCGACACGATCTTCGCCCGGGTGTTCCGCGACTGAGCGAGTGCCGCGAAGAAAGCCCGCGCCTCGGCGAATTGGTGCTCGCGGCCGCTAGAAGGAGTATATGGGCTCTCGATCTTCTCGCCCGGGCGGGCGAAATCGCGAAATTGGGATGCCTCGGGGGAATTCGGCGCTATGCTGACGTCGATCTTTATGCGTTTGGGAATGCATGGAAGAGATTGAGGAAATGGAGGCGAAAGTCGTTGGCGCCGAGGCGCCGACCAGCTCCTGCATCCAGCCTGCGGGCTTCCTTCTCGAGCTTTCGCCCGACTGGCTGATCCTGCGCGCCTCGGAAAATGCCCACAGTTTCTTAAGCGAATATCATCAGCGCCTGATCGGCGAGCCGCTCGCGCAATTCACGCTTGCGCAGCCGCTCCACGACCTTCGCAACAGCCTTGCAAGGCAGCGGGGGAGCAGCGGCATCGCCCGCGCCTACCGGGTTCGGCTAATCGACGAGCCGCGCCACTTCGACATCGCCTTCCAGTCGGCAGGCGATTCCATCTTGCTCGAGGGGCTGCCAAGCCCCGAGGAGGGTTTTGGCGATTGCCTTGGCGCGGTGAGCCGCCTGATCGAGGGTCTCGCCGGCGACGAGCGCAAGCCGATGCTCGATGGAGCTGCACGCCGGATGCGCGCCCTTACCGGCTATGACCGGGTCATCCTCTGCCTTGGCGAGGAGCGCATCGAGAGCAGCCGCAGCCCGTTGGCGGAGCTAAGGGTGAGCGGCGATCTGCCGGCGATCGTTGCCGAATCGTCCGACGAGCCGGTCGGGATGTTCCCGCGCAAGGACCAGGCGCCGGTCGAAAAAGCGCTGCTGCGCTCGCCGACGTTTGAGCAATGTGAAGAGCTTCGCAAAGCGGGCATCCGCTCGGCATTAAGAGTGCCGATCATTCGGGATGGTGAGGAAGTCGGCTATTTCCAGTGCGACAATCGCGCCTATCGTCCGCCCTCGTTCGAACTTCACGCCGCCGCGGAGCTCTTCGCGCAGATCTTCGCGCTGCTCGTACCCGCCTGAGGCAGGCTATCCGCCGAGGAACTCGCGGACCCGTCCGAAGAAGCTCTTGACGGCGGGGCATTCGTCGCCCGTTTCCGTCTCGCGGAACTCTTCCAGAAGCTTCTTTTGCCTCGCGGACATCCGGGTCGGAGTCTCAACAAGGATGCGTGCCATGATGTCGCCGCGACCGCGGCCATTAAGCACGCTCATCCCGGATCCGCGGTGCCGGAGCTGTTCGCCGGACTGGATTCCCGCCGGGATCTTCAAATCGACCTTATGGCCGTCGATTCCAGGCAGGCTGATCGAGCCGCCGAGTGCAGCCGTAGTGAAGCTGACCGGGCATTCGGCGATGAGAGTGGTTCCTTCCCGCGCATAGATCGGGTGGCGCTTCAGATGGACGAACAGGTAAAGGTCACCGCTTCCGGCCCCTCGGACGCCGGCCTCGCCTTCGCCGGCGATGCGGATGCGCGTCCCCTCGTCGACGCCTGCCGGGATCTTCACCGACAGCTTGCGCTGGCTGAGTGCGCGCCCCTCGCCGTGGCAATTGCCGCACGGATTGGTGATGACTTCGCCCGAGCCGCGGCAATTGGGGCAGCCGCGCTCGACCATGAAGAAGCCTTGCTGCGTGCGGATCTTCCCAAGACCGCCGCAGGTCTGGCAGTGGCTGGTGCAGCGATCGAGCCCGGTACAGCCGCGCCCATCGCAGACGTCGCAGGTCGCAAGTGCTTCGACGGTGATCGTCTTCTCGACGCCAGTGAACGCTTCCTCGAGGCTGAGCTCGATATCGTACCGCAGGTCCGCGCCCCGCGCGGCATTCTGGCGCGCGCCGCGCTGGTCCATGAACTCGCCGAAGATGGTCGAGAAGATGTCGGAAAAACCATTGAAGCCAGCGTCGGCGAACGGGTCGCCATGGCCGCCATTCTGGAAGGCGGCCTTGCCGAACCGATCGTAAGCGGCGCGCTTCTGGGGATCCTTGAGCACGTCATAGGCCTCGTTGATGGCCTTGAAATGCGCCTCGCTTTCCTTGCAGCCGTTCTTGCGGTCGGGATGATATTCCTTGGCAAGCCTGCGGAACGCGGCCTTGATCGCCGCGTCGTCCGCTCCTCGCGAGACGCCCAGCAGTTCGTAATAGTCCTGCTCGACCATCATCCCTCCCCGCTACGCAGCACAGGATCCGGCGCCGCTTTCTCGCGAAGGCGGCGCCAGATCGTCATCCCTTGTTCTCGTCGTCGACTTCGGAGAATTCGGCATCGACGACCTCTTCCTGGGTCTCGCCGGGATGCTCGGATGACGGGCCGGCGGCACCGGCGTCGGCACCGGCGGCTTCCGTCTCGGCCTGCTGCGCCTTGTACATGGCTTCGCCGAGCTTCATCGCCGCCTGGGTCAGCGCTGCAGTCTTCTGCTGCATCTCGTCGGCATCGCCCTTTTCGACCGCGGCCTTGGCTTCGCCCAGCGCCTTCTCGATCTCCGACTTGATATCGCCCGAGACCTTGTCGCCATGCTCGGCAAGCTGCTTTTCGGTCGTGTGGATGAGGCTCTCGGCATTGTTCTTCGCCTCGGCCGCACCGCGCCGCTTCTTGTCCTCCTCGGCGAACTGCTCGGCCTCGCGGACCATCTTCTCGATGTCGTTGTCGCTAAGTCCGCCAGAAGCCTGGATTCGGATCTGCTGCTCCTTGCCCGTGCCCTTGTCCTTTGCCGACACGTTGACGATGCCGTTGGCGTCGATGTCGAACGTGACCTCGATCTGCGGCACGCCGCGCGGAGCGGGCGGGATGCCCACAAGGTCGAACTGGCCGAGCATCTTGTTGTCGGCGGCCATTTCTCGCTCGCCCTGGAAGACGCGGATCGTCACCGCGTTCTGATTGTCCTCGGCGGTCGAGAAGACCTGGCTCTTCTTGGTCGGGATGGTCGTGTTGCGGTCAATCATGCGGGTGAACACGCCGCCAAGCGTCTCGATTCCGAGCGACAGCGGCGTCACATCGAGCAGCAGGACGTCCTTGACGTCGCCCTGGAGCACGCCGGCCTGGATCGCTGCGCCCATCGCGACGACCTCGTCCGGGTTGACCCCCGTGTGCGGCTCCTTGCCGAAGAACTCCTTCACCCGCTCGCGGACCCGCGGCATGCGGGTCATGCCGCCGACGAGGACGACATCGTGGATGTCCTTGGCCTCGACGCCGGCATCCTTGAGCGCCTTCTTGCAAGGCTCGATCGTCCGCTCGATGAGATCATCGACCAGTTTCTCGAGATCGGCCCGGCTGATCGTCTCGACGAGGTGAAGCGGCGTGGTCGTGCCGCCTTCCATGCGTGCCGTGATGAAAGGCTGGTTGATCTCGGTCGTTGCAGCCGAGCTGAGCTCGATCTTGGCCTTTTCGGCGGCCTCCTTGAGGCGCTGCAGCGCAAGCCGGTCCGTGCGCAGGTCGATATTCTCTTTCGCCTTGAACTTGTCGGCGAGCCAATTGACGATCCGCGCGTCAAAGTCCTCGCCGCCAAGGAAGGTGTCGCCATTGGTCGACTTCACCTCGAAGACGCCATCGCCGATCTCGAGGATGGAAACGTCGAAGGTGCCGCCGCCAAGATCGTAGACGGCGATCGTCTTGCCCTCTTCCTTATCCAGCCCGTAGGCGAGCGCGGCGGCAGTCGGCTCGTTGATGATGCGCAGCACCTCAAGTCCGGCGATCTGGCCGGCATCCTTCGTGGCCTGGCGCTGTGCGTCGTTGAAATATGCAGGGACGGTGATGACCGCCTGCGTGACGGTCTCGCCGAGATAGGCCTCGGCCGTTTCCTTCATCTTCTGGAGGATGAAGGCGGAAATCTGCGAGGGCGAATAATCCTTGCCGCCGGCCTCGACCCAGGCATCACCGTTCGTGCCCTTGACGATCTTGTAGGGCACCAGCTCGGTGTCCTTCTTGGTGATCGGGTCGTCGAAGCGGCGGCCGATCAGGCGCTTCACCGCGAAAATCGTATTGTCCGGATTGGTGACCGCCTGGCGCTTCGCCGGCTGGCCGATCAGACGTTCGCCGTCCTTGGTAAAAGCGACGACCGAAGGCGTAGTGCGCGCGCCTTCGCTATTCTCGATGACTTTCGGCTTGCCGCCTTCCATCACGGCGACGCAGCTGTTGGTCGTGCCCAAGTCGATGCCGATGACCTTGGCCATGTTTTCTAATCCCTCTTCTTACCAGCCCCAATCGGCCCCTCTGGAGGCAGCCGAAATGTTGAATTCATTCGGGATATAGGTGCCGTTCAGGCTGCTACAAGAACCGCAGCCGAGCAACGATCAACGCTTGCTCACGGCATTGCCATGCCGCCGTTGACGTGGATCGTCTGCCCGGTGACATAGCCGGCCTCCCTCGACGCGAGGTAGACGCACGCCGCCCCGATATCCTCGCCGCTTCCCATCGCTCCGAGCGGGATTCGAGAGAGGATTGCTTGACGCTGCTGGTCATTGAGGGCGTCGGTCATTGCCGAGGTCATGAAACCCGGCGCGATCGCGTTGACGGTGATGCCCCGGCTCGCGAGTTCCTGGGCGACCGACTTGGTCATCCCGATGAGACCGGCCTTCGAGGCGACATAATTGGCCTGGCCCGGGTTGCCGGTGACGCCGACCACCGACGTAATCGAAATGATCCGGCCAAACCTTGTCCGCATCATCGGCTTTGCCGCTGCGCGCATCAGCCTGAATGCAGC
>DATIQO010000132.1:0-5050 GCA_035470745.1 Sphingomicrobium sp. | reverse complement strand
CGCGCTCGAAGCGCTTGCCGATGTTCTCAAGACCTGCCGGACCCTCGTCTGGAACGGGCCTCTTGGCGCATTCGAGATGCCGCCGTTCGATGCTGCAACGAACGCGCAGGCGCGAACCGCGGCGGCACTGACGAAAGAGGGTTCGCTGGTTTCCGTGGCGGGAGGCGGCGACACGGTCGCAGCGCTCAACCACGCCGGCGTCGGCGAGGATTTCAGTTTCGTCTCCACCGCGGGCGGAGCATTTCTTGAATGGATGGAAGGGCGCGTTCTTCCAGGCGTTGCAGCGCTTGAGCGCGCGGCCGCGCGGGAGCAATAATCAGTCTTTGAGAGGCGCTGGACCTCGCCGGTTTGAATTTCGATCAACTCGAGCGCGGGCGTCGCTGATGGACGCGCCGCCTCGCTAGCGAAAAGAGGGGCATGAAATGACGAAGGCCGAGATGCTGGAGAAGATGCGCCGGGGCGATGGCTTCATCGCTGCACTCGATCAGTCCGGCGGGTCCACGCCCAAGGCGCTTAAGGACTATGGTATGGATGAAAGCGCATGGTCCAGCGACGAGGAAATGTTCGGCCTCATCCACAAGATGCGCGAACGGATCATCAGCGCGCCCTGCTTTGGCGGAGGAAAGGTGATCGGCGCGATCCTCTTCGAGCGGACGATGGACGGAAAGGTCGGCGGCGAGCCGACGCCGCGAGCGCTCGTCGAGCGCGGCATTGTTCCGTTCATCAAGATCGACAAGGGCCTCGAGGTCGAGGAAAATGGCGTGCAGCTGATGAAGCCGATCGCGGGCCTTGATGCGCTTCTTGAGCGGGCCAGGTCCCTTGGCGTCTTCGGGACGAAGGAGCGCTCCCTAATCAACGCCGCCAATCCGGCCGGTATCGCGCTCGTCGTGAGCCAGCAGTTCGAGGTCGCAAGGCAAGTGCTGGCGCACGACATGGTCCCGATCATCGAGCCCGAGGTGAACATCAGGAGCGCCGACCGGGCGGAGAGCGACGACCTTCTGCTGGCCGCGCTGCTCGAGGAGCTCGACACGATCCCTGAGGGCCAGCAGGTCATGCTCAAGCTCTCGATCCCGGCCAATGCCGGGCTGTTCGAGCCGCTCGTCGCTCACCCCAAGGTGCTGCGCGTAGTCGCGCTTTCAGGCGGCTTTTCACGGGCCGAGGCCTGCCGCGAACTGGCCAGGAACCCCGGAATGATCGCAAGCTTCAGCCGGGCGCTTTTGTCCGATCTTCGCGCCCAGCAGACGGATGACGAATTCAACCGCACGCTCGGCGCCGCGATCGACGACATCTACGAAGCGTCGACGGTCAAGGTGCCGGCCTGAGCGTGGACGAAGTCACCCAGGTTTTCGCGCAAAGCTTCGCGCCCGTCGAGCGCGGACGATGCAGTCTCTATCTCATCAGCCCCCAGGAGGTCGCAGGGACATTCCCGGACCGGCTGAAGGCCGCGCTCGAGCCTGGCCTTGCCGCCGCCTTCCAGCTTCGCGTCAAGGGGGCGGGCGAGGACGATCTCGCGCGGCTTGCGGAACCCTTGCAGCGCATCTGTGCCGAGGCGGGCGCGGCGTTCATCGTCAATGACAGCATTGAGCTCGCCAGGCGCATCGGCGCCGACGGCGTCCATCTCGGCCAGTTGGACGGCGACATTCGCGAGGCGCGCGCGCTGCTCGGGCCGTCGGCCCAGATCGGCAAGACCTGCCACGACAGCCGCCATCTCGCCATGGAGGCCGGCGAGGCTGGAGCCGACTATGTCGCCTTCGGCGCCTTCTATCCCACCATGACAAAGCCGTCGCATTACCGGCCTGATCCCTCGATCCTGACCTGGTGGTCGACGCTTTTCGAGATACCTTGCGTTGCAATCGGCGGCATTACGCCGGTCAACGCAAAGCCGCTGATCGATGCCGGCGCCGACTTCCTCGCCGTTTGCCAGGCCATATGGGGCAGCGAGGATCCCCAGGGCGCGGTTCGCGCCTTCGCCGATCTTCTCGCCGGCTGAGCGAGGCGGCAGGAATGCGCGGCGCCTACTTCAGATAAGTCGCGTACCAGTCGAGATAGCGCTGATACCGATCGCGCAGGAAGCTCGGCCGCTTGAGACCGTGGAACTGGCCCGGGTAGATGATGAGCCTGGTCGGCACGTTCCTGCTCCTTAGTGCCTGGTACATCTGCTCGCCGTTGAGCAGCGGCACGTTGAAATCGCTCGAACCGCCAAGGAACAGCGTCGGCGTCACGATCCGGTCGACATGGTAGAAGGGATAGGAGTTCTTCATCCACACATCGAGATGCTCCCAGGGACGGCCGAGCTCCATCTCGTAGTCGCGGACATATTGGTCGGTCCCATAGCCTGCGAGGATGTTGGAGATGCTTGCGCCGCTGGTCGCCGCCTTGAACCGCGGGTCGCTCGCGATCGTGTAATTGGTGAGCATGCCGCCATAGCTCCAGCCGCCAACGCCGAGGCGGTTGGGATCCGCGACTTTGCGGGATACGGCATCGTCCACCGCTGAAAGAACGTCCTCTACGTCGACCGTTCCCCAGGCGGCGTAGATCGCCTTGGCATAATCCTGGCCGCGGCCCGTGCTCCCGCGCGGGTTGGCGGCGACGACGGCATAGCCGTTGGCAGCAAGAAGCTGCCACTCGAAGCTGAAGCCATAGTCGAATTGCGATTGCGGCCCGCCGTGGAGCCGCAGGATCGTCGGCGCCGGGCCCGGCGCTCCGCCAAGCGGCCGCAACAAAAAGCCATGAACCTCGGTACCATCCCTGCTGCGCATGACGGTGTCCTCGACCGGCGAGAGCTGGACGTTCGCCAGCCACGCATCGTTCTGATGCGAAAGACGCCGCAGGTTGGTGCCGTCGAGTGCATAGACCTCCGCCGGGTGGGCGGGGTCGTCGACGAGCGCTGCGATGCGCCCGCGCGATCCCTGGTCAAGGGCCTGGAGCACCTGGCGGCCGCCGGCGAGCCGCTTTACCGGGCCTCCGCTCGCAGCGACGCTGCCGAGCCACTGCGTCTTGTCATCTTCGACGATGAAGCGGAGCGATTTGCCGTCCGCCGACCAGACCGGCGCCGCGATATTGCGGTCGAGCCCGGCGGTCAGGACCCGCGCCTCGCCGCCGTTTGCCGGAACCACCGCAAGGTGGCGGGTACCGTAGGCGAACAGCTCGATCGGGCCGCCCTGCAGATAGGCGATGCTGCGCCCGTCGGGGCTCCAGGCCGGATAGCTGTTGTAATCGGGATCATTGTCGTCGCCCGCGAAGCTCGTCACGCGAAGAGGGGCAGTTCCCGCCGCCGCTGCCGGGACCACCCAGATATCGTTGTTGTAGGTCCGGTCGGGATCGGCGTCGCGATTGCTGACGAAGGCGATGCGGGTGCCGTCCGGCGACCAGGCGGGAAGGACTTCGTCGAAGTCGCCGGTCGTTACCCGGCGCATCTTCCCGGTGTCGATGTCGAGGACGAACAATCGCTCGCGGCGCGTGTAGAGATAGCCGTCGATGTCGCGCTTGAACTGGAAGCGGTCGATGACGATCGGCTTTGGCTTCTTGTCCTCGTCCTTGGCATCGGGATCGGTCTCGTTCGGATCCTTGTCGAGGACGATCAGCGCGACTTGCCGGCCAGTCGGTGACCAGGCGTAGTCGACGACGCCGCCCTCGACCTTGGTCAGTTGCCGGGCTTCTCCCCCGGTGCGATCGAGAAGCCAGAGCTGGTCGTTGTCGCGCTTGTCCGTGCGCGAGGATAGAAAGGCGAGATACCGGCCGTCCGGGCTCCAGCGCGGCACGCTCTCGCTTTCCTTTTCGCGATTGGTGAGCTGGAGCGTGCGCCGGCCGTCCCACGAGGTCATCCAGACGTGGCTGAAGCTCTTGTCCGCCTTGGTGTCGGGATAGCTGACGTCATAGGCGACCCATTGGCCGCTTGGATCGACGGCGGGATTGGCGACCGTCCGCAGATTGTCGAGATCGCTGACCAAGAGCGCGCGCGCCGCGAGCGGCGATGCAACTGCCGCGAGCGCCGTTGCTCCCAAATATCCCCAAAAGCGATGCTTCACGAAAGGCCCCCTTCGAACGTGCGCCATAGATGGAACAACAGCAAAGCTTGCCGCAAGTCCTAGCGCCGCATCTGCCTCACCATCGATTTCAACGTTCGCGCATCCTCGATCGCATGGCCTTCAATGTCGTTGTTGAAGTAGCACCAGCACCGACGCCCTTCATTTGCCCGGCTCACCAGCCAGTCGGTCCACGAAAGGAGCAGTTCGTCGCTATAGCGTCCCCAATATTTGCCCTCGCCGCCGTGGAAGCGGACGTAGGCGCAGGGGCCGACCGCGATGCGCTCGGTCCTGGAGCCCGGCATGTCGTGGACACAGAAGCTCGCATTATAGCGTTCGAGGAGCGCGTAGGTCTCGGGGACGTACCAGCTGCTGTTGCGGAATTCGAACACGCTTGCGACGTCGGGGGGAAGGATTTCGAGAAAGTCCCTCAGCCTCCCGAGGTCAAGGTCCATTCGCGGCGGGAGCTGGTAGAGCATTGGGCCGAGGCGATTCCCAAGGTGGCGGACCGCCAGCATCATTCGCTCAAGAGGCTCTTCGCAGTCCTTGAGCTTCTTGGCCTGGGTCAGGAACCGGTTTGCCTTGACCGCGTAGCAAAAGCCCGAGGGCGCCTGCTCCTTCCACTTCTCGAAGGTCTTAGCTTTGGGAAGGTGATAGAAGCTGTTGTTGATCTCGACGGTGTCGAATTCCTCGGCGTAGCGCGCGAACCAGCGGGTCTGAGACAGGCCCTCGGGATAGAAGATGCCGCGCCAATGCTTGTAGACCCACCCCGAGCAGCCGATCTTAATGCTCGCCTGCGCATCAGTGGAAACAGTTTTATCCTCCATCGTTGCACATCAACAATGCTTTGGTTGGAGAGTTTCGCTGAGGTACGCTGCGACTGCTTTGTTCACGGCGGTTTTCACCGCGGTCGTCGTGAGCGCATTCTGGATCTGGTTCTACAGCATCGTCCCGGAGCCACGGGCGCAGGTCGAGCGCAGCGGAACGATCGTTTCCGTCAAACCCGACAAGTCGGCGCCGGTCGA
>DATIQO010000131.1:0-16751 GCA_035470745.1 Sphingomicrobium sp. | reverse complement strand
GGGGCCGCTTCCGACCGAGCTTTCCGACGAGCTCGTGCAGGGGCTTCGCACCACCGCCGCGCACAGCACGCTCGTCCTTGCCGACACCAATTCGACCAACATCATGCCGGACGGGTTGCTGGGCAAGGGCGTCGAGGATGTCGAGATCGAGCGTAGCGAGGACAATGATTCGAGCCGCCTCGAGGCAAGCCACGACGGCTACGTGCGTTCCTTCGGCCTGGTTCACAAGCGCAGCCTGATGCTCGGCAATGACGGCAAGGAAATCCGCGGCGCCGATCAGCTGATTTCCAAAGGCCGCCGGAAAATCCGCGAGTCAGCACCTTATGCGGTGCGCTTTCATCTGGCCCCCGGCGTCGAGGCAACGATTACCGCCGACGGGATGGGCGCGATCCTGCGCTCGAAAGGCGCGCCGGCGTGGAACTTCCGTTGCCGCGGCGGCAATCTCGCGATCGAGGAGAGCCTGTGGATCGACGGCCGCGGGCAGGCCCAACGCACGACGCAACTTGTCATCGTCGGTGAAGTTTCGGCATTGGGCGGCGAAATCGGCTGGCAGTTCCGGCGCGCCAGTTAATCGAAAGGAACAGCAATGAACGACCTCGTGCCCGTTCGCCGGGCGCTCATCTCGCTATCGGACAAGAGCGGCCTGGACGGGCTTGCCGCGGGGCTCGCGCGGCATGGCGTCGAGATTGTCTCGACCGGTGGCACCGCGGCAAAATTGCGCGAAGCAGGAGCCGAGGTCCGTGACATCTCGGACCTGACCGGCTTTCCCGAGATGATGGACGGCCGGGTGAAGACTCTCCACCCCAAGGTCCATGGCGGTCTTCTTGGAGTTCGCGACAATCCTGAACACGTGGCGGCGATGGAAGAGCATGCGATCGCCCCGATCGATCTTGTCGTGGTCAACCTCTACCCATTCCTGAACACGGTCATGAGCGGCGCCGACCGTGACACGATCATCGAGAACATCGACATCGGCGGTCCTTCCATGGTCCGCTCCGCGGCCAAGAACCATGCGCAAGTCGTCATCGTGACCGATCCTGGTGACTATTCGGCGCTCCTTGAGGAGCTCGACGCTAATAACGGCTGCACGAGGTTCGCGCTTCGCAAGAAGCTCGCAGCAAAGGCCTTTGCGCTGACTGCTGCTTATGATTCGACCATCTCGCAATGGTTTGCCTTTGCCGATCAGCATGAACGATTCCCCGAAACCTGGACCCAGGCAAGTCGGCTCAAAATGCCTCTTCGTTATGGCGAGAACCCGCACCAACAGGCTGCGCTCTATGTCCCAATCGGGCCGCACGCGCAGGGCATCGCCCAGGCGCGGCAGGTGCAGGGCAAGGAGCTCAGCTACAACAATCTCAACGACGCCAATGCCGCACTCGAGCTCGTCTCTGAGTTTCGCGAGAGCGATCCGACGATTGTCATCGTTAAGCATGCCAACCCCTGCGGGGTGGCAACGCGCGGAACCCTTATCGAGGCCTGGCGCGAGGCACTAGCCTGCGACAACGTATCGGCTTTCGGCGGGATCGTGGCGACGAATCGCCCGCTCGATTCTGCGACGGCCGAGGCAATCACGCAAATCTTCACCGAAGTGGTGGTCGCGCCCGATGCCGATGAAGATGCCAAGGCAGTCTTCGCCAGGAAGAAGAACCTGCGGCTTCTCTTGACCGGCGACCTTCCCGACCCGGCGCGGCCAGGGCAAACGATTGCCGTGATTACCGGCGGAATCCTCGTTCAGGACCGCGACAATGGAATGGTCGGCCGCGAGCAGCTCAGATGCGTGACGACCCGGCAGCCGAGCGAACAGGAGATCCGCGACTGCCTCTTTGCATGGACGGTTGCAAAGCACGTCAAGTCGAACGCGATCGTCTATGCCAAGGACGGCGTCACGGCGGGAATTGGCGCCGGGCAGATGAATCGCCGCGACAGCGCGCGCATCGCGGCGATCCGCGCCCGCGAAGCGGCTGATGCGAATGGTTGGAAAGAGCCGCGCACGGCCGGATCAGCCGTTGCATCCGATGCCTTCTTCCCGTTCGC
This sequence comes from Sphingomicrobium sp., assembly GCA_035470745.1. GTDB lineage: Bacteria > Pseudomonadota > Alphaproteobacteria > Sphingomonadales > Sphingomonadaceae > Sphingomicrobium. The sequence goes on along the minus strand of DATIQO010000131.1, from coordinate 14,717 downwards.
CGACGGCCTGCTCGCTGCCGTCGAAGCAGGAGCAAGCGCCGTCATCCAGCCGGGCGGCTCGATTCGGGACGACGAGGTCATCGCCGCCGCCAACGAAGCCGGTTTGACCATGCTCTTCACCGGAATGCGCCACTTCCGCCATTAGACTGGGGCGTCGTCCCGGGGCTTGCCCCGCGGGCGCAACGATCCGTCACAGTCTAGACGAGGTCGTCCTCGATCTGGTCCCTGGCCATCGCTGCCTGTTCCGCTTCACGAAGATCGCTGACCTGCGCCTTGCGCAATCGGAAGAGCTCGCGGTCTTCCGGGCCGAAGCCCTTCGTCCAGAGTATGGCAAAAAAGGCGACGAGGATCACCGGAACGCCGACGAAGAGCTGCCAGGTTTGCGACAGGATGAGCCGTACGATCGCGCCGGCGGCAATCCCCGCGGACGTCGCCCACGCAAGGTCCCAGCGCCATCCGGACACACGCTCGCCAAGCTCGCTTGCAAGCAAGCGTGACTTGGTGATCGAGGCGAAGGCCAGCGCGATGCAAAGGCCCAATGCCGGCCCGGTTGCCTGAAAGACCTGCGGCAAGCCTTCACCCTTCATGATGAGGATGAGAGCCGCAGCAAGGCCCGCCTCCAGCGCCAGCATCGTGAGGCTGATCACCATGTTCTTGCCGCGAGCAACATAGATCAGCGCAGCTTCGCTGACGACTGCAGCGGCGGCGATCACCTCGGCCGCCAGCAGGAAGGCGAGCATCGCAGTCCCCGAAGTGAAGCCCGAGCCCACCAGCGCCATCACCGCCCGGCCCGGGATTCCAAGTGCAATCGCGATCCCGAGCTGCGCGGCGATGATCCAATAGGTAACCTGCCGTACCTGCTTGGCGACGGCCGAGCGGTCACCCGCAGCGATCCGCCGGGCGATCGCCGGGCCGAGCACCGGCTCGAAACTCGTCTTAAGCTTGGCGGGAAGAGTCGCGACCTGCTGGGCGACATAATAAACGCCGACATAGAGCGCGGGCATGAAAGCGCCGAGTACGGCAAGGTCGATGCGCCGAGACGCCCATTCCACGGCATCGGCGGCAGCGACGGGGACATTGCGCCAGGCAGTGCGCCAGGCCGTTGCAAGATCCGGTTTCCAGCCGAGCGGGAGACCGTAGGACTTAACGAGCGGGATCAGGGCAGCAATCAGCGCAGCGACCATCGAGAAGACGTAGGACACGATCAGGCCGTCGCTGAGCGAGACATAGGACCAGAGGAAGGCGACGATGCTGATCGTCCAAGGCTCGATGACCGAGCGAGCCCGAACCGTTGCTCCGACGTCGTTGCGGAATGCGAGCGCAGCGAGGGCGATGTCGGTCCAAGCGATCGCCAGCACCGTGATTGCGAGCCATCGGTCCAGTCCGCTGATCTTCGTGGTCGGGTACATCGCGACCGGGAACGTGAAGAGGATCGCCATGCCGATGGCCGAGCCGATTGCGGCGACCAGCAGCGCGTCGGCGACGATCCAGGCCTGGGGCTTGTCCTCGGCTGTCAGCAGTTGAGCAAGTCCGCGCCGCAGGCCAAGCGCGGCAAGCTGGGCCGCGAATTCGACCGTCAGCACCGCGTAGGCGAAGCGGCCAAGCTGCTCTGCCCCGTAAACGCGGCCCGCGATGAACAGGAACGGGAGGCGGGCGGCGAGCCGCAGCACGAAACCGAAGACGTTGAGCCGTCCTCCTCGCGCGAGTGTCGCCATGTCCGCATCAGGAGCGCCGCCGTGACCAGCGGCCGGTTCGGGGCCCGTCAGTGCGCTTCGCCCCAATGCGCCCCCCATCCAACCTCGACTTCCAGCGGAACGTCGAGCTTCTGCCCCGGTTCGGCTGCTGATGCCATCACTTGTTTGATGACGGCTGCCGCCTGCTCTTCCTGCCCGTCCGGGACTTCAAAGACCAGCTCGTCGTGCACCTGGAGCAGCATTTTCACGCCCGGTAGGCCGTTTGCAGCGAGCGCATCGTCCATCCGTGCCATTGCCCGCTTGATCAGGTCGGCGCTCGTTCCCTGGATCGGCGCGTTGATTGCCGCGCGCTCGGCGCCGCCGCGGATCGAGGGGTTGGGCGAGCGAATGTTGGGCTCGAAATGGGTCTTGCGACCGAACATCGTGCGCGTGAAGCCATGCTCGCGCGCGAACGCGAGTGTCGAGTGGATATAGTCGCGGATCCCGGGAAAGCGCTCGAAATAGCGATCGATGATCGCCTTGCCTTCCTCCTTCGAGACGCCGAGCCGGCCCGCCAGCCCCCAGGAAGAAATACCGTAAAGGATCGCGAAATTGACGGTCTTTGCCTTGGCGCGGGTATCGCGATCGACGCTGCCGAACAGTTCCTCGGCCGTGATCGCATGAATATCCGCGCCCGCTCTGAACGCTTCCTTGAGCTGCGGGACATCGGCCATGTGCGCTGCGAGCCGGAGCTCGATCTGGCTATAGTCCGCGCTCAAGAGCTTGTAGCCCGAATCAGCAATGAAAGCGTCGCGGATCTTCCGTCCCACCTCGGTGCGGATCGGGATGTTCTGAAGGTTTGGATCGTTCGACGAGAGCCGGCCGGTCTGCGCGCCGGTCAGGCTGAAACTGGTGTGGACCCGGCCCGTATCGGCATTGATCTGCTGCTGGAGCGCGTCGGTGTACGTGCTTTTGAGCTTTGTCAGCTGGCGCCAGTCGAGCACCAGGCGCGCGCACTCGATGCCTTCGCCGGCGAGGCGCTCCAGCTCGTTGACGTCGGTCGAATATTGGCCGCTCTTGCCCTTTCGGCCGCCTTTCAAGCCAAGACGTCCGTAAAGCACCTCGCCGAGCTGCTGCGGCGAGCCGATGGTGAAGGGGCCGCACGCCGCTTCGTAAATCCTCGCCTCGAGGCCCTGGATGTCGCGCCCGAACTCCGCGGAGAGCCGCGCGAGATAGTCTCGGTCGACCTTGATCCCGCGGCGCTCCATCCGGCTGATCACCGGCACAAGCGGCCTGTCCACGCGCTCGTAGACGCGGGCGACGTTCTCAGCAGCAAGCCGCGGCTTCAGCCGCAGCCACAGGCGCAGCGTTATGTCGGCATCCTCGGCTGCATATTCGGTCGCTGGGCCAAGCGGTACCTTGTCGAAGGTGATTTGCTTCGCGCCGGTGCCGCAGAGCGACTTGTAACTGATGCACTCGTGATCAAAGTGCGCCTTGGCAAGCTCGTCCAGCCCATGCCCGAAGCTTCGTCCGGCATCGAGGTCGAAGCTCATGACCATGGTATCGTCGACCGGTTCGACGCAGACGCCTGCCTTGTCGAACATCACCCAGTCATATTTGAAGTTGTGGCCGATCTTGAGGACCGACGGGTCCTCGAGGAGCGGCCTCAGCTTCTCGATGACAATGCCGATCGGGAGCTGGCTGGGCGCGTCCGAGTAGAGATCGGCGCCGCTGTGCCCGACGGGGATGTAGCAGGCGCGGTTGGGCGCCGTCGCAAGGCTCACCCCCGCAAGCCTCGCAACGATGCAATCGATGCAGTCCGTTTCGGTGTCGAGCGCGACATATCCCTGACCGGCCGCTTCAGCGATCCACCGGTCGAGCGCCGCCTCGTCGGTCACCGTCTCATATTTGGACCGATCGACCTCGATATTCTCAGGCTCTGCGGTCCGCTTTGCCTCCACTGCCGCCATGACGTCATTGCGGACGGTCGCGCCAGTCTGCTGCGGAGTGCCGGACAATCGGTTGAGGAGCGACTTAAATCCTTGATCTTCAAGGAATTCCCTAAGCGGGTCGGGAGGAATGTGCTTGAGCTCGAGAGCGTCCAGGGGCTCGGGCAAATTGGCATCGCACACTAGCCGAACCAGTTCCCGGCTCAGCCGCGCGTTCGGCGCATGATCAATCAGCGACTGCTTGAGCTTGGGCTTTGTGATCTGGTCGGTGGAAGCCAGCACCGTTTCGAGGTCGCCGAACTGCTGGATCAGCTGGCTTGCGGTCTTTGGCCCAATGCCCGGAACACCTGGCACATTGTCGACGCTGTCGCCCATCAGTGCGAGTACGTCGCCGACCTTTTCCGGCGGCACGCCAAATTTCTCCAAGACCTGCTCGCGCCCGATCCGCCGGTCATTCATCGTGTCGAGCATGTCGATGCCGGCATCCTCGTCGATCAGCTGCATCAGATCCTTGTCGGAACTGACGATCGTCACCTTCCACCCTGCGGCCTTGGCTGCTGTCACGTAGCAGGCGATGATGTCGTCGGCTTCGAGGCCCACTTCCTCGATGCACGGGATGGAAAACGCGCGCGTTGCGACGCGAATTAACGGAAATTGGGGAACGAGGTCTTCAGGCGGCGGCGGCCTGTGCGCCTTGTACTTGTCGTACATTTCGTTGCGGTGGGTGTGCTCCGACGCATCCAGGATCACTGCCATGTGCGTGGGGCCATCGGCCTTGCTCAAGCCATCGGCGAGCTTCCACAACATCGTCGTATAGCCGTAGACGGCGCCCGCCGGTTGCCCGTGCCGATTGGTTAGCGGCGGGAGGCGGTGATAGGCGCGGAAGATGTAGCTCGACCCGTCGACCAGGTAGAGGTGGTTCTGCGCAGGAGGCGTGGAAGCATCAGGCATGAAGGGCGCGATTTAGCAGGGTGACAGCGGGAAGGAAGCTCGTCGCAATCTAAGATCGCAAGCACCCGCTTACGACCCCTCGACCTTTGGGGGTCGGTTTAATGCTTTAGCGCCATCGTGCAACGCACTCCGTCGACCTCGTAGGCGACATGCGCGCCCATCGCAGCCCGGCGCAGCAGCCGCGATCCAAAACCGTCGGCAGCGGGCGGGGCCACGGGAGGCCCGCGCTGTTCCTTCCATTCGAGCCACAGCCCGCCGTCGAATGCGTCCCAGCGGATCGCAATGCGTCCCTCGGGAATGCTGAGAGCGCCATATTTGAGGGCGTTGGTGCCAAGTTCGTGCAATGCAAGAGCAAGCAGGACGACCTGCTGCGAAGGGAGGGCGAGGGAGGGCCCGTCCAGGTCGAACCGATGCAGCGCCATGAACGGCGCGATGGCGGCCGACACCACTTCCTCCACCGAAGCCGTCGGCTGTTTGACATGTTCGGTGAGAAGATTGTGCGCATCCGCGAGTGCCTTCAGCCGCCCCTCGAACTTGTCCACTTCCGGCGTCTCGTGGTCGAACGTCTGGCGCGCGAGCGCCTGAACGATCGCCATCGCATTCTTGAGCCGATGCGACATTTCACGGGCAAAAAAGGTTTGATGTTCCGCATCCTGCCGCGCCAATGCCAGTGCGGCGGCCTGGCGCCTCTCCTCGCTGCGCCGATAAAGCTGGGACGTCGCGAGGATCATGCCGGTTATCGCAAAATAACCGATCAGCGCGTAGCTGCCGCCGCCGTCGAGACTGACCGCGGCGGATGGCGGCATGATGAAGTAGCAGGCCAGAAAACCGCCAACGACCATCGTCGTCAGACCGCCAATTAGTCCGGCCGCAACGGTCACCAGGCTGACCGCGATGACGACGGTGAAGAAGGGCAGGACGCCCGCCGGAAGGCCAAGCGAATATCGGACCGCAACCGCAGCAAGGGCCGCCAGCAATCCAAGAGCGAAGTCCTTGAGGATTTTGACCGGGTTGAGCCTTGGTTCGCCGCGGCCCTCGAGCAGGTTTGCGGCTAGGCCTTTGTGCTGGCGCGGCGCTGCGGCGATTGCGCTGTCCCAATTGGCCAAGCCAGTCTCTGGGATACCTGTCCGTCTTGCCAATCCGCTCGTCCCCGCGCCCGACCGGGCTTGTCGTCGAACGTTAGAACATCGAGCTGGCTGGCCCGCTCTGATTTACATTAATCGTGCCGGAGTCCCCGGGATGCGGCGGCGGCGGTAGCGCCAGGAATACCTCGTTGAGCGTTCTTTCCTCGGGGAGGATGTAGACAACGCCGGCGGTGTCCTTGAACAGCGGTTTCAGAACCTTGGCGTAGAAATTTGCCGGGACGTTGATGCAGCCATAGGTAATTCGATTATCGGCAGGGGTCGGCGACTTGAGCCGCTCCGGCCGACGCTCGCGCTTGTTTATATTGATCACCGCGTGGAGCGAGATTGCGGCCGGATAATCAACCCAAAGCACATCGCGGCCACCTGCGGCATGGCCGAACTTGGCGATGAATCGGCCGGCCGGCGTCTTTCTGTCCTTCGGCGGAATGTTCGACAATTCGCGATCGCCGACACCGGGCGTTGCATCATCGCCGATGGTCATTCCGACCAACGCCGGGGTCGCGGCTATGATCTTGCCGTCGGCGCCATAGACGAACACCTCGGCCGCGGCCTTGTCGATCACGAGGAACGGCATGGAGTTGTTGTCGTGCGATGCAATGACCCAGTCGATCACTCGCCATGCCTGGGATGAAGGCACCCAGGACGGATGCGGCGGTTCATCGAGTGGCGCAAGCTCGTCCGGGCCGGAGTCGACCTTTGCGTCCGGCGCCACGGCGGGGACCGTCTGCCAGTTGACGCGTTCCTCAAACGGACTCGCCTTTTCGCCCGCCCGCGCGTGATGCGCAGGCGCGGCGGCGGCTGGCGCAGCGAGAAACGCGAGCGTCGCCGCCGATGCCGCTAGCGCAACAGCGCGCACTTCATGGCTCCCCTTCATCGTCAACCCTTGGCACAGGTAACGCCGAGCTCGCCAAAAAGCTCAGTGCTCGGCGTTTCTGATCCTAGCCGTGGGGCTTGCGAGCGGCGAGTCGTTGCTCGATGGCGTCCACGCGCGAGGTCAGCTGGTCCAACCGCTGGTTCGCCTGCTGTGCCGATCCCATTGCTGCCTGGGCTGTCTGGTTCGCCTGGTTCGCAGCGCCATCGGCCTGGTTGACCCGCGCCTCGAGCGCATCGATGCGCTGGTTTACGGTCGCGATATGTTTGTCGACATAGTCCTCGGTCGCGCAGCCGCTCAATGACAAGCCCGCACCAACGAGGGCGATCATCAGGACCGGAATTCTGGCTCGTTGCATGGCCTTTTCCTCCTAACTTCAGGAGTTGGCTCAATGAGGCCAGATCGAAGACCGTCCTATCGGTAGATTACCGTAATATGCCCCGGGCGAGACACTATTCTTGAAGGCTGCCCGTCATTTCATGGGATGAGGATCGTATCCTTCGGCTCGGCCGCCATCTTGGGATAGTCGAGCGTGTAGTGCAGCCCGCGGCTCTCGCGCCGCGACAGCGCCGAGCGGATGATCAGGTCGGCGACTTCGACGAGGTTACGAAGTTCGATGAGGTCGGGAGTGACGCGGAAGTGGGCGTAATATTCCTTCACCTCCTGGCGAAGCATGTCGATCCGATGCTTGGCGCGCTCGAGCCTCTTGGTAGTGCGCACGATCCCGACATAATTCCACATGAAGCGGCGGATCTCGCCCCAGGTCTGGGTGATCACCACTTCCTCGTCGCTGTCGGTGACCCGGCTCTCGTCCCAGGGACGGATTGAGGGGACCTCGGGAAGCGAAGCCCAGTTGCCGATGATATGCTTGGCGGCAGCCTCGCCGAAGACGAGGCATTCAAGGAGGCTGTTGGAGGCAAGTCGGTTAGCGCCATGGAGTCCCGACTGCGTGACCTCGCCCGCCGCATATAGTCCCGGAGCGTCGGTGCGTCCGTCGAGGTCCACGACCACGCCGCCGCAGGTATAATGCTGCGCCGGGACGACCGGGATCGGCTCTCTCGTAATATCGATGCCGAGACCGAGGAGCTTCTCGTAGATGTTTGGAAAATGGTCGCGGACGAAGCTCGGGTCGCGATGCGAGATGTCGAGCAGGACATAGTCGAGGCCGTCGCGCTTGATCTCGTGGTCGATTGCGCGTGCGACAATGTCGCGCGGCGCGAGTTCCCCTCGCTCGTCGTAGTCGGGCATGAACCGGTGGCCGGTCTCGGGATGCTTCAGGATTCCGCCTTCGCCACGGACCGCCTCGGTGATCAGGAAATTCTTGACCTGGAGGTTGTAAAGGCAAGTCGGATGGAACTGCATGAATTCCATGTTGGAAACCCGGCAGCCCGCTCGCCACGCCATCGCAATGCCGTCGCCCGTCGCTCCTCGCGGCGCGGTCGAATAGAGGTAGGCGCGGCCGGCGCCGCCCGTCGCAAGAACCGTAGCCCGAGCGGTCAGAGTCTCGACGCGCTTCTTCTTGCGATTGTAGGCATAAAGTCCGTGGACCGCGCCGCTCGTTGAAAAATGCGTAGCGTGCCGACCGGTGACAAGGTCGATCGCGACCATGTCGGGCACGAGCGTGATATTTGGATGCTTGGCCGCCGCTGCTTCGAGAGCCTGGCTGACCGCGTAACCGGTGGCGTCGGCGACGTGGACAATGCGCCGGTGGCTGTGGCCGCCTTCCCGAGTGAGATGGAGCGCATCGCCTTCCGTAGCAAAGGGCACGCCAAGGTCGATCAGGCGCGCAATCGCTCCAGGCGCGTGCTCGACGACATGCTCGACGACCGTGCGATCGTTGAGCCCCGCGCCGGCGACCATCGTGTCGTTGATGTGGGCTTCGAAGCTGTCCCCTTCTTCAAGGACCGCGGCAATGCCGCCCTGTGCCCGGGCGCTCGCGCTGTCGCCGAGCGCGCCCTTGGCGATCACCGCAACCTTGTGCTGCTCGGCCAGGTTGAGCGCAGCGGTCAGGCCCGCTGCGCCCGATCCGACGATCAAGACCTCGGTATCGATGCTCACGCAGCTTCCAGGGGTTCCGAAGTGAGGCTGAGGAACACATCCTCAAGGTCGGGGTCGCGCGTCGAGACATCGACGATCGCAAGGCCGTCGGAAGCAAGCGCGCTCAGCACCTGGCCAGCGTTTACCCGGTCCTTGCGGTACGTGATCTCAAGCGTTCGCTCGTCGATCAGCGCGATGTTTTCAAAACACGAGTTGGTCGGAACGTTGGCGATGTCGCGGTCGAAGGTCACGACCACAGCCTTTTCCTGAGCCTTGGAGACGAGCTCGCGCGTCGGCTCGTTGGCGATCACGCGGCCGTGGTTGATGATCGCGATCCGATCGCAAAGCTCCTCGGCCTCTTCCAGATAGTGGGTCGTAAGGACGATGGTAACGCCTTGCGCGTGGAGCTTGCGGACATAATCCCACAGCTGCCGGCGAAGCTCGACATCGACGCCGGCGGTCGGTTCGTCGAGGACAAGGATCGGCGGCGAGTGGACCATTGCCTTGGCAACCAGCAGCCGACGCTTCATGCCGCCCGAGAGGGTTCGCGAATAGGCATTCGCCTTGTCGGTGAGATGCATGGCGGCGAGCAGTTCGTCGCTGTTCCGCTCGGCCCGCCGTATCCCGTACAGGCCGGCCTGGATCTCAAGCGTCTCGCGCGGCGTGAAAAAGGGATCGAAGATGATCTCTTGCGGGACGACCCCGATCGAGCGCTTGGCGTTGCGTGGATGCTCGTCGATGTCGAAGCCCCAGATATTGATCTTCCCGCTGGTTTTCATGACGAGACCGGCAAGGATGTTGATCAAGGTCGATTTGCCGGCGCCGTTGGGACCGAGAAGCCCGAAGATCTGGCCGCGCGGGACGTCGAAGCTGACCTCGTTGAGAGCGAGCTTTCCACCCTCATATGTCTTTGACAGCGATTCGATGCGGATTGCGGGCACGTCCATGACGCCAAGCGGCATAGGGTCGGGGCGGATTGACGACAAGCGTTCAGGGTAAATGCACGCTTAACCCTAAGCGCTAGAGTGATCTTCAGGTTAACCGAATATCCCAACCGCTATGAAATTCGGTTTGTCGCGTCTCCGCTTCGCCGCTGCCCTGTCGCTGCTGTTGATCCCGGCGGCGGCCCCGGCTGCGCCGGCGATTCAGAGCTCGACGAGCCAGGCAGCGATCCTCAGTCCCCTTGGCGTCGTCAAACAAGCTGACCTCGACTATGGCGAACTCGTCGTCTCCGGCGCAGGTACGGCGATCATCGACCCGGTAAGCGGCGCAATGACGACGTCGGCAACGCTCGTTCCCGTGGCCGCGAAATATCACCCGGCAAAGTTCACCGGCACCGGGTCCAAGAACTCAGTGGTCCACATCCGCCTGCCGACGGGGTCGATCGCGCTTACCCGCCTCGGTGGCACCGAGACCGTAACCGTCTCGAACTGGACGCTCGATGGCAGCTCCAATCGCCGGATCCCGCCAAGCGATATCTTCGATTTCGCGGTTGGTGCGACGCTCAACGTTGCTGCCGGGCAAGTTGCCGGCATCTACCAGGGAACGTTCGACGTAACCGTTCAATATCCTTGAGTCCCCGAGCGGCAATTAGTTGCGCGTCAGGGTAAATTTTTGGCGAACTAATCCTGTTCAACGCGCGGTGAGATGGGCGCGCGATACTCGCCTCCTGATCGTATCTCAGGAGCCCGCCTCGTGTATTTCCGAAATCTCTTGGTCGCTGCCGCGATCGCAGCATCGGCGGCCGCAACTCCGGCCGCAGCTGCCGGTCCCGCGGTGCAGGCGGCAAGCAGCCAGGCTCTCCTCCTGCTTCCCTTGACGCTGACCAAGATCGACGATCTCGACTTTGGCACAATCATCACCTCCAATTCATCCGGAACCGTTGCGCTCAATGCGACGACGGGTGCGCGCAGCTTTGCAGGCGGAGTCGCAGGCGTTGCGACTGCGGCGGGGCACCGAGCCTATTTCGGAGGTGCCGGCACACCCAGTCAGCAAGTCGTCGTGGTGATCGTCCCGCCGACCCAGCTCACCAGCATCAACGGCGACACGATCGACGTTCTTGCGCTGACGCTCGACAATGCCGGCAATCCGATCCGCACGATCGACCCGGTCACGAAGACATTCTTCGTCGGCGTCGGCGGGATCCTCACGATCGGCGCCAACCAGCCCGACGGGCTCTACTCCGCAAGCTTTCAAGTCACGGCCAATTATCAGTGACCTTGTGAGGCGGCCCGAGCGCGCTTAAGTGCCGACCATGGCATCGCAAATTCCGCCGCCCGAAGTCATTCGCGTAAAGACGGTGCAGGTCGCCTGCGACGGCTCAGGAGAGATATCGCCCGCACTTGGTCATCCGCGTGTCTATCTGCGGATCGAGCCCGACACCGGCTTTGTGGAGTGCGGTTACTGCGACCGTCGTTTCGTTCTCGAGGGGGGACCGGCGGACAAGCGAGCGGCATGAGCTTCGTCGACCCCCGCAGCTTCCTCTATCGCAGCCTCGAACCCGATACGGCGCGGCGCCTCGCCCAAAAGCACCTCTTGGCGCACGAGGATGGAGAGCTTTATCTCCAATATGCCGCAAGCGAAGCGTTCGGATTCGACGATGGCAGGCTAAAGACCGCTGACTATCACAGTTCCTCGGGGTTCGGGCTTCGCGGCGTCAGCGGTGAAACCACCGCCTTCGCGCACGCCAACGAAATCAGCGAGGCAGCGATCGAGCGCGCCGCTGCAACTCTCAAACTGCTCGATCCGCGCAATGGAGTGCCGGCGCCTCCGCCGCAGCGGACGAACCAGTCGATGTACGGCGCAGAAGACCCGCTCAGCCTCGTTCCCTTCGCAAGGAAGGTCGCGCTTTGCCAGGCGATCGACGCGGCCGCCCGCGCCCGCGACCCAAGAGTGGTCCAGGTCAGCGTGTCACTTGCTGCGAACTGGAGCGTAATCGACGTCGTTCGCGGCGACGGCTTTGTCGGGTCGGACGTTCGCCCGCTGGTTCGTCTTGGCGTCCAGATCGTCGCCGAGCAGAACGGCCGCCGCGAAACCGGCTACCACGGGCTCGGCGGACGATATCTTTACGACCGCATCTTCGTCGAAGCACAATGGAACCGGGCGATCGATGTTGCGCTTGCGCAGGCGCTGTCGAACCTTGAATCAGTAGCCGCTCCTGCCGGCGAAATGCCCGTGGTGCTCGGTCCGGGCTGGCCCGGCGTGCTGCTGCACGAGGCTGTTGGGCACGGACTTGAAGGCGATTTCAACCGCAAGGGTACTTCGGCCTTCTCGGGCCGCATCGGCGATCAGGTCGCTGCGCCAGGTGTGACCGTCGTCGACGACGGCGCAATGAGCCAGCGGCGCGGCTCGCTCACGATCGACGATGAGGGGACTCCAACGCGGCGGACCTGCCTCATCGAGGACGGCATTCTCAAGGGCTATCTGCAGGACCGCCTGAACGCGCGGCTGATGGGCATGGAGCCAACCGGTAACGGTCGCCGCGAAAGCTTCGCCCACGCCCCGATGCCGCGCATGACCAATACCTTCATGCTTGCCGGCAAGGACGACCCGGGCGAGCTGGTCGAGCGAGTGAAGGACGGCATTTACGCCAAGAGCTTCGGCGGCGGGCAGGTCGACATTACCAGCGGCAAGTTCGTCTTCTCCTGCACCGAGGCTTACCGCATCCGCAACGGCAAGATCGCCGAGCCCTTGAAGGGTGCCACCTTGATTGGCGACGGCCCGACCGTCCTCACGCGGGTCAAGGGGATCGGCAGCGACCTCGCGCTCGACGAGGGCGTGGGCGTTTGCGGCAAGGCGGGCCAAAGCATCCCTGCAGGCGTCGGGCAGCCGACCCTGCTCGTCGACGGACTGACCGTCGGAGGTACGGCGGCTTGAACCCGGACTGGCGAACCGCCGTCCTCGACTTCTGGTTCAGCCTCGAACCTCAGCAATGGTGGGATGGCGGTCCCGAACTCGATCACCGCATCAGGCAGGATTTTCTCAGGCTGTGGGAAGAAAAGCGCCAGCTGCCGCTTGATGCCTTTCTGTCGGATCCCCTGACGGCGGCCGCGGCCGTGATCCTCTTCGATCAATTCCCTCGCAACATGTTCCGCGGGAATGCCGAGGCTTATTCGACCGATCACCTGGCCCTTGCCATCGCAAAGCGCGCGACCGAACTGAATTTCGATGCCGAGCTCGCGCCGGATGAGCGCAAGTTCCTCTACATGCCCTTTCAGCACAGCGAGAATCTGGAAAACCAGAACCGAGCCGTGCTGCTCTTCACCGAACTTGGGGACGAGCACCAGCTCGGCTATGCCAAGCACCACCGCGACATCATCAAGCGCTTTGGCCGCTTCCCGCATCGCAACGCCATTCTGGGCCGCCCATCGCGTCCGGATGAAATTGCCGCGGGCGCGGATGAACCTTCGTGACCGACCTTGTCGAAGCCGCCCGGTACAGCAGCAGGATCGAGGCGGACCTTGCCCGGCTATATCTTGAAAGCGAGGGCGTCGAGGCAGTGCTGTTCGATGCCGAGATCAACCACTTTTACGGCGGGCTGTTCATGCCCGTGCGTTTGATGGTGCTCGACGAGGACCTGACCCAGGCGCAGCGGCTTCTTGCGAAGTAGACCTAGAGCAGATGCGCAATCGGCCCGGAGTCGAAGCCGGCGTCGGCGAGGCGCCGGTGGATTTCCTCGGCCGATGCGCCCTCCTCGCGATGGGCAAGTGCACAGGCGAACGCCGACCGCGCTCCCGATCGGCAGAAGGCGAGGAGCTTTCCGCCCTGCGCGTCGCGCAAGGCCTTTTGCATCTCTTCGACGTCGGCCGGTCCGATGCCGCGCATGATGGGAACGAAACGATAGGCAATGCCCGCTTGCGTCGCGGCCTCTTCAATCTCGCTAGCAAGGGGTTGCCCGGGCTCCTCGAAGTCCGGGCGATTGTTGACGAGAACGGTGACGCCCTGCTGCGCCAGCCCGGCAACCTCGCTGGGAGCGATTTGACCGCTCACCAGGGTCCGGTCGTCGAGCTGGCGGATCATCGATCAGCGACCCCGTTCACCCTTTTGCGGTGACGGCGCTGCCGTGCCTGTCCCAGCAGGGGTCGCGGTGGGCGGTGTCGACGGCATGATCGTCACCGACCCGGCGCCCGTGCTCGGCAATCCGTAATAGTCGAGATACGGACGAATATCGGGATCGTGGCCGGTGAATGCGCGGTACATTTCCGCATAGTCGAGCGTATTGCCGCGCGAGAGGACCATGTCGCGGAAGCGCTGGCCATTCTCGCGGGTAAGCCCGCCGTGATTTTCGAACCAGGCAAAGCTGTCCTGCGCCAGCATGCGCGTCCAGGGATAGGCGTAGTAGCCTGCCGCATAGCCATTGCTCCAGATGTGGAGGAAGTAGCTCGAACGATAGCGCGGCGGCACGTCGGCCGTATCGTAGCCGCTGCTCGCCAGCGCCTGCGCCTCGAACTGGTCGACATCCTGTCGCGGCGCATCTGCAGCTAGCGAATGCCAGTCGAGATCGAGCCGTGCTGCCTCGAGGACCTCGCCATTATCGTAGCCCTGATTGAAGACGCGCGAGCGCTTGATCTTGTCGACGAGGTCCTGCGGGATCGGCTGGCCGGTCTGGTAATTGACGGCGTAGTGCGGGAGAACCTTCGGATCGAGCGCCCAGTTCTCGTTGAATTGCGACGGGAACTCGACGAAGTCGCGGGCTACATTGGCCCCTTCAAGCGTCGGATAGGTCTGCGCCGCGAAGAGCCCGTGCAGCGCGTGCCCGAACTCATGGAACATGGTCGTGACATCGTCAAAGCTGATCAGCGCGGGCTGGCCGGGGGCGGGCTTGGTGAAGTTGGCGACGTTATAGATGACCGGCTTGGTTCCGCGCAGATATGATTGCTGGACGAGGTTCGACATCCACGCGCCGCCGTTCTTGTTGTCGCGCTTCCAATAGTCGAAATACATGAGCCCAAGCGGCTGCCCATTCGCATCGATCACCTCGTAGGTCATCATGTCAGGGTTCCAGGTCGGCAGGTCGTGCCGCTCCTTGAAGGTCAGGCCGTAGAGCTGGTTGGCGGCGTAGAAAACGCCGTCGGTCAGCACTTTGTGGATT
>DATIQO010000130.1:0-13278 GCA_035470745.1 Sphingomicrobium sp. | reverse complement strand
AAGCCCGGCAACGGCATCATCTTCGCCACGACTTCGCACGGTGGAGTTACTTCCACTTTCGCAGCATTGGGCCCCGGCACGATCACCGTCGGCGCGCCGAATATCTTCAATTTCGGTCCGCTCAACTACTTCCAGCGCCCGGACGAGCGCTACACGGCCGGCGTCTTTGCGAACTACGAGATCAATCCGGCCATCAAGCCGTACCTCGAGTTCATGTTCATGGACGACCACACGGTTGCGCAGATCGCCCCGTCCGGCGACTTTGGTAACACCTTCACCATCAACTGCGACAACCCGCTGATGAGCGCTCAGCAGCGATTGGCGCTTTGCGGCATCGATGCTAGCGGCGCGCAGGTCGCCACCGCGAATCTTATCAATGGCTTCCTGGGTACGTTCCCACTCGCAGTTGGAGCTGGGTACAATCCGAATCCGAATGCGCCGCCGCTTAACTTCTTCGATGCACGCGGCAACACCTACAATGAAGCATACATGCAGCTGCTTCGCCGCAACGTCGAAGGCGGCGACCGCCAGGCGGACCTGACGCACACCAGCTTCCGCGGTGTGGTCGGAGCGCGCGGCGATCTCAGCAGCGTCTTCTCATACGATGCTTACTACCAGTACGGCCGGACCGAATATCAGCAGGTCTACCGCAACGAGTTCTCGGCGTCTCGACTGATCAATGCTCTTAACGTCGTCAATGTCGATCCGACCACCGGCAAGGTCGTCCCCGTTGGGACTGCGGGTTCGGTGATCGAATGCCGTTCGGTTCTTGCTGGCACCGATCCGAACTGCGTCCCGTACGACATCTTCGGAGCGAACGGGCCGTCGGCCGCCGCGGTCAATTATCTGAACGTCTACGGCGTGATGACTGGACGCACCTCCGAGCAGGTGGCCGACGTCAACGTCACTGGCGACATGGGCAATATGGGCTGGACCTCGCCATGGGCCAGCGACGGCATCGGCATCAACCTCGGTTACGAGTATCGCAAGGAATCGCTTAGCCTGAACCCCGACCAGGAGTTCCAGACGGGCGACCTTACCGGGCAGGGCGCACCGACGCTCCCGGTCAATGGCGACTTCCACGTGAACGAGGTGTTCGGCGAGCTTCAGGTTCCGATCGTCCAGCACAACTTCATCGACGATCTCTCCCTGAACGCCGGCTATCGCCGTTCATGGTACCAGACGAGCGCCGGACGAAGCTACGACACCAACACCTACAAGCTGTCGCTCGAATTCGCTCCGGTCCACGACATCCGCTTCCGGGCCGCATATAACCGGGCCGTTCGCGCGCCGAACATCCAGGAGCTCTTCGCTCCTCAGATCGTCGCTCTGGACGGTGGTACCGATCCGTGCGCCGGACACACCATCACGGCGACCGAATATGGTTGTATCGCGCAGGGCATCCGCGTTGGTTCGGGCACCCCGCTCAACCCGGCTGCACAGTACAACGGCTTCGTCGGCGGTAACCCGGATCTCCTGCCGGAGAAGGCAACGACCAAGACGGTCGGCGTCGTCCTGCAGCCGCGGTTCATCCCGAGGTTCGCTGCAACTGTCGACTACTGGAACATCAACCTCAAGGGTGCGATCCAGGGCTTCGGAGCGGACGCTATCCTCGCGGACTGCGTTGCAAAATCGACTGCGAGCGCTGCCGCGCCGTCATGCGCACTCATCCATCGCGACCCATCGGGTTCGTTGTGGCTGTCGTCGCAGGGCTTCGTTACCGACCTTCCGCATAACGTCGGCGGCGACAAGACGGACGGTATCGACGTCTCCGCTTCCTATGCGCACGGCCTCGGCAGTGTCGGAAGCCTTTCGGCATCGTTCCAGGGCACGTGGGTCAACCACTTCAAGGTCGATAACGGACTGACCGATCCGTATGACTGCGTCGGCTACTACGGCAGCACCTGCGGTGCTCCGATTCCGAAGTGGCGGCATAAGCTGCGGCTGACCTGGGATACGCCGATCGGTATCGGCATTTCGGGTGCATGGCGTTACCTGTCGGGCTCGACCTACGAAGGTTACAGCACGAACCCGACGCTTGCAGGCACCCATTACAACCTGGGCCACCAGTTCCCGGCGTACAGCTACTTCGACCTGGCAGCGACCTATTCGTTGTTCGACCATACGGTCGACCTTCGCGCCGGTGTGAACAACCTGTTCGACAAGGTTCCGCCGCTGGTTCCAAGTGGCGGCGCATGCCCGGCCGGACCGTGCAACAACAACACCTGGGTGACGACGTACGACGCGCTCGGCCGGTTCATCTACGCCGGTGCGACGATCACGTTCGGCCATCATGCTGCACCGCCGCCACCGCCACCGCCACCGCCGCCGCCGCCTCCGCCGCCGCCACCACCGCCGCCGCCTGCTACGCAGACCTGCGCCGATGGCTCGGTGATCCTGGCGACTGCGACCTGCCCGGCTCCGCCGCCGCCGCCGCCGCCGCCGGCACCGGCTCCGGAACGCGGTCACTAAGGCTCGGCAGAGCAACACTAAGAAGGGGCGATGGGCTTGACCCATCGCCCCTTTTCTTTGTCTGCAATCGGAGCGGGCTAGCGCTGGTCCAACAGCCCGCTACAAAGACCCCAAATGGCTAGTGGTGCTCTCGACGCCGGGACGGCGACTGCGATCCGGGAAGCTCTGGCGGCTGCGAGTAACGGCCGAATTGCGGACGCGCGCCGAATCGGCGAATCCGCGCTTGCGACTGGCGGCGATGCGGTTGCGCTTAATGCAATGCTCGGGACATTGTGCCTTCGCGCTGGCGACGTTGAACGCGCCATCGATCACTTGAGGATCGCTCATGACCGGCGACCCGAGGACATGGTGATCGCTCTCAACCTTGGCACGGCGCTCGCGCAACTCGGCTCGTACGAGGCGGCGCTGGAAGTAGCGTCCGAGGAGCTGGCGCAAAAGGACCAGAGCCTGCGCCTGCAAAGGCTGCGGGGCTTCTGCGCGCAGGCGCTCGAAGACTTTCCTGCGGCGATCGGAATATACGAACGCGTCGTTGCTGCGGCGCCAACGGACTGGGAAAGCTGGAACAATCTCGGGAACAGTCGTCGCTGCTTGGGTGATCTCCAAGGGGCAGTGGACGCCTTGCGGCAGGCGGCGACGATCGCTGTCGATGCGCCGCCGGTGCGCTTGAACTACGCCAATGCCCTGGTCGAGGCGGGGAAGGCTGGCGAAGCCGAGGCAGAGCTCAAGGCCATGGCCGCGGATTTCCCGGACGACTGGCACCCGCTTCGCGAACTCCACGTCCTCTTGAGATCCCAGGCCCGGGAAGAAGAAGCGCTCGCGGCAATCGAGGAAGCCTCGCGGCGCAGCCCCAATGATCTCGACCTCCTGCTTGCGGTTGCAAGCCAACGATTGCTCCTCCTCGACAACCAGGGCGCCGAGGCCGCCTACCGCGCGGTCATCGAGCGCGACCCGCGAAGCCCGAGGGGCAACCTCGGGCTGGCAGTCGTTTTCGAACTGTCGAACCGCACCGATGATCTTGCGATGCTCGTCGGTGAGGCGAAGGAGCGCGGCGCCGACGAGGAAGTCTTGAGTTTCATCAGTGCCTTCGATCATCGCCGGGCCAAGCGCTTCGCGGATGGCATCGCGGCGATGGCCGGTATTTCCGCCGAGCTCGAAACGGCACGCCAGGCGCAACTCCTTGGACAGCTCTATGACGGCGTTGGCGACTATGACGCGGCATGGCGGTCATTCTCGCGGATGAACGAAATCCAGCGGGCCGATCCCTCCCGTCCCGAGGACCGGGCCGGAGCCTACCGCCAGGCGATCCGCCGTAACTATGAAGCCACTACGCCCGATTGGGCAAAGGAGTGGACCGACGCCCAAATCGAGGACGGCCGTCCAAGTCCTGCATTCCTCGTCGGCTTTCCCCGCTCAGGAACGACGCTCCTCGACACTATCCTGATGGGGCATCCGCAGGTCGAGGTCCTCGAAGAGGAGCCGACGTTCCATCGGGCCGGTCAGCTCCTGGCCGAATATCCCGAACTACCCCGAGCGGGGCCGGAGCTGATCGCTGCTGCCCGGAATGCTTATTTCGACGAAGTCGCGAAGCGGACAGCAATGGCGCCCGGCAAGCTGATCGTCGACAAGAATCCGCTCTTCACGGTCGCTCTGCCGATGATCCTGCGCATCTTCCCGGACGCCAAGATCATCCTCGCGGTCCGCCATCCGTGCGACGTCGCGCTGAGCTGCTTCACGACCAACTTCAAGCTCAATGACGGAATGTCGAGCTTCCTTCGCCTCGATACCACCGCCGAGCTCTACGATCTCAGCTTCAGTTATTTCGACCGCGTGCAATCGCTGCTGCCTATCAACGCTCATATCGTTGGCTATGAAAAGCTCGTTGCCGATCGGGAAAGCGAATTGAGATCGTTGTTCGAATTCCTCGGGCTCGCCTGGGAGGACGAGGTCCTCGACCATCAAAAGACCGCCCGCAAGCGGGGCCGCATCAAGACCGCGAGCTATTCGCAAGTGGCGGAGCCCATCTATTCACGGTCGTCGGGCCGGTGGCGGAACTATCGAAAGCACCTCGAGCCGATCCTGCCGGTTTTGAAACCGTGGATCGAGAAGTTCGGCTACGAGCTATGACGCAGCCGGTGGCCAGCCTCGTCGAGGAAGCCGACCGGGCCGCCGCCGCGGGCAATTTGAAGCGGGCGGAAGAGCTTTTGCTCCAGGCAGGCGACTCGTATCCCGGCGACGTTTCGCTCTGGCTGAAGGCAGCGGCTCTGCAGCGAGCAACCGGTCGCCCGCAGGTCGCGCTTGCAACCGTTCATCGGGCGCTCGCAATCAGCCCGCTCGATTTCACCGCTCTCCTCTTGCGAGCAAGCCTCCTCGAGCGACTGAAGCAGCCGGGTGCGGCTGCCGCGTGGAGCCATGCGCTTGCCCAGAAGCCGGAAGGCGACCTTCCTCCGCACCTCAAATCGGTCGTTTCCGATGCGCAGGTCCGCATCGAACAATGGACTGCGGAACGCGAGGCGAGGATGAAGGCCGCGATGGGGGATGCCGAGCAGTCGGCGGACCCGCAGGAGCTCCAGCGGCTCGAGCGGTTCCGAAACAATGTATTGCGGCGCACCAGGCCCTATCACAGTGAGCCCACCCACTTTCATTTCCCGGGAATTGCGGAGCGCGAATTCTACCCGCGAACGGCATTCCCGTGGCTCGACGAACTTGAGGCTGCGACCGATGTCATTGCTTCTGAAATGGAAGCGGTCATGGCTGCCGAGCGGGCAGAGCTCGTTCCTTACGTCCAATATGCAGAGCACCTTCCGCTGGATCAGTGGAAAGAGCTCAACAACAACGCCGACTGGACCGCGATCCACCTCTTGAAGAACGGGGAGCGCGTCGAAGCAAATGCTCGCTTTTGCCCGCAGACCCTCGAAATTCTGGAAAAATGCCGTCAGCCGCACATCAAGGGTGCCTCGCCCAACGCGATGTTTTCGCTCCTGGCGCCGAACACGGCGATTCCAGCCCATGTAGGTGTGAACAACACAAGGCTGGTGTGCCACCTCCCGCTGGTCATTCCGGAAGGTTGCTGGTTCCGGGTAGGAGCTGAGAGACGGTTCTGGAAACGCGGCGAGGCCTTCGTCTTCGACGACACGATCGAGCATGAAGCGCTCAATCCGACCGACCAGCTGCGGGTCGTCTTCATCTTCGACGTCTGGCAGCCGGATCTTTCTCCCGTGGAGCGTCAGGCAATCACGGCCTTGATCGAGACCGACGGGGTCGAAGGCGGGGGGTCGTCGGAGGAAGGCACTGGGGCGCTGTGAGCTTTGACCGAACGCTGATCGCGGCGCGCGAACGGCAGGACGACGAGGCTGCGCTCGAGGAACTTGCCAGAAGCGCGCTTGCCGAATCGGCCGAAGACGCAGCTTTGCCGCTGCTGCGACAAGGAGCGGAGAACCTTAAGAGCGCGCGCCTGTGGCAGTGGACGGGGCTCTTGGAGCGAGCGCTTGACCAGCATGAGAGAGCGCTCGCAAGTTTCGGCCGGGCCGCGGCGCTTGCTCCAATCGACCAAAGCATCGCCCACGGCCGCGCCCGGGTGGCGCTCGAGGCCGGGCTACCGGCCGAGAAACTGTTCGAAGCAGCCTTGCATGTATCGCCTGGCAAGGGCGACGTGCTTCTTGGATACATTGCTTCGCTATTCGCTGCCGGGAAGACCGAACTCGCGGAAAGCTCTTTGGATTCCGTGCTCGCCCGTTCGCCCCTCTGGGTCGATGGACACATCCAGCTTGCGCAGCTCCGCTCGACAATGGGCAAGAAGGATCAGGCAACCGCCTCGATCGAGCGCGCCCTTCAACAGGTTCCAGGACAAGAGCAGCTCTGGATCGCGCTCTTTGGCGTCCTCACCCAGGCGGAGCAATTTGTCGCGCTTGACGAGGCGATCGCTCGGGCACGAAGGTACATCGCCAACGAACGGTTGCTGACGTGCCATGAAATAGTCGCCGCGATCGAGCGGGCAGACGTCGATCGCGCAGACCGCATCTTCAGCTCCATGAATTCGGATTCGCGCCGGTCGGTGGCGGTCTGGCGGATCCGGCACTTGCTAAGGACCGGGCGACTTGGTGAAGCCTGCATTGCGATCGACGAAGCGCTGAGCGGCGAGTCGGCTCTCCACGTGTGGCCTTATGCCGCCATCGCCTGGCGCCTGGCTGGCGATCCACGATGGGCGTGGCTTGAGGGCGATCTCGAGCGGATGGTGTCCGTGATCGACATCTCAAGCGATATTCCGGACATGCAGGGGCTGGAAAGGGTGCTCCGGGGACTTCATGTCGCAAGGGGTGAGTATCTCGACCAATCGGTTCGCGGCGGCTCGCAGACCGACGGGCCGCTCTTCACCAGGGTCGATCCAGAAATTCGAGCGCTCCGGAACGCCATCGTTCGCGCGGTCGGGCGCCATGTCGAAAAGCTACCACCGGTCGATCCCAGGCATCCGCTGCTAGGTGAGCGCCGCGACCGCGACATTCGGTTTTCGGGAAGCTGGTCCGTCCTTCTCAGGGGCGCGGGCTACCACTCCAATCACGTTCACCCCGAGGGGTGGATCAGCTCGGCGCTCTACATTCACCTACCCGAGCATAGCGAGCACGACTCGAAGACCGCCGGCTGGCTGACCCTTGGCGAACCCCAGGCCGAGCTCGGCCTGGACCTCAAACCGTTTCGAGAAATCGAACCGAAGAAAGGTTATCTCGTCCTGTTTCCGTCCTACATGTGGCACGGAACGAGACCGTTTGAGCAAGGCGAGCGATTGACGGTCGCTTTCGACGTTCGCCGGCCGCGCTGAACTGCGCCCGAGGCGCCATTCAATCAGCGCGGACTTAACCTTGATCAGGTTTATTACAAACGTTACATCCCCTTCAGGGATCAGGAGATTAACAGTGATTCGATTGGTATCGAGTTTTGCTTTCGCCGCTATTCTGGCAGCTGCCACTCCGGCTCTTGCGCAAACCCAGGCGCAGCCTCAGCCCCAGCAAAGCGCTGCGGCAACCAAGGCGTCAGATGCCGATCCGGTGGTCTGCGAAAAGCAGGAAGAGATCGGCACGCGCCTCGTTGCGCATAAGATTTGCCATACTCGCTCGCAGTGGGCCCAGATCCACGGCGAGGATCGCAGCTCGCTCGAGCACACTCAGCAGCAGCGCGTCATGGACGGGAACGGTCACTGATCGAGCCGTTCCCTCTTTTTGAGGGAACTTGATGAGCCGAATCTTTCTCGTACTTGCAGCGACGGCGGCGATGGCGCTGCCGGGACGAGTCTTCGCTCAGCCCTCGCCCGCGCAGTCTTCGAACGCAGCAGCGCCGCCCAGCAGGCTGATCTGCGAGAAGCAGTCCGTAACCGGCAGCCGTCTCGGCTCCAAGGAGGTCTGCCTCACGCCGGAGCAGTTCGCCCAGCGGCGGAGGCAGGAGCGGGAAGCCGTCGAACGAGCCCAGGCTGCGCCATGCATGCCGACGGCCACCGACCCGCAGGGTCACCCGCTCTGCTAGAGGCCTGACCGGCTAGCGCCGGACAATTTGGCGCATCATGTCAGAGCGAAAAGGGTCATTCCGCCGCCTGCGCGACGGCGCTCTCAGGGGCGAGCACGAGTTGCCCGTCACCTTCCTCGACCCGCACGACTGACCCGTCCTCGATCTCTCCAGCGAGGATCTTGTCCGCAAGCGGGTCCTGCAGATATTTCTGCACTGCGCGCTTCAGCGGACGGGCGCCATAGACCGGATCGTAGCCGACGCGTCCCAGCCACGCGCGCGCACCATCGGTGAGGTCCAGCCTGATCTTGCGATCATCGAGCAGCTTCTGAAGCCTTGCGACCTGGATATCGACGATCGGCCCCATGTGGCCCGCGCTCAACCGGTGGAAAAGGATGATTTCGTCGAGCCGGTTCAGGAATTCGGGCCGGAAGTGAGCGCGCACCACTTCCATGACCTGCGGCTCGACCTTTTCGACCGGTTCGTCCTCGCCGAGGGACGCGAGATATTGCGAGCCAAGGTTCGAGGTCAGGATGATGATCGTGTTGGTAAAGTCGACGGTGCGACCCTGGCCGTCGGTCAGGCGACCATCGTCGAGCACCTGGAGAAGCACGTTGAAGACGTCGCCATGCGCTTTTTCCACCTCGTCGAACAACACGACCTGGTAAGGTCGGCGCCGAACGGCTTCGGTGAGAACGCCGCCTTCTTCATAGCCGACATAGCCCGGAGGCGCGCCGATCAGTCGAGCGACCGCATGCTTTTCCATGAACTCGCTCATATCGATGCGGACCATCGCGCTTGCATCGTCGAACAGAAATTCGGCGAGCGCCTTGGTGAGCTCGGTCTTGCCGACGCCGGTCGGGCCTAGGAACAGGAAGGAGCCAAGCGGACGGTTGGGATCCTGGAGTCCCGCCCGGGCGCGGCGAACCGCTGCCGACACGGCCTTCACCGCATCTTCCTGGCCGATCACGCGGGCGCCGATCAGCGCTTCCATCTGAAGAAGCTTTTCGCGCTCGCCCTCCAGCATTCGCTCGACCGGAATTCCGGTCCAGCGGCTGACAACGCCGGCAATATCCTGGTCCGTGACCTCTTCGCGCAGCATCGCACCCTTGGCTGCGGCCTGCGCCTCGGCAACCTGCCGCTCAAGCTCGGGAATGCGGCCGTAGGCAAGCTCGCCCGCTTTCGCGAGATCGCCGGCGCGCTGCGCCTGCTCGAGCTCGAGGCGGGCGCCGTCGAGCTGCTCCTTGAGCTTGGCCTCTGCCGAGATCTTCTCCTTTTCGGCCTGCCAGCGCCCGGTAAGCTCCGCCGACTGCTGCTCCAAGTTGGCAAGCTCTTCCTCGAGCTTTGCCAGGCGGTCCTTCGACGGGCGGTCCTGCTCCTTCTTCAGCGCCTCGCGCTCGATCTTCAGCTGGATGATCCGGCGGTCGAGATTCTCGATCGCCTCGGGCTTTGATTCAACCTCCATCCGGATGCGGCTCGCCGCCTCGTCCATGAGGTCGATCGCCTTGTCCGGAAGGAAACGGTCGGTGATGTAGCGGTTTGAAAGCATTGCCGCGGCAACGATCGCGGCATCGGTGATCCTTACCCCGTGGTGAAGTTCGTACTTCTCCTTGAGGCCGCGAAGGATCGAGATCGTATCGGCCACGCTTGGTTCGCCGACGAACACCGGCTGGAAGCGGCGCTCGAGAGCCGCGTCCTTCTCGATATATTTGCGATACTCATCGAGGGTCGTCGCCCCGATGCAGTGCAGCTCGCCGCGTGCCAGTGCCGGCTTGAGCAGATTGCCGGCATCCATCGCGCCCTCGGCCTTCCCGGCACCGACGAGCGTGTGCATCTCGTCGATGAAGAGGATGATGTCGCCTTCTGCCTGGCGCACTTCGTCGAGCACGCCTTTCAGTCGCTCCTCGAAATCGCCGCGATATTTCGCACCGGCGATCAGCGAGCCCATGTCCAGCGCCAGCAGGCGCTTGTCCTTGATGCCGTCGGGGACGTCGCCGTTGGTGATGCGCAGGGCAAGGCCCTCGGCGATGACGGTCTTGCCGACACCAGGTTCGCCGATGAGAACGGGGTTGTTCTTCGTTCGCCGGGCAAGCACCTGGATCGTCCGGCGGATTTCCTCGTCCCGCCCGATGACCGGGTCGAGCTTGCCGTCCCGCGCCGCGGCCGTGAGGTCGCGCGCATATTTCTTGAGCGCCTCGTAGCGATCTTCGGCGCCCTGCGTGTCGGCAGTGCGACCGCCGCGCAGCTTTTCGATCGCAGCGTTGAGATTTTGCGCTGTCAGGCCGGCGCGCTGGAGTGCAGCGCCGACGTCGCTGTTCTTGGCGAGCGCCATCGCGAGCAGGATCCGCTCGACCGTCACATAGCTGTCGCCGGCCTTCTTCGCGACCTGCTCGGCTTGATCGAGGATCCGGATCGTGTCGCCGTCCATCGCCGGCGCCTGGGTAGCGCCGCTCCCGGTCACCGCAGGGATCTTGGACACCAGCAAGTCAGCCTCGCGCTTTGCAGCCTTGGCGTCGCCGCCGGCCGCCTCGATGAGACCCGCCGCCATGCCCTGTTCATCGTCAAGCAGCGCCTTCAGGAGATGGGCGGGCGCAATCCGCTGCTGATGCTCGCGAACGGCGATCGTCTGGGCTGCCTGGAGAAACCCGCGCGCACGGTCGGTGAGCTTTTCAAAATCCATTTGACCTGACCCCTATTTGCTTCGCCGCGGATATGGTGTTGCAGATTGGCAACACAAGTATGACGCGCGAAACTTGTCGTGCGACAAGCAGGGCGCCCGCGATCAGTGCGGCAGCCCGGTCGAACTTCCCTGGGCCGGCGCCTGCGCGGCTGGAGCGAGTGTCGCGGATGGCGCGGCTATTGTCGCCGGCGCCGCGGGAGCGGCTGGCGCAGGAGCGCTTGGCGCTATCGGCTGACCGACGCTCGCAATATCTTCGGGATGAACGATCGGCGGGCACTCGGCCGCGACTGCCGGGTCCATGTTCCAGCGCCTGAACTTGGTGCTGTCCACGTGGAAGCGCAGGTAGGCGTAGAAACCAAGGCCGGCATTATAGGCCGCGCCATGTTCGGAATGAACGCCGCACAAGGTGCGCATCAGGCTCACCCTGTCGATCGGTCTCAGCGGCACCATGTCGATGGCGGAATCAAGCTTGTGCGCGCTCTCGGGCGCGCCGCCGGCACAGTGGTTGAGCTGGGGGTTGCGATAAACGGATACAGCTTCGACCGGGCCGACGGAGGGAATGACATAGTCACGCACGTATCGCAGCGTTTCGACCATGTGCTGCCATTCGTCGGCCGGGGGAACCTCGAACGGCTGACCGCCGCATTCCTGCCAAGAGGTCGCCGTGCGCAGCAAGGTCCAGGTCGGAAGGATGCCGCTGACCTGGTTTGCGGCAAGATAATCGTTGAAGGCCTTGACCTGCGCTGCCCGCCAGGGCGCCGCAAGATACCAGGAGCGATAGCCAGGTTCGTCCTGCCCCGCGGTGATATAGGGAGCCACGGGATTCCAGACGGCCGGCATTGCCTGCGCTTGCGCGGCCGGCTGAGGGGCAACTTGCGCCGTCTGGGCGGTTGCCGCGGCTGCGACCAGCATCAGGGGCAAAGCGATAAACTTCATGAGCTGAATCATACTCCTATGCTGGCGCTTGAAAAGCGCCGAACGCTGGGCCACGTCGCATCAATGACGCATCCCATCGAGGTCGATCTCCCGCACACGCTCGGCAAGGACGAGGCGCGGCGCCGGATCGCGAACAATATTCACAAGCTCCAGGAGCATATCCCTGGCGGCGCGCAGGTTCAGAGCGGCTGGGTCGGCGACCAGCTCAGTCTCGACGTCGCGGCCATGGGCCAGTCGGTCACCGCGACGATCGATGTCATGGAAGACAAGGTCCACTTGAAGGTGCTGCTGCCGCCGATGCTCGGCATGTTCGCCGGCATCATCCAGGGAGCATTGCAGAAGAAGGGCAGCGTCCTTCTCGAGGATCACACCCACTAGAAGATCCTTTTCGAGAGCAGAGCTCGGAACGGACGACGCTCCGAGCCGCCCACGCGGTTCAGCCGGGCAGCGTCGCTCCAAGAAGGACGGTCTCTTTGCGCTGCGACCTCGCCGTTGCTACCCAGAAGGGAGAAGAGAGGAGGCGCCATGCGGCATTTCGCGGTGGTCGGTTCGGGTCCGGCGGGTTTTTATACCGCTGAGGCGCTGGAGAAGGCCTATGGCGAGAAGGCGCGCATCGCCATCATCGACCGCTACCCTGTTCCTTACGGCCTGATCCGCTTCGGCGTCGCTCCCGATCACCAGTCCCTGAAGGCCGTCTCGAAGCGCTACGACAAGGTGGCGGAAAGCGCCGGTGTCGATTTCATTGGCAATGTTGCGGTCGGTACTGACATCTCGATTGCCGAGCTCCTCGAGCTCTATGACGCCGTGATCCTTGCGACAGGGGCACCGCACGACCGCAAGCTTGGCATTCCCGGGGAGGATCTTCCTGGAGTTGTCGGATCGGCAGAGTTCGTCGGCTGGTACAACGGGCATCCAGAGTTTGCCGATCTCGATCCATTTCTTGCCGGAACCCATGCCGCAGTGGTCGGGAACGGCAATGTCGCACTCGACTGCGCGCGGATCCTGTCCAAGACCAAGCACGAGTTCGAAGGCTCGGATATCGTCGGCCACGCGCTCGATGCGCTCGACCGTTCGGCGATCCGCACCGTTACCATCCTCGGCCGACGCGGTCCGCACCAGATCGCCATGACGCCAAAGGAGCTTGGCGAGCTCGGTCACCTCGAAGCCGCGGTCCCGGTCGTTGACCCATCTGACTTCCCGCCGGTCGACGCAGACGAACCGCTCGAACCGGGCCTGCGCAAATCGGTGAGCCTGCTTCGCGGATTTGCGGGACTTGCCCAGGAGAAGCCGAAGCGGATCGTCTTCGATTTCTTCGCAAAGCCGGTGCGGATTGAAGGCAAGGATCGGGCGGAGCGAGTGATCGTCGAACGCACAGAACTCGATGAAAAGGGCGCGGCTCGCGGAACCGGCGAGACGTACGAAGTGCCCGCCTCGTTGATCATCACCGCGATCGGCTATTCCACCTCGCCGATCGCCGACGTGCCGTTCGAAGGCGGCAAGTTCGCCAACCAAAATGGCCGAATTGGTGATCGCCTTTACGTGGTTGGCTGGGCGCGGCGTGGGCCCACTGGGACGATCGGCACCAACCGTCCAGATGGCTATGAGGTTGCCGACCAGATCGCGGCGGCCTTGCCTTCAGGGAGCTCTGCCGGAAGGGAAGGATCGGCTGGTCTGAAGCGCCTGCTCGCTACCCGCGACGT
>DATIQO010000129.1:0-4274 GCA_035470745.1 Sphingomicrobium sp. | reverse complement strand
CGCAGCGAGCCCTGGCTGATGGCGAGCGTCAGGCTGTCCATGACGCGAACGAACGGGATGATCCCGCTGGTCTTGCCGTTGAGCCCGACCGGTTCGCCAATCCCGCGCACGCGGCCCCAATAGGTGCCGATGCCGCCGCCGCGGCTCGCCAGCCAGACATTCTCGTTCCAGGTGCCGACAAGGCCTTCGAGGCTGTCGTCGACACTGTTCAGATAGCAGCTGATGGGAAGGCCCCGCCCGGTTCCGCCGTTCGACAAGACAGGCGTCGCGGGCATGAACCAGAGCTTCGAGATATAGTCATAGACGCGCTGGGCATGATCAGCGTCGTCGGAATAAGCTGCGGCGACGCGCGCAAACAGGTCCTGGTAGCTCTCGCCGGGCAACAGATAGCGGTCCCGCAATGTATCCTTGCCGAATTCGGTAAGGAGCTCGTCACGGGCCGCATCGGTCTTGACGTCGAACCGCGGCGCATGGACCGCCTTGGTGCTCGATGCGATCGTCGAAACGTCGTCGCTCTGTACTTCTGAGCCGGTCGAAAAATCCATCTCGCTTCCCCGTCCTTCATCGGCCCCCTCGAGGACCGTTTGTTCCCCTCTTGTTCGACTCGGAGCCATGGCTGGCATCCTAGCCGTTTTCAGCGCTGGGCGGGGCTTTTTCACATCCGTCCCCTGTGGAAATCGGGGACGAGTGGGCCCATCGCCGGAATATAGTCATTCCGACGCTCGAACACCAGTTGTTGAGTGTTCCCCCTCTCGCGCTACTACCTATTGTGCCTCAACCAGTTTGGAGCGCAAGCGGTTAAATGCGCGATTGACAAAAAATGCTGTGGATTCGCCGCGCTGCAGCAAAGAAGGCGGTTCGTGCGCGACCGGGACTTCGAGTTGCCGCGCAGCCTTCGCTTCTCTAAGCGACCTAACGCACAACAGGGGCAACGATGTTCAACTGGTTTCAGTCCCTCCTTCCGAGGACGAGCGATTTCTTCTCGATGTTCGAGGCCCACGCGGCGACGCTGGTGGGGGGCGCGAGCGCGCTTAGCCAGATCGCCAGCGGGCGGTCGGATCAGGCAGACCAAATTGCGGAGATCAACCGCCGCGAGCACGAGGCAGACGACATTATCCGCCAGGTGCTGAGGTCGGTTCGCAAGACCTTCCTTACCCCATTCGATCGCGGCGCGATCACGTCGCTTATCGGTTCGATGGACGACGCGATCGATGAAATGCAGGACACGGCGCGCGCAATTGCGCTTTACGACGTGACCAGCTTCGAGCCCGAAATGAAGCGGATGGTGAAGATCATCGCCGAAGCAGCCGCGCTTACCGCCGAGACGGTGCCGATGCTCCGCGACCTCACGCGCAATGGCCCCAAGATCCACGTGCTTACGGAAAAGCTGGTGCACCTCGAGAGCGATGCGGACGTCGTGCATGCCGCAGGGCTTAAGAAGGCATTCCACAAGCATTCGGAGACGAGCCCGATGCAGTTCATCGTGGCGCGAGAAATCTACAAGCATCTGGAGCGGATCATCGATGCGTTCGAAGACGTGGCGAACGAGATCGACGGCATCGTGATCGACCACTCCTGACGTGCACCAACTCGCTCTTCCCCTGCTGGTCGGCCTGATCGTCGTCGCGCTCTGCTTCGACTTTCTCAATGGCCTCCACGATGCCGCAAACTCGATCGCGACGGTCGTTGGAACGCGGCTGATCAGCCCGGTCGGGGCGGTCGCGTTCGCGGCATTCTTCAATTTCGCCGCTTATTTCCTCGCCCTGAGATGGCCAGCGCTCCACAATGTCGCGGACACGATCGGCAAGGGCTTGATCGACAAGGACCTGGTGACACCCGCAGTGGTGTTCGGCGCTCTTATCGGGGCGATGTTCTGGAACGTCGTGACCTGGGTGAAGGGCATCCCGTCCTCGTCCAGCCACGCGCTCGTCGGCGGGATCGTCGGCGCGGGCGTTGCCCATGCCGGTTTTCCGAGCATCCAGTGGGTCGGGCTCAACAAGACGCTGGTCGCAATCGTTGCTTCACCCGTGCTCGGCCTTGTCCTGACGATGGCGATCATGCTTGCAACGAGCTGGCTCGGCGTGCGCGCGAGCGCGCGCGGCGCGGAGCGGACATTTCGCGGACTTCATCTTGTCTCGTCCGGCACATTGTCCCTGAGCCACGGCCTCAACGATGCCCAGAAGACCATGGGCCTCATCACTGTCCTCCTTTATTCGACCGGCTACCTTCGCGGCAGTTTCGCAGTCCCCAATTGGGTCGCGCTGAGCTGCTACGTCGCGATGGGTCTCGGAACGCTGACTGGCGGCTGGCGTGTCATCGAGACGATGGGAACGCGGATTACCAAATTGTCGCAGCACCAGGCGTTCGGCGCCTCGGCCGGCGGGTCGATCATGCTCTTTGCTGCATCATGGCTCGGGATTCCGGTGTCGACGACGCACACGATGACCGGCTGCGTCATCGGCGCTGGCGCAGCGCGCAGGGCGTCGGCGGTTCGCTGGGGCGTCGCCGGC
The DNA here is from genome assembly GCA_035470745.1 of Sphingomicrobium sp. Classification (GTDB taxonomy): domain Bacteria; phylum Pseudomonadota; class Alphaproteobacteria; order Sphingomonadales; family Sphingomonadaceae; genus Sphingomicrobium. The sequence continues at coordinate 1,764 of DATIQO010000129.1, read as the reverse complement.
GACGTGGCTGTTGCGTGGGTCATCACCATTCCAGCCTCGGCTACCGTTGCGGCGCTCTTCTACTGGCTCATCAGTGCCGATTTCATGCGCTTCGGCATCGCTGTCGCGATTCTCGCGTTCGTTGGGTATTCTGCGCGCGCCTGGCGCATCCAAACCTAGTTCGAGGAGAGCCGGCATGAAGTCTGCACTGGTCGCCGCCTTGGTTTCGCTGGCGCTGGTCGGCGCAGCGCCAGAACCGCGCGTCGACATGCATCGAATGAGCGAGGTGAGCCGGGTCCTTGCCTCTGACGCGTTCCAGGGGCGAGCTCCAGGGACGCCGGGCGAAGAAAAGACGATCCCGTACCTCATCGATCAGTTCAAGGCCGCCGGGCTCGAGCCCGCAGGCGAGAACGGGGGATGGACGCAAACCGTCCCGATGATCCACACCCAGGTCAGCGCGCCCGTTGCTGTTTCGGTGACGCAGGGCGGCCAGACCGTGCCGCTGAAATTCCCCGACGATATTTACCTCGGCACGGTGCGCCCGGTCGACCGGGTCAGGATCGAGAAGGCGCCGATGGTCTTTGTCGGCTACGGCGTCAGCGCCCCCGAGCGAGGCTGGGACGATTTCAAGGGCGTCGACCTTCACGGCAAGGTCGCGGTGATGCTTGTCAACGATCCAGATTTCGAAGCCGGCGCGGGCGAGCCGGTCGCTGGCAAGTTCGGCGGCAAGGCGATGACCTATTATGGCCGCTGGATCTACAAATATGAGGAGGCGGCGCGGCGGGGTGCAATCGCGGCGCTGGTCGTTCACGAGACCGAGGCCGCGGGCTACCCCTGGACGGTCGTCAAAAGCCCCGCTGGAGAAAGCTACAACATCGTACTCCCGCCGGGAGCGCAGCAGCCAGTGCTGCTCCAGGGCTGGATCCAGCAGGGCGTTGCCGCCGCGCTCCTCAAGCGTGCCGGCTACGATTATGAGACGGTCAAGCGCGAGGCCCGGACGGCGGGGTTCAGGCCGATCGACCTTAAGGCCGCCTTTTCCACCGACATTCCGGTCACGGTCACGCACATCACGAGCCACAATGTGCTCGGCAAGCTGACTGGCACGACCTATCCCCGCGAGACGGTCAGCTTTGGCGGCCATTGGGATGCCTACGGCATCGGTCCAGCCGATGCGCAGGGGCGCACGATCCGGCCGGGCGCGGCCGACGACGCGCTCGGCCTTGCGGCCATGCTCGAGGATGCTCGCCTGTTCGCGTCCGGCCCGCGGCCGCAACGGACCCTGGTTTTTGCGGCATGGACGGGCGAGGAGCGGGGCCTGCTCGGGTCCGAATATTACGCCCAGCACCCGTTGTTCCCGATGGAGACAATGGCTGCGAACCTCACCTTCGACACCTTGCAATGGAACGGTCCGGTCAAGGACGCGGTGCTGGTCGGTCGCGGACAAAGCAGCGATATGGAAGAATTGTTCGCGGCCGCGGCGAAGCGTCAGGGGCGATATGTCACCGACGAAAACCACCCGGAGCGCGGGCTATTCTACCGGGCGGATCATTTCTCCTTTGCAAAGCGCGGCGTGCCTGTTCTTCTCAACATGGCACTTGCGGGTGCCTACGACATGGCGGCAGGGGGGCGGTCGGCAGGCGAGCAGTGGCTGAACAGCTTCACGTCGACCTGCTATCACCAGACCTGCGACGCATGGGCGCCGATATGGGACCTGCGCGGCGCGGCCGAGGAAGCCGAGCTATTTCATGATATCGGTGCAAGCCTCGCCAACAGCCGCATGTGGCC
>DATIQO010000128.1:0-3792 GCA_035470745.1 Sphingomicrobium sp. | reverse complement strand
TTTCCTCGAGCCCGCGAAGCTTCCTGCGGACCGTTTCCCTTGGAATTGCAGTCGCTGCAGCGATCGAGCTCAAGTTGACGTTCGAGATCAATTCTCCTGGCAGTTCCTGTTCCAGCGATTGGAGTTCGGGGGGAGTCCGCTCCTCAGCAGCCGGTCGGCCCCGATCGTCACGACCGCCATCAGGATCATGGTCGACTCATAGTCGAGCGGCCGGCCCGTCAGCGCAATCTGCACGCGTCTCCAATTCTCCATCAGCCTGAGGTTGAGACCAAGAAGGGAGATGAGCGTTGGGCGGCTTTTGGCCTCCACGGCCCGGGTCTTGACGGCAATCGGCACTGGTCTCTCGACAAAAGGGTTCGAGGCGAAGCTCTTAAAGGAAACGATCCGGCCCGGATTATGCCCATTTTGAGCACCATCAGCGCTGAAATTCTTCGCAAAATCGACGAAGACCGGCATGCGGTCGGCCGGAGCCGCATTCTTTTTTTGCAAGAAGGTGCTGCTGGTGGGACACGAGACAAGCAAGGGCTGGATCAAGGGCCGATCCGTGCCGGGCTCCGTTGCAAATAAGCTCGAGCCGGCCGGCCAAGAGGCGGGAGCTCCAAGGCGAGGCATTTTGAGGACTGCCGATCAAAGCATTACTGCAAAAGAGATCAGGCAGCTCCTCAAGGCGCGGCGCGCCAGGGCGGCATTCTTTGGTGCCGACCTCTTCGCGGATCCGGCCTGGGATATCCTTCTCTTCACCTATGCGGCGCGTCTTGAGCAGCAACGGGTCTCGATCGGCGCCGTCTGCGAGTCGGCTGCCGTACCATCGACGACTGCTCTCCGCTGGATCAACAAGCTCGAGCAGGACGGATGGGTAAGCCGAAGCGATGATCCGCTCGATGGCCGGCGAGCCTGGATCGAGCTTTCCGCGGACGGGCTCGAAAGGATGGAACGCTACCTCGAGTCGGTGTTGCGGCCAGCGCTCCTGGTCTGAGGCGCTCGTGCACGGCACGCCTCGCTTAGGCTGTTGATCGCGAGGTCCAGCTGCGCCCCGATGTAGAGCGGCGCATTGGAACGATCGAGGATTTCGAGCGCGCCGGCCATGAGCGTTTTAGCTTCGAGCAGTGCTTCAAGCACGAACGCGGCTCCTTCATTACGCAAACGAAGCTGCGATCGCAGCCAGAGACAAGGAGCACCAGAGGGGCTCTTTGCCATATTCCAGATATTTTGCCTTAACGCCTCGAGCCCCGCCCCGGACTAGGCCCAACCGTCTTTTCGCGGAACGAGAACGCGCCTCCCAGGAGCGCAACGGCTGTTAACATTTGTTACCCTCGACGGCCGTTCAATTTCTATTTACAATCTATCGCATTGACCCGGTTCGGGGCTGGGCAACAGGGGGTATTTACGATGATGCGATATTTGCTTGCTGGAGCGGCATTAGCCGCGCTGGTTTCGCCAGCGCAGGCCCGCGACCATTCCGCTTATTTCGGGCTCGAGATCGGGCCCATGTTCGCGCAGAATTCGAAGGTCGAGAACTCGAGCACGGGCGCTCGGCTGTTCGACATCAACTACCATCTCGGCGTCGATGGCGACATGATCCTCGGCTATGACTGGGGCATCGTCCGGACCGAGGTCGAGGCTAGCCACAAATGGACGACCGACGACCGGTTCGATATCCCAGGCGGCGGGTCGCTGAATGGCGGTGGCCACACCAGCGGCTTCAACGGCATGGGCAACGTGCTGCTCGATCTCGGCAAGAACGAGACGGTCAATTTCTACGTCGGCGGCGGCATCGGTCTTGCATGGCTGAACGAGCGCTCGACCCTCGACGTGCCGGTCGGAACGAAGATCGTCCCGTTCGAATCGCGTATCAAGGACCAGGGCCATTTCGCATGGCAGGGCATTGCCGGCGTCCGCGCGCCGGTGTTCCGCTATTTCGACATCGGGCTGAAGTACCGCTACTTCGACGCTGGCCATTTCAGCCAGAATGGGCTGCGCGGCGAGTTCCGTTCGCACAGCATTCTCGCGAGCCTGATCTACAATTTCGCGTCGGAGCCGCCACCGCCGCCGCCGCCGCCTCCGCCGCCGCCACCACCGCCTCCCCCGCCACCTCCGCCGGCGACGCAGACCTGTCCTGACGGTTCGGTGATCCTGGCGACCGACGCTTGTCCCGCGCCGCCACCGCCGCCGCCGCCACCCGCGCCGACGCCGGAGCGCGGCTACTAGGACGTCCCTAAATGGGACAGGCGCTCGGCACTCCATTGCGCCGAGCGCCATTTGGGTGTCACGCGAACCTAGCCGGTCTGCATCCCCTGCACCCGGCGCGGTTCCGGGAGACCGCGGTCAAAGATCCTGCGTCGGAAGGCCCGCGCCGCGAACAGCAGGCGCGGGCCTTCTTTGCAAATCCGCATGGTGCGTAGCTCGCCCTTACAATCATTGCGGTCGAAAGCGATCAGACGCATGATGATAAGCGCGATTTAACCACACCCATCTGTGATCGTGGCGTAAAATCGCACGTGTAAGGGGCAGTACGCGGAGGACTTGGGGGTGGGACTACGCGCGAAATTCAATCTCTTGCTGCTCGCCGTCGCGGTCATTGGCGCGGGCCTCTTTGCACTTGCTGCCGAACCGCTCGTCAACGCCGTCGCGCGCGAGGAGGTGCTGCAGAGCTCGCGCATCATGATGGAGAGCGCCGCCGGCGCACGAAAATATACATCAGAGCAGATTGCACCGATCCTGAAGCCGCAGATCGCGCAGCATTTCTATCCCCAGTCTGTCTCGGCCTATGCGGCCAAGCGCAACTTCGACGTCATCCGCGAGAAGTTCCCGGACTATGTCTACCGCGAAGCGGCGCTCAATCCGACAAACCCGCAGGACCGCGCCGCGGATTGGGAGGCGGATATCATCAACGAATTTCGCGCCCATCCCGACAAGAAGGAAATCTCGATCGAGCGGGCGACGGCCACCGGGCCGATGCTCGAGCTCGCCCGTCCTCTCGTCAACAAGCCAGCCTGCCTCGAATGCCACGATACCGCGGCTAGTGCGCCCGCATCGATGATAGCGCTCTACGGAAGCGACAACGGGTTCGGGTGGAAGCCTGGTGAAGTCATCGGAGCACAGATCGTCTCGGTGCCGATGTCCGCTTCGGCAGTGCGGGCGGAACATATCCGCAAGCTCTTCCTCCTCCCCTTCCTTGGCTTCCTCGCGCTGCTGTTCGCCTCGGTGAACATACTCCTTCACTTCGTCGTCATCCGGCCGATGGAGAAGATCGCGGCAAGCGCCGAGGCGGTCAGCATGGGCAAGATCGATACGCCCGAATTCCACTATCCCGGGCGCGACCAGATCGGCCGTCTCGCGGCTTCGTTCAACCGCATGCACCGCAGCCTTGCCGAAGCGTTCAGGATGCTCGGCGAGTGAGCGAGGAGGCTGCCCTCAGCGACAGCTATTTCCTTAGCTATTCGCGCGCCGACGGCACCTTCGCGCTTCGTTTTGCGACGGACCTGCGCTCGCGCGGCGTTGCGATGTGGGTCGACCAGATCGACATCCGCCCGAGCGAGCACTGGGACCGCGCCATCGAGCGCGCGGTGCGCGAATGCAGGGGCATCGTCGTCATCATTTCGCCGCGCTCGATCGCTTCCGACAATGTCGCCGACGAGATCAGCTTTGCGATCGACAGCGGCAAGTCGGTACTTCCCGTGATGATCGAACGCTGCACGCTTCCGCTTCGCATCACGCGCATGCAGATGATCGACGCGACGGGGAGCTACGATCGCGCGCTTCAGCAATGCCTCGAGGTGATCGGTGGCGGCG
>DATIQO010000127.1:0-11717 GCA_035470745.1 Sphingomicrobium sp. | reverse complement strand
TTCTCCAGTTGAGGGATGTGCTTTTCACGGCTGGCGGACCGGAGGATGTGCGGGGGTGGGGGTCGCGTCTTCTCGGACCGAAGTTCCCGGACATCCGGGTGGAGACCACGTCGCCCGACACAACGTATTCGGTCAACGGCTATATTCCCGTCGGCAGGGAAGATATGTCACCGACGAAAACCACCCGGAGCGCGGGCTCTTCTACCGGGCGGATCATTTCTCCTTTGCAAAACGCGGCGTGCCGGTGCTTCTCAACATGGCGCTCGCGGGCGCGTACGACATGGCGCAAGGCGGGCGGGCGGCAGGCGAGCAGTGGCTGAACAGCTTTACCTCGACCTGCTACCACCAGACCTGCGACGCCTGGGCGCCGACTTGGGACCTGCGCGGCGCGGCGCAGGAAGCGGAGCTGTTCCATGATATCGGTGCAAGGCTCGCCAACAGCCGCACGTGGCCGCAGTGGAATGCAACATCCGAGTTCGCAAAGGTGCGCGCGCAAAGCGCTGACATGCGGATGCAGCACGGCGCTCCAGCGCGCGGAGAGCGCGGCGATTGATCCTCACAATCGAGCGTAAAGTCCGCGTGTGAATTGACGTCCCGCCCTTGGCGGCGCGCGGACTCTCTCGACGAGGGCCCCGGTTCCGAGCAAAAGAGCACCGATGCGGGGGCGCAATTTCCTTATCACGGCAGCGCTGCTTTGTGCCGGAAGCGGAGCTGGGGCGGCGGACGAAGCGCCGATTTGCGCTGATCGTCCCGGCAAGGCGACGGCGACCTGCACGGTTCCTAACGGTCTTTGGCAGATCGAGACGGGATTGGTCGACTGGACCGAGCAGTCCACTGGCACCGAGCGCGATCGCTCGGCCGTCATCGGCGAAACCATCTTGAAATATGGGATCACGCGCAGCGCGAACGTCGAAGTCGACGTCACGCCATTCCAGTGGGCAACGAGCCAAAACGGATCCGTGCACGAGAGCGCCAGCGGCATTGGCGACGTCAAGCTGCTTTTCAAGCAGCAGCTGACACCGGGCGACGCTCCGGTGCAGGTAACGCTGCTTCCCTTCGTCAAATTGCCGACAGCCAAGCGCTCCCTCGGGAACGGCAAGTTGGAAGGCGGTCTCCTGACGCCGATCGGATACAGCATCCCCAAGACACGTCTCGCGCTCGCGCTCACTCCGGAAGTCGACTGGGTCGCAGACGGCGATGGTCACGGTCACCACGTCGCCATGGAGCAGGTCGCGAGCCTTGGCTGGCAGGCGAACGACAGGCTCAATCTGTCAGCCGAGATCTGGGGTGCGTGGGATTGGGACCCGGCTGGCACCACTCGCCAGGCAAGCGCCGATGCTTCGGTCGCCTACCTTGCGAGCAAGGATGTCCAACTCGACGCCGGCGCGAACTTCGGTCTCAACCGAATGACGCCCGACGTCGAATTGTACACAGGCATTGCAATCAGGTTCTGACGAATTCCGGCTCAGTCGCCGAGCCTGATCCGCAACACCTGTCCAGGACCGTTCGGAAGCGACGGCGGAGGTCCAAATCCGAGGTTCGACACATAAAGCGCGCCGTCCGGGCCGAAGGTCATCGCGGTTGGAAGCGCAAGCCCGCTGACGATCACGTCCCGCTTCGCGCCCGACACTCGAACGATATCTCCTTCGCCGGGTGTCGGGAATCCTGCCGTCGTCGTATTCTCGAGCACATACATGCGCCCAAGGCTATCGAACGCGACGCCGAGTGCCGTCGTGAACCCGGTCTTGTAGGTCTGGACCGAGCCGTTCGGTGTCACGAGCAGGATTTTTTCGGATCCCGGCGTGATCGGGAAAGTACCAAGATTGCCGATGTAGAATGCGCCTGCATGCTGGGTCATCGAGACGGGCACGATATGTCCCTGGCTCGCGCTGATGTCGGCAACGCGCCTGATCGTTCCAGTCGTGTCGACGACGTCGAGTTCGCCGTGGTTGGGCTCAAGCGCGTAAAGTTTGGCGCCGACGCTCACCATGCTGAACCACGTGCCGTCCGGCTCGAAGTCGTCGGGCTCGGGGTTTGCGACCGGATGCGCCTTCTGGAAGGCACTGAGATCGGCGACGAGGACGGGGTTGCCGTTCGCGCTGACGCGGTAAATGCCGTTGGTCGTATTGGCAACGCCGTGCGAGCAGCCGGCGCCGCCCGTCAGCGCATAAAGCGTGTTTCCAATGAACGCGATGTCAGCGACGCCGCTGACAAGGCTGCCCTGGTCCGCGGAAGTCTGGCTCGTTGGAAAGCGATCGGTGACGGTGGTGCGCACGCCATTGCTGTCGACGCGCGAAATGCGTCCACCCCGCGAACTGCCCGAATAGGGTCCGATGGGCGAGGGAACCTGGGTGCATTGACCGACCGTCGAATTGGCGCCGCCGGGGCCGCCTTCGGCCACGTAGAGCATCCCGTCGGGGCCGAACTTCAGCCCGCGCGGGTTATTGAAGCCAGTGGCGTAGACGGAGACGGTTGGCGCTGCTGCGCCGCGGATAACGACGGGAGCAGCGAGGGTCTTCGTCGCCGGCGCGGCAAGAGTGATTGCCGCAATTGCGCTTGCACAAAGAAGTGAGCGTCGTTTTGTACGAAGTTCGTCGGTCATGTTTTGCCCCCTGAAGGTCGCATTGGTCCGGCCGCAACGGTGCAAAGGCGGCCTGATACGCTTGGCACAGGAGTTAGGCCCGGCAGGCAGACACGACGGCAGCGCGGCTCCTGCACCAGGACGTCGAAGGCCTGGCCTCATGCCGACGCAGGGTCCTCAGAGAATTAATTGCGAACTGCCGGGCCCCGACTCCGGCGGCGCGAATTGTGCGACCGTTCGCGGCTAATGTCTATTAATAATTTATGCTTTAACCAAAGTGTAACAAGGAATCGCGCGACTGCTGCGCATCCCCCGCGCGAGCTCACCGCGAGGAGGCTTCGTTGGGCGGTCAGCCGTCACCATGCGGGCCTACCGCCATGTTCGGGCAGCTCAGCCGCCGAGCATTTTCCTGACGCCGCGCGCCGCCTGACGCAGGCGCTGTTCATTTTCTACGAGGGCGATGCGGACGAAGCCTTCACCCTCTTCGCCGAAGCCCACGCCCGGCGCGACCGCGACATGCGCCTGCGTCAGAAGCTGCTTTGCGAACTCCATCGAGCCAAGATTGTGGAAGCGCTCGGGGATCGGCACCCAAGCGAACATGCTCGCCTCGGGCACCGGAATTTCCCAGCCGGCCCGTCCAAAACTCTCGACCAAGACGTCCCGCCGCTTGCGGTAGAGATTGCGATTATAGTCGACGATGTCCTGGGGTCCGTTGAGCGCGGCGACGGCTGCGGCCTGGACTGGCGTGAAGGCGCCGTAGTCGAGGTAGGATTTCACCCTCGCGAGCGCCTCGATCAGCCGGGCGTTGCCGACGGCAAAGCCAATGCGCCAGCCCGCCATCGAATAAGTCTTGCTCATTGAGGTGAACTCGACGGCGACCTCCTTTGCTCCCTCGACCTGCAGGATCGATGGCGTTGGAATGTCGCCGTAATAAATCTCGGCATAAGCGAGATCTGAAATGACGATGAGGTCGTTTTCGCGCGCGAAGCCGACCAGCCGCTCGTAGAAGGCCAGGTCGGCGACATAGGCCGTCGGATTGGATGGATAGCCGATCACCAGGACCTTGGGCCGCGGCACCGTGTAGCGCATCGCATTGGTGAGACGCTCGAAGAAGTCTTCGCCTGGCGCCGCGGGGATGGACCGGACGGCAGCGCCCGCGATGATGAAGCCGAAGCTATGGATGGGATAGGAGGGATTGGGCGCAAGGACGACATCGCCAGGAGCGGTGATCGCCTGGGCAAGGTTCGCCAGGCCCTCCTTCGAGCCGAGCGTGACAATGACTTCCTTGTCGGGATCGACCGTCACGCCGAACCGCCGCTGGTAATAAGCGGCCTGCGCCTTGCGAAGGCCGGGGATACCCCGGCTTGCGGAGTAGCGGTGGACATGAGGCTTGCTGGCAACTTCGGCGAGCTTGTCGATCACATGGCGGGGCGGAGAACCATCGGGATTGCCCATGCCGAGATCGACAATGTCCTCGCCGCGGCCCCGCGCTGCGGCCTTCATCGCGTTCACTTCGGCGAAGACATAGGGCGGCAGGCGCTGAATGCGGTAGAATTCGGTTTCCATTGCTCCCCACTTTGCAGCCGATGCTGCACTGCGGCAAGCTACTCTCGATAGTCGAAGCTCTACGCCCTCGGCGCCGCTTTTGCGAAAGAGCAGCCCCTCTGCCTCGAGCTCTATTCGCGATCTTAAGCGCAGGATCGCGGGCTAGTCGCGATAGGCCGGCAGCGACCATCCGCGCGCGATCGCCGCGCCGCGCAGCGCGAATCCGGCTGCAACGGCCAGCGCTGCCGCGATCCAGACGGTGGTCCCAAGAAGCGTCAGGCAGACGAAAAGCCCCGCCGAAAGCGCGGCGGCGGTGACGTAGAGCTCGGGGCGCATGAGGATCGACGGTTCGCCCGCGAGGACGTCGCGGATGATCCCTCCGGCGCAAGCCGTCAGGACGCCCATCCCGAAGGCGGGGACGGGCGCGACGCCGAACTCGAGAGCCTTGGCGGAGCCGTAGGTCGCATATGCCGCCATTCCGGCGGCGTCGAACCACAACAGTGCCTTGCCGGCCAGCCGGCGGCGGCTCGTGAGCCAGACGAGCAGGCCGGCCGCCATGCAGATGAGAAGCGTGGCATTGGTATGAAGCCAGAAGACGGGCGCTCCGATCAGGAGGTCGCGCAAGGTCCCGCCGCCGACACCGGTTGCCACCGCGAAGAAGAAGAAAGTGACAAGAGTCTGGCGTTTCTCGGCGGCAAGCAGCGCGCCGGAAACGGCGAAGACGGCGATGCCGAAATAATCGAGGACGACGAGCGCGGTTGGGTTCATGGCTGCAAGGGCCTACATTAGCCCCATGGCTGAAGACCCGAAAAGCGCAACCGCCATTCCGACGCTCGAGGACTGGCAGCACTGGACGCTGGTGATGGGCCGCGCCCAGCAGATGCTGATGGAATTCTGGGCCGACCAGATGAAGAAAGGCCAGCCGATGCCGGCCTGGAGCCCGAGCGCGCTGAGCTTCGGCGAGGGGGTGAGCGCGTCCGATCCGATGGCGCTGATGAATGCAGGCGCGCAGGCATGGGCGAAGGGCCTCGAGACCTGGACAAAGGTGCTGGGCGGAGTTGCTGCCGGCCCGGCCGATGAGAAGGAGCGCAAGGATCGGCGTTTCGCCGCGCCGGAATGGCGCGGAAACCCCATCTTCGACACGATCCGCCAGACCTATTTGCGCGTGTCGGACCAGCTCCTCGGCACGGTGGACAATATCGAGGGCATCGATCCCGATATGCGCGAGAAGCTTCGCTTCGCAACGCGCAGCCTCGTCGACGCGATGAGCCCCTCGAACTTTGCATTGACCAATCCGCAGGTCCTGAAGCGCACGCTCGAAACGCGCGGCGAGAATTTACTCAAGGGCCTCGCCAATATGCTCAAGGACATTGCGGCGGGGCAGCTGACGCAGACCAAGCCGGGCGTGTTCGAGGTCGGGCGCAACCTCGCGACGACCCCCGGCAAGGTGATCAAGCAGACGCCGCTCTACCAGCTGATCCAATATACGCCGACCACCGACGAGGTGCTGCGGACGCCTGTCGTGGTGTTTCCGCCGTGGATCAACCGCTTCTACATTCTCGATCTCAACCCTGAGAAAAGCTTCGTCAAATGGTGCGTCGATAGCGGCATCACCCTGTTCATGGTGAGCTGGAAGTCGGCTGACGAGAGCATCGCCGACGCAGCGCTCGACGACTACGTCCTTAAAGGACAGATCGACGCGATCGACACCGTTCGAGACCTGCTTGGCGTCGAGAGCGTCCATGCGATCGGCTATTGCGTCGCTGGTACGACGCTCGCCGCGACGCTCGCTTATCTCGAAACGAAAGGCGAGGCCGGCAAGGTCAAGTCGGCGACGTTCCTGACGGCGCAGGTCGATTTCACCGAAGCTGGCGATCTCAAACTCTTCACCGGCCCCGAAACGATGAGCCTGCTTGACCAGCTGACGAAGGAAAAAGGCTATCTCGACGGGCGCTACATGGCCGCGACGTTCAACCTGCTGCGTGGCCGCGACCTCATCTGGAACTATGTCGTCAACAATTATCTCCTTGGCGAGGAGCCCGCGCCGTTCGACCTGCTTTACTGGAACAGCGACACGACGAACCTCCCGGCAGGATGGCACCGGGCTTATCTGGAGGACCTCTACAAGGGGAATAAACTGGCGCGCAAAGGCGGCATTTCGGTCGCCGGGACGCCGGTCGACATCGATGCCGTGAAGACGCCGAGCTACGTGCAGGCTGGTCGCGAGGACCATATTTCACCCCCGCAAAGCGTCTGGAAGATCATGAACCACTTTGCCGGAGCAAAGCGCTTCGTGCTTGCTGGTTCCGGGCATATCGCGGGCGTCGTCAACCCTCCGGCCGCTCAAAAATACCAATATTGGGTCAACGACGATCCCTGCGGAAGCTTGGAAGCGTTCATCGCGGGGGCGACGGAAAAGAAAGGGAGCTGGTGGCCTGACTGGCTCGCGTGGCTGAAGAAACAGGACTCGACGATGGTCAAGGCCACGGCCGCCCGCTTGCCGGGCAACGGCAAATTGAAGGTGATCGAGGAAGCGCCAGGGACTTATGTCAAATCACGCTGACAGCCTGACGCTGCGTCTCGCGCGGAGCGAGGAACATCGCGAGCTCGAGGAGTTGCAGCGACGCGCATCCTTGGAGCTGCCCGAATATCGTGACCAGCTGATCGCCAACCCGGACGCGATCTACCTGCCCCAAGGCCAGATCGCCAACGGACAGGTGATCGTCGCCGAGATTTCCGGCCAAATCGCCGGCTTTGCGGCGCTCGTCGGGGGCGAACTCGATGGATTGTTCGTGGAACCGGACCTTTGGGGGCAGGGTGTTGGCCGCGCGTTGGTCGAAGCTGCCGTGCATGAAGCGAGGCGACGGGGGCTGGCACTCAAGGTGATCGCCAACCCGCGCGCGCGGCGCTTCTATGAGCATTGCGGGCTAAAGGTCGAGGGCGAGGTGCAAACGCGTTTTGGACCCGCGCTGAGGATGACGAGGTAGGATGCTTGGCTCCAAAGGTTGAAGCGACGGCCAATCTTGAAATCCGAAAAATCGCTTCGCTCGCCGTCAAACGGCTGTGTCACTCAGCAATTTTGATATTTCCAGTGACGGCGCTTGCCTTCTGACAGCCATTCGATCGCTGTCCCGATGCGCTTGTGCCGGGTGCCATCCTGCTTCGCCTCGGCGATCCATTCGAGATAGTCGCGCTGGGCCGATGGAGGGAAGCTCTCGAGGACCTCCTTCGCCCTGGGGGATTTGGCAAGAGCGGCGGCGAATTCCGGATGCACTTCCGGCGCGGGCTTTGGCGCGTGCTTGGCCTTGCGCGGCGCGGGCGGGCTTGCAGCAAGCTCGGCGGCCTTGTGGATCAGCCTGGCGAGCTCGAAATCGGCAGGCAGCTCGTCAAGCGACTTGATCCTTCCGAACTGGCCCATTGCATCGGCGCTCGACTGATCGCCGCGAATCTCCTGGCCGCGCCAGAAATTGAGCGCCACATGAGCTTTGAATGCCGCGGTAATGAGGATGATCTTGCCGCCCAGCATATAGGCCGGCATTCCCCACTTCATGGTCTCTTCGACGTCCGGAAGCGCCGCGTGCATGCGCGCACGGACCGTTTCGAGGATCGGCCGAGCGAAGGGCTGCGCCGCGGCGATATAGTCGTCGATCCGAGCGTCGCTCGTCATAGGATCCCATGGCCAAGGATCAGCCGGACGATGCCGATGACGATTACAAAGAGGTTGACGTTGCGGCCCGCATTGCCGCGCGAGATCATGCCGATCACGGCACCGATGATCGCGAGCGGGATAATGAGCCAGTTGGCCCAGCCAAGCAGCGGCAGGAAGGCGATCAGCGCGAGGATCAGCGCGACAAACCCGATGATCAGCGAAACAAGGTTGAACATCGGCCAGATCCTAGCATCACTCCGGCGCTTGTGGGAGCCGCGGCGTTCGAACGAGGGCGATCACGTAAAGTGCAAGCGCCGCCCAGATCGCCGGAAAGGCAATTGCGTGAGCGGTCGTGAACGCTTCGCCGTAAAGCAGTACGGCGATCAAGAATTGCAGCGTCGGAGCGATGAACTGGAGCATTCCAAGCGTTGAATAAGGGAGCCGCTTGGCGGCTGCGGTGAAGAGTAGAAGCGGCGTGGTCGACACAATGCCCGCGATAAGGAGCAGGCCGGTGTCATGTGCGCTCGACCCCATCACCGGCTGGGAAGCGAGCGCGCGTGAGCCCAGCCAGGCAAGCGCGAGCGGGAAGAGGACCCCCGTTTCGACGCTCAATCCGGTCAGCGGATCGGCATGCACGATTTTGCGAAGAAGGCCGTAGAGCGCGAAGCTGATGCAGAGCGCGAGGCTCATCCACAATTGCCCGAGCGCTCCGGCGGCGAGCACCGCGGTTCCAGCAGCAGCGATCGCCACCGCCGTCCATTGCATCCTGCTCAAGCGCTCGCGAAGTACGAAGCGTCCCAAAAGGACGTTGGCGAGCGGATTGAGATAATAGCCGAAGCTCGCGGCGAGTATGTGACCGCCGGTCACGGCAAAGACGTAAAGGAGCCAGTTGCCACCGATCAGGAGCGCGCTCATGAGCAGGATCGCGAGCGTTCGCGGACGGGACAGGGCGTCGCGGACCTTGTCCCAGCCTCGCCGCGCCGTGATGAGGACGGCAAGGAACGGAAGCGACCAGAGTATTCGGTGTGCCACGATGTCGGCCGCCGGAACGCCATGGAGTTCCTTGAAATAAATCGGAAGAATGCCCCACAAAGCGTAAGCCGTCAGCCCGAGAACAAGTCCGCCCGCCGAAGCGTGCGCGGGCGAGCGGGTCACCGCACGTATGGGGCTGTCGGGCGCATTCATTTTGCGCGCGCGTAGCCGCTGTGAGCGTTCAGTGAAAGCTTATGATCAACGCGCTATTGGTTGATCGCAGGGCAACCGACTGCCACTGACGGGGGAGGGTGAACGGCTTGTCGCACCGATCTGCTACCAGACGCATTTGCATGCGCGCCGCGGGTCTCCTTGCATTGGCGCTCCTTGCCGGCTGCGCGACCAAGGCGAAACTGCCACCTGGCGTCCACCCCTCGGTCGAAGTGGGTCCGCCGCTCAAGTCCGAGGCCTGGAAAGCGGTGGCGACGGCGGACGACCAGGACCGGTTATCGCGGATCGGGCTTGCCTGGCAGGAAGCCATTGCCGAGGCCAGGAGAACCAATCCTGCGGAGGTGAGCAGGGAGGGTAAGCTCCTGCTCCCGCGCTCCGGTTTGCAGCGCCCCGCGCCAACGCCGGGAAGCTATAATTGCCGGCTGGTCACTCTCGGCAAGGCAACCCAGAAAGGAAAGGCGTTCGAAAGCTTCAAACCCTTCTTCTGCTACGTCGAGGTCGAGGGCGACCAGCTGACCATCGTCAAGCAGACCGGGAGCCAGCGCCCGGCCGGCCGGCTGTGGGAGGATGATGATGCGACCCGGCTCATCTTCCTTGGCAGCCTGACGCTGGGCGACGAGGAGCAACCGCTTGCTTATGGCGACGATCCCAAGCGCAACATGGCGGGCGTGCTCGAGCGGATCGGCGCATTTCGGTGGAGGCTCGTGATTCCGTGGCCGCAAAGCGCGTCGAAGCTGCAGGTTTTCGAACTGACGCCTGTCGATTTCAACCAGCAACCGCAGTGAGCCAAGCAGGACTGCTGGCGGATCCAGCGGAAGTGCGTTCTATCCTGATTGCCTCGGCCCAGGCACGCCAGCCGATCAGCTATTCAGAAGTCCTGGGGCTCCTCGGACATGATTTCTCGCGCCCGAAGATGCGCCAGCTGTGCAAGGTGCTGGCCTATGTCGACGACGACGCCGAGGCGCGCGGTGAGCCTGAGCTTGCGGTGCTTGTCGTTCGCCAGTCCGACGGCCTGCCGGGGCAGGGCTGGTGGCTCGCAGGCGCCAAGAAGCACCGTTACACCGGGCTCTTCGAAGGACCCGCGGCGATGAAGCTTGTCCGCAAGATCCAGCGGCGCGCGTTCGATTATTGGGCGGCAGATCATTGCGAGGAGCGTTAGCTGCAAAAGCGATCGACAAGCCGGGAACATTGTTTCGCTCGGCTCGCAATGACGCATTGGGACTGTTAGGGCGCCGGCGTGAGCGAAGTGCGCACCTTTATCGTCAGCGAAGACGACGATGGCATCCGGCTGGACCGCTGGTTCAAGCGGCACATGCCGGAAGTGACCTTCAACGTGGTTTCACGCTGGTCGCGGACCGGACAGCTGAGGCTCGCCGGGCGTCGCGCGGTGCCGGGCGACCGTATCGAGGCGGGGCAGGAGATCCGTATTCCGCCGGTCGAGCCCGCGCTGGCCCGCCCGGCGCGGCTCAAGCCCAAGGCTAACCCGCTCAGCGCCGACGAAGAGCAATTCGTTCGCGACATGGTGGTCTATGAGGATGCGGGCGCCTTCGTGCTCAACAAGCCGCCCGGGCTCGCGACACAGGGCGGGACGAAGACAACGCAGCATCTCGACAGGCTGCTCGACGGGCTTGCCGGCGAAAGCGGGCGGCCCAAGCTGGTGCACCGGCTCGACAAGGACACGTCCGGGGCGCTGCTGGTCGCGAGAAGCGCGCGTTCCGCCGGCCATTTCGCCAAGGCCTTTTCCGGCCGCACGGCGCGCAAGGTCTATTGGGCATTGGTCGTCGGCGTCCCCGATGCGGACGAGGGCACGGTCGACGCGCCGCTCGCCAAGCAGCCCGGCACGGGCGGCGAGAAGATGCATGTCGATGCCGAGAACGGGCTCCCCGCCAAGACGCGCTGGCGGCTCATCGACCGGGCCGGCAATCGTGCCGCCTGGTTGGAGCTGCAGCCGCTGACCGGGCGCACCCACCAGCTGCGCGCCCATATGGCGGCGATTGGCCACCCGATCGTGGGCGATGCCAAATATGGCGGTGCCGAGGCGTTCCTGACCGGCGGCATCAGCCGCAAGCTCCATCTTCATGCCCGCCGCATCCGGATCGACGCGCCAGACGGCGCGGTCATTGACGTGACCGCGAACCTTCCGGCTCATTTCAGGGAGAGCCTTGCAACGCTTGGGTTCGATCTTGCGGCGGCGGAAAGCCTTGCGCTCGACCGGGCGAGCATTCGATCGCCAGACGCCAAGCAGCGCAAGGTCGCCGCGGCCGCCAAGGCGCGGCGCCGCGAGCGACGCGGCGAGCGCCGTTCGCGGGGTACGCCGAGCAAGGCAAGGCAGCGGTGAACCGGGTCGCGATTTTCGACTGCGACGGCACGCTCGTCGATAGCGGCATGACGATCTACAGGGCACTTGCTGCGGCGTTCGACAAGCACGGACTTGAGCTTCCTCCGCCCGATGTGTCGCGACGGGTGATTGGCCTTAGCCTCACCGAAGCGATGGCGGCGCTGCTCCCCGCGGCCCCTCAAGAGCAGCACCTCGTCCTTGCCGAGGACTATAAGCGCGCGTTCTGGCAGCTGCGCGCGGACGGCGAGGTCGAGGAGCCATTGTTCGAAGGCGTGATCGAGTTGCTCGACCGACTGGAGCAGGACGGCTGGCTCCTTGCAGTGGCGACCGGCAAGTCCGACCGGGGCCTCAGGCATTGTCTCGAGAGCCACGGCATCCATGCGCGGTTCGTATCGCTCCAG
>DATIQO010000126.1:0-18430 GCA_035470745.1 Sphingomicrobium sp. | reverse complement strand
ATCGATCGCATGACCTGGCTGCCGACGACCTTGCCCGCGAGTGCTGTTGCGAGCGATATGTACATTCTCGCTGCGCTGTCGCCGATGTTCGTGTGGGACGTGATTCGCAACAAGCGCGTGCACGAGGCCTATTTGGTCTGGATCGCAATATGCCTGCCGGTAACGCTCGTCCTTTACAGCCTGTGGGACACGCCGTGGTGGCATGGAACGGCGCGCCTGATCATGGCGGTCCGCTAGAGAATCCCGGCCTGCAGCCGCGCCAGTTTACGTAGTTGAGAATGGACGATGGCCGCGCAGTGCCGCTGGCTCGCTCGCTTCACGCCGATTAGTTTAGTCCAACGGACTTCGCCCGAGGCGGCAATGCAGGATCGATAACCGCTGCAGCATCGAGATCATTCTGAGCTTTGGGATCGTTCTTGTGGCGTCGCGCAAGTCCACGACCGTACAGGCTCCAGGCATCGTTCGGGGCGAGCTTCAGCGCCGCGTTGAAATCTGCGATCGCCCGGTCAAATTTCCCCAAGCGTAGATTCACCAGGCCGCGACTACCGAGGTAACTGCCGGCCTTGACGATCTCTAGAGCGGCATCGCAATCCTTAAGTGCAAGCGGCAGGTCGCGACCGGCGAGCGCCCGCGTCCAGCAGCGGCCGTTCAACGCGAACGAGTGCCTGCTGTCATCGGGATGTGTCGCAATCCACATGTTATAGTCGGTTATGGCCCTTTCGAATTGATCCAGCCGCTCAAGCTGGATTGCGATCGCCAAGCGCTCATCCGCTTGGCTCGGCAACGCGCCATCAGCGGCTTCCAGATCGTATAAGGCGTCGCTCGTACGCTTCCGGCCAAGGAATGACTCCGCGCGAGCCAATCGGATCTCGGGATCTGTCGGTGCAACATTCACTGCTTGATCCAGATCGGCGAAAGCAGCAGGCCGGTTGCCAGCCAGGACCTGCGCACGAGCGCGCTGAAGCAGGTACTTTCCGTTCCTCGGCTCCATTGCGACCGCGCGATCCAAATCAGCAAGTGCTGCCTTATAATCGCGGCGTGAGGTCTCGGCGGCGCCGCGGCGGCTGAAACCGGCAGCATCGGTCGGCTGCGGGCTGTCGTCGGCGCCAAGGGTTCGCGGCGCTCCCTCCTCATCCACGATGCGACTTGGCGTAGCATCGAAAACGGGGCCGCCGTCGTAAGTGAAGTAGATTTTGCGCAACGCGTTCGCCACGTAGACGCGGTGCGAAAGGAAGAAATCCGCACCTATCAACATGTCAGCTTCGACGTTGGCGATGTCGCCGATGCGAAGCTTGATATTGCGAACCTCCTCCGTGCCCACCTTCACACTGTCGACCGGGGCGAGCCAGGTCTCGATCATCGAGCGGCCCAATCCTCGAATCGCCCCAGATGACACGACACCTGGGCTCGACGGCGTCAGACCGATCCGCTTCGCCGCGCTCAAGGACAGGATCGAGGAACCAGCTCCAGTGTCGAAGATCGCGCGGACCTTCATTCCATTTACCAGGACCGTGCCGATGGTGTGCGGGTGCCGGATGTTTCGGGAATCTATTTCGAGATCCGAGACAGGCGCCTGGCCTGCCCAATAAGCAAGATTGTCATTCGCCGAGCAGCCGGCTGGACGCATCAAGCGGATCGCTCCGTGTCCGAGGTCATACTCCACGTCGCCGACGCCAAGGATATTTTGTCCCAGAAGGCCGCCCGATCCGGTTTCGCTGCCACCAACCAGGAATTCCATGTCGTGGAGCGGTACGCCTGCAAGATCCAGCGATTTGACGCGAGCGACGTAGACCGTCCCGGCTTCGCCGCCGATACCTGCCATCCGAAGAGGCGTGTATGACAGCGGAAGCGACAACTCCTGAGCAGTTCCGACCGACATCGCACTGAAAAAGGCACCGCTGTCGACGATAAACGGCAGAAACCGCCCGTTAATGCCGACATCTGTGAAAGGCTGTGTCCCCTGCATGGTGACTTTGAGTTCGAGCAGCTTACCCAACTGGCACGCGGCGCTAGCTGGAGATGAGGTGATCAAGGCAGCAATCAGAGTTAGGAGCAC
Organism: Sphingomicrobium sp.; assembly: GCA_035470745.1. Classification (GTDB taxonomy): domain Bacteria; phylum Pseudomonadota; class Alphaproteobacteria; order Sphingomonadales; family Sphingomonadaceae; genus Sphingomicrobium. Next base: position 16,374 of record DATIQO010000126.1, on the reverse strand, counting down.
CTTACGCATGACAGTCCCCTCAGCGTGCCGCGGCCTTGGCCAGGTCCGCTCACGCACGCAACTGCGTACAAAGCCTATGTTATCAAAGCCGATTAACTGATCAACTTTCGTCGCGACGCCAGCGCAAAGCTCATTGCCCGACGTCGGGAAGCAAAAAGAAGACTCCGACGCTCGTTCGGTTCATCCAAACGTCAAATGAAGCGTTACCAAGTGCATGTCCGCCAAGCCCCCGATCTTTACCGTGGGACATTCGACGCGCTCGATCCCCCAGTTCACCGAGCTGCTTCAGAGTTCGCAGGTCAGCCTCGTTGTCGACGTCCGCACGGTTCCAAGATCGAGACGGAATCCGCAGTTCAACGAGGACATCCTCGGAGCCGAGCTTGGGGAGTATCAAATTGGCTATTTGCGGATCGCCGGACTTGGCGGACTGCGCGGGAGATCGACTGACGTGCCCAAGGCCGTCAACGGCTTCTGGCAAAATCAGAGCTTCCACAATTACGCCGATTATGCGCTTTCGGATCGGTTTGCCGACGCTCTTGGCGAATTGCTGAAGCTAAGTTTGACGCGCCGCTGCGCGATCATGTGCGCGGAGGCGCTATGGTGGCGCTGCCACCGGCGGATCATCGCGGATTACCTTTTGGCTCGTGGCAAGTCCGTTTGTCATTTGATGGGCGGCGGCCGTCTTGAACCGGCGCACCTTACGCCTGGAGCCGAGGTCACGGATGGAAAGGTGCTTTATCCGGCCAGGCTTTGAGTGACCTCCAGATCCCTGCGAAGGGCCGGAATCAGACGGAACCAATGTTTGGTCTGGCCCGCGCGAGGCTACTCGCCTGGTCCCTCGATGACGTCCATGAAATTTCGTGCCGCCTCGCGATCTGCCTCGCTTTCAAACGCGGCATCCAGGTCAGGTGCCGATCCAAGCGTATAAAGCAGCGCCCAAAGAGCGAACCGCTCACCGCGGTCTTTGGCTAGACCAAGGTCGACTTTCATGTGCTCGATGCCGGCGTTGAGAGCTGCCGGTGGGACTGACGCTAGATTTGAAGTGCCAAAGTAGCGGTGGATCTGATCATCGAGATTCATGAGTTTGGCCTGATCTAGCGACAGAGGTTCTGCGGGTTACCAGCGATGGGTCGGTTCCGGTCTACCGGTTCAAGCCCGAACGAATGCTCCAAATGGCTTCCAGCGATTACGGCCCGCTAACGGCCAAGACAATCATTTCGCCAGGACGAGGGCGGCGGCTCCCTCCCGCACGTCCCTTCTGCAAGGAGGAGGCTTGCGCCGTTTGACGGTTGCTTGGTCGCAACGTGCACTTTGCGACTGGTTCTTGATCACGTTGGTGACCCCTACGGGACTCGAACCCGTGTTTTCGCCGTGAGAGGGCGACGTCCTAGACCGCTAGACGAAGGGGCCAATCCTCCAGACGAGGTCCGGAAGAGGCGGCCATATGTGGGCTGAAGCGCTGCTAGTCAACGGGACCGGCGCTGTCAGCCGTCGCGGTCGCGCTCGCTCAAATAACGCATCAACTCGGCAAGGGTGGATTCCATCTGGTCCTGCATCTGGGTGACGAGCTCGTTCTCGCGCATCCCGACATGGTCGAGCGGCTTGGAATAGCTATCGGAGAAGGCCTGGAGATCGGAGCGGTCGAACACCCCCTTTGCAACGAGCTTGGCGAGAATCACGAGCAAGCCATTGGTATTGGCAATCGTGCCGGCGACCAGCGCTTCGTCCACCATCGAGAGGCGCTTGTCGTTGTCGGTCTGTTCGTCGATCGGATCCATGAACGCGATCATGCCGCCAACTACGCTTGGCGCAAGTGAAAGGGTCCTCAGGGACGCACGAATTGGCCGAGTATCGACCAGGCGCGTGCCTTCTCGCCAAACGATGTCGTGTTGGCAGCGCTCGATGAGGGAAGGTCCACCAGCGCGAGACTCGGCGAATCGCCGATCAGCCGGCGTCCGATTGCCGCCGCGGCCGACCCATTGAAAGCGATTGCCCTGAGGTTTGGATATTCGCGAAGGAGATGCTCGATCCTGTTGTGCTGAGCCTCACGGATCGCCTGGTCGAGGCTGCCGCGGCGGCTCGCCGAGGCAATCACGTCCCAAAGACCGATGCGCCGTTCTACCAGTCGCGCAAGCCGCTCCTCATAGGCGATCGACTGCAGTTCGTCGCCGATCGCGAGGCCAAGCAGGCGCCAGAACTGGTTTGTTGGATGAGCGTAATAGCGCCGCGCTGCGAGCGACGCGTCGCCGGGGAGGCTGCCGAGAATGAACAGCCGAGCATCGCTTTGGGCAACTGAAGGAAGGCCAAGTTTGACGCCCACGAAATAGCCCCTACAGCGCCCAGCAGTGAACGCCACCGATCTTCGCGTCGCCCTGTTCTCGGGCAATTACAATTATGTGCGCGACGGAGCCAACCAGGCGCTGAACCGTCTCGTTGACTATCTTCTACGCCAGGGCGTGAAGGTCCGCGTCTATTCTCCGACTGTCGAGAATCCGGCGTTTCCGGCAATAGGCGACGTCGTCAGCATCCCGGCGATCCCCATCCCTGGCCGCTCGGAATACCGGCTGCCGATCGCGCTTCCCGCGCGGGTGCGTCGCGATCTTGAAGAATTCAATCCAAACGTCGTCCACGTTTCGAGCCCCGATATCGTTGGGCATCGCGCCGTGACCTGGGCCCGCCGGAGGAAAATCGCGGCCGTCGCCTCGGTGCATACCCGTTTCGACACCTATCTTGCTTATTACCACCTGCAGGCGCTGGAGCCGCTCGCGCGAGATATCATGCGACGCTTCTATCACCGCTGCGAAGTGGTGATGGCTCCGGCGCAATCGACCGCAGTCATTCTTCGCGTCCAGCGAATGAACCGCGACATCGCGATCTGGTCACGCGGCGTCGATCGCGAGCAATTCAACCCTGCGCGGCGCGACATGGCATGGCGCAGGTCGATCGGGATCAGTGATGACGAGATGGTCATCACCTTCCTCGGCCGCATCGTCATGGAAAAAGGCCTCGACGTCTTTTCCGATGCAATCCATGCCTTTGCGGAGCGGGGAGCCAAGCACCGCGTGCTGGTGATCGGCGAGGGACCGGCCCGACCATGGTTCGAGGAGCAGCTTCCCGACGCGATCTTCCTCGGCCAGCTGACTGGAGTCGAGCTTGCGCGAGCGCTCGCCAGTTCGGACCTTCTGCTCAACCCCTCGATTACCGAGGCATTCGGCAACGTGACCCTCGAGGCTATGGCCTGCAGTTTGCCTGTCATTGCGGCCGAAGCGACTGGCGCGACGAACCTGGTCCGGCAGGGTCTGTCCGGCACGCTGGTCGACGGCGCCGAGCCGGACGAGTTTGCGGACGCCCTCGAGACATATGCGCTCGATCCCGATCTGCGCCGTCGCCACGGCGAAGCTGCGCTTGCCATCGCAAAGACGATGGACTGGGATTCGATCAACGCGACGGTGATCCGCGTCTACAAGCATGCGATTCACAAGCGCGAGCGCCTCGCGCGGATGACGGGACGCTAGGCGCTCTTACTTCACCCGTTCGATCCGCTGCGCGGCTTCGTCGAGGATCGAGGCGATCTCGTGAAGCAGTTCCTCGTCGAGACCCTCACGGCCAACGCGCTGGCTTAGCGCTGTCATCAGGTTGCGGATTGCGCGCCCGATTGCAGGTCCCGCCATGTCACCTTGGCGAGGTTTCAACTGGCTCAGCCGCTCGAACAATGCGTCGACTTCTGCCGATCGCTCGCTCAGGTGGTTGCGGCCTTCGTCGGTCGCCTGAAACGGCCGGCGTGGCCCCTCGCCGGCGGCCTCCTCGATGAAACCCATGTCCTGGAGGAGCGTCAGCGTTGGATAGACGATGCCGGGGCTCGGCGCATATTCACCGCCCGTGATTTCCTCGACCGCTCGGATGAGATCGTAACCGTGGCGGGGATCGTCGGCGATCAGCTTCAAGAGCACGAGTCGAAGTTCTCCACCTTCGAAAATCCGGCGGGCACGACGCGCACGGCGGCCGCCGCCCCAGCCTTCGTCGCCGAAGTCGATTTGGAATGGTCCCCAGCTGCCCTGCCATCCTCGGCCGCGCATCGCGAACAGGCCTTCCGGAAAACTGATCCCGATATGACCATGCGGTCCGCATCCAAAGTGCCTGTGTCCCATCGGCCATCTCCTTATAGATGGGTCTTAGATATATCTTAGAACAATCTTCGACAAGCCTGTTCGTGCATTTTCCGGCGCGGCTTCTATGCTTCCGTTCGATGGCCGATTTGTTTGCCGAGCAGGAACTGCCGAGCCGCGCTTCGGGACCGCCTGCCGAGGGAGCTCCCCTCGCCGATCGGCTGCGCCCCAAATCCCTCGGCGAAGTCGTCGGCCAGGAGCATTTGACCGGAGCCGAGGGCGCGATTGGACGGATGGTGGCCGCTGGCCGCCTCGCCTCGATGATCCTGTGGGGACCGCCGGGCACGGGTAAGACCAGCATCGCGCGCCTGCTTGCCGATGCCGTGGGGCTGCGGTTTGTCGCAGTCTCGGCGGTCTTCTCGGGGGTAGCCGACCTCAAGAAGATTTTCGCCGAGGCGCGCACCGCTGCACGCGCCGGCCAGAAGACCCTGCTGTTCGTTGACGAGATTCACCGCTTCAACCGGGCGCAGCAGGACGGCTTCCTGCCCTATGTCGAGGATGGAACCGTGACCCTGGTTGGCGCGACGACAGAAAATCCGAGCTTCGAAATCAACGCCGCGCTTATGTCCCGCTGCCAGGTGTTGATCCTGCGGCGGCTGGACCATGACGCCCTCGAAGAGCTTGTCGTTCGCGCCGAGGCTCTGGAAAAGCGCGCGTTGCCAGTGACTGCCGAGGCGCGCGAGGCGCTGATCGCGAGCGCCGACGGCGATGGGCGGTTCCTCTTGAACCAGGCTGAAACGCTTTTTTCCATCGACATCGGTCAGCCGCTCGGCCCGTCCGAACTCAGCGATCTTCTGCACCGCCGAGTGCCTGTCTACGACAAGGACCGCGAGGGACATTACAATCTGATTTCGGCTCTGCACAAAAGCATTCGCGGCTCCGACCCACAAGCAGCGCTCTATTATCTCGCACGAATGCTCGTGGCCGGCGAAGAGCCGCTCTACCTTCTGCGCCGGCTGACCCGCGCGGCGGTGGAGGACGTCGGGCTTGCCGATCCCAACGCGCTTGTGCAGTGCCTTGCAGCCAAGGATATGTATGATTTCCTTGGTTCGCCCGAGGGCGAAATCGGTATTGTTCAGGCGTGCCTCTATCTCGCGACCGCACCCAAGTCGAACGCGACCTATGTCGCGCAGAAGAAAGCCTGGCGCAGCGCTGGGGAGACCGGCTCCCTGATGCCGCCGATGCACATCCTCAACGCTCCAACCAAGCTCATGAAGAACGTGGGCTACGGCAAGGACTATGCGTACGACCACGAGGCGGACGAAGGATTTTCCGGCCAGGATTACTGGCCAGAGGGCATGGAGCGGCAACTTTTCTACGCTCCCACGGACCGCGGCTTCGAAGCGAAGGTGAAAGAGCGGCTGGACTATTGGGACAAGCGCCGCAAACAGCTGCAACAAAGCGCGAAGGACACGAGTTGATCCGCGCAGGCTGAGCAGGGAGCAAGCACATGTACCAGGTTGATTCAGGCGCCTACTGGCAAGCCCAGCTGATGAACTGGGGTCCCAAGATCCTCATTGCGATCCTCATCCTGGTCGCGACCTGGATCGTCGCCCGAGCCGTGAAGTGGGTGCTTCAAAAGGCGATCGATCGCTCGCCCGCGCTAAAGAAGCATGTGACGGGCACCCCCGAGGAGACCGTCGGGCACCAGCTCGGCACCATCGCCAAGCTGATCATATGGCTCGTCGGGATCATGGCAGCCTTGCGCTTCCTTGGAGTCGGCCAGATCCTGGCCCCGATCAATGAGCTCATCACCGAGATCTTTGCTTTCCTGCCGCATCTCATCGCTGCCGGCCTGATCTTCTTCGTCGGCCTCGTCGTCGCCCGCATCGTCCGGCGGCTGGTCGAGACCGTGCTCATTGCCGCGAATGTCGACGGATTGCTTGCGCGGATCGGCATTGGCTCGACCGATGGGACCGTCCGTACCCCTGCCGATGCAGTTCCGCCGGGGGCCGCACCAGGCGCAACCCGCGCCAGCATTGCGCGCGCCGCCGGTGTTCTCGTCTACGCGCTCATCATCATTCCCGTCTCCATCGCGGCGCTGCAGGCGCTGGAGATTACGTCGATCTCCGCGCCGGCAACGGCGATGCTCGATCAGATCCTCGCTGCCATTCCCCACGTGCTCGCCGCAGCGCTATGGATCGGCATTGCGTTCGTGGCGGGCCGCTTTCTCAAAAGCATCATCGAGGCGATCCTGCCGCCGACCGGCTTCGATGACGCAATTCGTTCAACGGGCGTTCTGCCGCCGAACACCTTTCCCTCTCGAATTGTCGCGAACATCGCAATGATCGCGATCATCCTCGCGGCTGGAATCGAAGCTGCAAACCAGCTCGGCGGCGGCACGGTCGCGATCTTCCTTGCGCAGGTGACAGAGCTCGGGGGCAAGGTCATCTTCGGGAGCCTGATCATCGTGGTCGGGATTTTCCTCGCCCGCATCGTTTCGGGGCTTGTCGCGAGCGGCACTGGAGAGGGTGGATACGCTCAGACGCTCGTCCGCTACGCGATCATTGCCCTCTTCACCGCGATCGGTCTCACCTTCATGGGTCTTGCAGACCAGATCGTGATGCTCGCGTTCGGACTGATCCTTGGCTCGGCTGCGATTGCAACCGCTCTTGCCTTCGGTCTTGGCGGACGTGACGCCGCTGCCCGGATATTGGAGCGCTGGGCCGATAATGGCCAACCTCCGCTTCGCTCGGCTCCCCCTCGGCGCATTCGTCAAGCGCCGCCGCCGGAGGATGAGCAACCGCCGCTGGTGTGATGACCTGGGACGAAGCCGTTGCCTTTGCATTGGCTTTGCCCGGGACCGAGCTCGGCACGAGTTACGGCCAGCCCGCCGTGAAGCTCGCATCGAACGGCCGCGCGTTCCTCTTCCGGAGCCACGAAGCCGACACGTCCTTCGGCGTCGCGATCGATCTCGGCACGATCAAGATCCTCAAGGAGACCGATCCGGCGAGTTTCTGGCAAACACCGCATTATGTCGGTTGGGAAGGAGTATTGATCCGCTACGACAGCCCGGACGTCGACCGTGTCCGCGAGGTGATCGCGCGATCGCTTGACTTCGTTGCAGCCAAGCGAGGGGCGCGTCCGCGTAAGCGCGTTTGAGGAATTTTGCGACCTATGTCGCGATCGATTGGTCGGGCGCGAAGGGAAAAAGGCACAAGGGCATCGCCGTTGCAGAGGCCCGCGGCGATGCCGCGCCCCGGCTGGTCCGCGCGGGACATGTCTGGTCCCGCCTCGAAGTGCTGTCCTGGCTAGAGCAGCAAGCTGCCAGGGAGCCCACGCTGTTCGGCTTCGACTTCAGCTTTGCGCCGCCGCTGATCGAGCGCGGGGAATATCTGCCGGGCGAGGCGAACGTGCCGACGAGCGCGCGCCAGTTCTGGGCCTATGTCGACAACCGCTGCGATGATGAGGACCTCGGCGCTGCGAGCTTTCTCGAAACCGCGCACAGGCGGCATTTCTACTTTGGAATTGCCGACGGCGTGAAAGCAGATTTCTTGCGATTTAGGCAATGCGATGCACGGCTCAATGCGACCGGCGGCCGCAAGACGGCAAGCGCCTACGATGCGATCGGAGCCGCACAAGTCGCCAAGGCGAGCTTCTCGGGTATGCGGCTTCTCCATCATCTCGAGGGCAAGGTCGCGATCTGGCCCATGGACCCGCTGCCGGCGCAGGGCAGCGCAGTGGTCGAGATCTATACGAGGATCTACCTGCGACGTGCTGGAATGACAGGCGCGAAGCTGAGAAGCCGCATCGAGCTCAACCGCGCGCTTAAAGGTCTCGGCAGCCCCCCTGCACGGCTCCGCTTTGAACCGAACGATCACCAGACGGACGCCATCGTAACCGCGGCCGGCATGCGGCAACTCGCAAGGTCCGAGCCTTCGGCCTTCGATCCCAAGGGCCTGACAATGGAAATCGCACAGGGCGAAGGCTGGACCTTCGGCGTAGTCTGATCGATCGCTGGGCCAAATTCAAAGGGCCGGAATATCTAAGTGTCGACATCAACCGCGTCGGCGAATCTTAGCGAGTAAATCGTGGCTCCCGCCGCATCCACCACGTCAATTCGCTGACCCAGGTCGATGCGACCCAGTCTCGCTTCATGGCTGATGATGTCTCTCGCTTGCCTCAGCGCTGCCGCCTTCGCCTCGTCAAAGCCGGCGAGATCCATTCCCTCCTCGTCGATGAGGGTGTCCTTTCCATCACGCAGGTGAAAAAAATACAGCGGCATTGAACGGTGCCCCGCTGGCTAGTTATAAGTCGCCATAGTCCTCGTAGCGTTTAACATAGAGCAGTCACGACTAGTATAATCTCGTATGCGTTGGCTGCGGCGATCCGTGTTAACACGGGCACTCCAACCGACCGGGATATCGTTACGTCCGAAACAGCTCGATGACAGACAACGACATCTCGCGTTTGATTCGACGCCTGCACCTCCACAGCGGTCTAGGTCATCAAAGTGCCGAAGCTATTCGCGCACTTCCTTGGCGCGTGGTTAAACGTTCGAGGCAGTCATATGTTCTGCGGGAAGGGGATCAGCCCAAGGAGGTATCTGTCCTGCTTGCTGGATTTGCCCAGCGCCAGAAACACACGAGCGAAGGGACGCGCCAAATCGTCTCTTTCAACGTTCCGGGAGATCCGCTCGACTTTGAGTGCCTCTTTCTTGATGAGGCTGATGCGAGCGTGCAGATGTGCACGAATGGAACCATCGCGTGCGTTCGCACGGACGCGATCAACTCCCTGCTGAACAAGACGCCGGAAATCAGCCGTGCGATCAGTACGGCACTTCTCGTCGATGCCGCGATCTTTCGCGAATGGGTCGTGAACGTCGGACGCCGCGATGCTCGGCAGCGAATTGCGCATCTGCTCTGCGAGCTCCTCGTGCGCCTCCGCTCACAGCACCTGGAGACGGGCGTGTTCGATCTCCCGTTCACCCAGGAACAGCTCGGCGATGCGACAGGCCTTACATCCATCCACGTGAACCGCATCCTGAAACTGCTTGCGATGGAAGGCGCAATCGGCCGCGACGGCAGGAAGATCACGGTGCCGGACTGGGAACGACTGCAGGAAATCGCGGATTTCGACGATCGCTTTCTCCACATGCGGCGACCGTCCAAATCCTGACCCTCGATCCAAGCCTGGTTGGCGATGCCTGACAGCTCTAGCCCCCCTCAAAATCTCACGGCTTCGTCGAAGCGCCTACGCGGCTGATATCCGGGCATTTTCTTCGAGGTTCATCGCGAGCGCCTCCCATTGGCGCACAATTTTGGGCTTGCCCTCCTCGCCTCGCCTCATCACTAGGAGCGGACAGTTGCGCCGCGAGGGCGGGAAAATACTCATAATTCATAAGCTTGCCGGCTTAGCACAGTGGTAGTGCAGCGGTTTTGTAAACCGAAGGTCGGGGGTTCGAGTCCCTCAGCCGGCACCGCTCACCAGATCGGCACGAGAGCCTTAAGGATCGACGGTTTCGTCGATCGAGGACGGCGATAATGACAAGCGAACCAAGAGATGTTTGGGAACTGAAGGCCGAACTTGGCGAGGGGCCAGTTTGGGCCGAGCGTGACAAAGCGCTCTGGTTCGTCGACATCAAAAAGCATCAGATCCATCGCTTCGATCCGGCGAACGGCGAGCGGAAAAGCTGGACCGCGCCGCAGCAGGTTGGATTTATCCTGCCTGCCGAGCGCGGCGGTTTCGTCACCGGGCTGCAATCAGGACTTTATCATTTCGATGACCAGACCGGCGCATTCGACCTCATTGTCGAGGTCGAGACGGACAAGCCCGGCAACCGGCTGAACGACGGGGTCGTCGATTCAACCGGTCGGCTTTGGTTCGGGACGATGGACAACAATGAACGGGCGAAGAGCGGCGCCTTCTACAGCTTTGCCGATGGGCAGCTGAACCACACCGGCATCGACGGGATCGCGATTACGAACGGACCTGCGGTTTCGCCCGGCGGCGATATCCTCTACCTCGTCGACACGCTCAAGGGCACGATCGATGCTGCCGACATCAGCAAGGATGGCAGGATTGGCGAGAGGCGGTTGTTCGCGCGGATCGATCCTGCCGACGGCCACCCGGACGGCCCGACAATCGACAGCGAAGGCTGCGTCTGGATCTCGCTTTATGGAGGTTGGGAAACGCGCCGTTATTCGCCAGGCGGCAAATTCGTCGATTCCGTTCGTTTCCCGGTCGCGAACATCACGAAAATTGCCTTTGGAGGCGGGGACCTTCGGACCGCCTACGCGACAACTGCCCGCCAGCTGCTGAAGCCGGAGGATATCGCAAGGCAGCCGCAGATCGGCGATCTGTTCGAGTTCCGGACAGAAGTTCCAGGCCTAAGGTGTCCGCTCGTCCGCTACTGATACTTTTTGGCCTGGCGCCTCAAGCAGGCGCTGCGCTTCGACAAAAGGATTTCGCGCGCGGACGTCTTGGGAGCCGCCAAATAGGCTCGCCTGCGGCATCGCCCGCTTATCGAGCAACTGCCCCCGCACCTAAATCGCGGGAGCGGTTTGCAGCGCCGGCGCTTCAGCCCTCCATCTGCTCCAGTTCCTTGCCCCGCGTTTCATGCACCAGCTTCTGGACAAGGAAGTAGCTGATGAAGGCGCAGACACCATAAAAGGTGTAGCTGACAGTCAGCCCCAGTTTTGCCGCCATCACCGGGAAGCTGAACGAGATCAGGAAGTTGGAGAACCACTGGACGAAGCCGCAGACAGCAAGAGCCGAGCCGCGGATCTGGTTCGGGAACATCTCTCCGAGCATCACCCACATGACGGGGCCCCAGCTGAAATTGAAGAAAATCACGTAAAGATTAGCTGCGACGACGGCGAGCGTTCCAAGGCCCTTCGAAAGGACGAGGTTGCCTTGCGGATCGAGCGATCCGTGGCTGAATGCATAGACCATCGCGAACAAAGTCACGGCCATGCCGGCCGAACCGATCAGGAGGATCGGCTTTCGGCCGATCTTGTCGATGACCGCGATCGTGACCAAGCAGGCTGCGATCGAAACCGCGCCCGAAACGATGTTGATCGCCAACGACTGGCTCTCGGAAAAACCGGCGAGCTGCCAAAGAGTCGCGCCATAATAGAAGATCACGTTGATGCCGACGAATTGCTGGAACGCGGCAAGCATAATTCCAGCCCAGACCACTGGCCGGATGCCGAATAGTCCTCGGCCCTTGATGTCGCTGAGCTGCGGACGGTGATCTTCGCTAAAAGTCGCGCGGATTTCATCGAGCTTGGTTCGCGCGACGCTTGCACCGAACAGGCTGGTCAGCACGCTCTCTGCTTTCTCGGTGCGACGCTTGGAAACGAGAAAGCGGGGACTCTCGGGGATCAGGAACAGCGCGAACAGGAAGATCGCGGCCGGGATCGCCTGCATCAGGAACATCCACCGCCAGGCTTCGATGCCGCCCCAGAATCGCGCAGTCGAAAGACCTGCGCCAGCGGCGAGGAAATAATTGACGATGAAGGCCGCAGTGAGGCCCGTGATTATCATGATCTGCTGAACGGTGGTCAGCCGGCCGCGAATTTCCGCCGGCGCAACCTCCGAGATATAGGCGGGCGAGAGCACACTGGCAGCGCCAACGGCCATGCCGCCGCAGATGCGGGCAATGACGAAAATGATCTGCGAGGGTGCCGCACCTTGAACCAATGCGCCGACCAGGAATAGCGCGGCAGAGAGCATCATCGTGTTGCGACGACCGATGATGTCAGCAAGCCGCCCGGCGAAGAACGCGCCGATGAAACAGCCGATCAGAAGGGAGGCGACGGTGAAGCCGAGCCCGTTGCTTGGAGACCAGCTGCCCGGGACGAGGTGGAAAGCTCTCGTCAGGCCATCCTGGGTCCCGTTTACGGCGCCGCTGTCATAGCCGAACAGGAACCCTCCGATCGTCGCCACGGCAACGATCGCGCCGATAAAGCCCATATTTGCGCGCTGCGGACTCGCTTCAGTCATATCCCTCTCCCAACTCCCGCTGGTAGCGGTAACACACATTTGTGGCCATGCAATCGCCTAACCCCTGGCCGGTGAGCGCGCCTTGCGAGCCTCGCCCGGGGGCGCCGGCGGCCCCGAGGATTCCCTGATGACCATCGCATGGCTGAGCACCCTCTCGGTGAACTTGCGGGCTGTGCCGGCGCGGCGCCGGCGCAGGTCGTCGATCAGCAGTTCGAGCGCTGCTTCCGCCATTTCTGCGATCGGCTGCTTGACAGTGGTCAGCTCAGGCCAGACGCTTGTTGCAAGAGCCGTATCGTCGAAGCCGACGACGCTGACATCTTGCGGAACGTCGAGTTCCATGCGGTGGGCGATGCTGATCGTTGCTGCCGCCATATCGTCGTTGCTTGCGAAAATCGCGGTTGGGCGGTCGGGCCGTCCCAGCAGCCGCTCGCCTGCAATCAATCCGGAGCGATAACTGAAGTAGCCCTGCTCGGCCGGCGCACTCGTGGGGTCGATCCCCTCGTCGCTCAGCGCGTCGCAAAAGCCGCGATATCGGTCGTGGCTCGCGATGTGACGGGGATGTCCCTTGATGAAACCGATCCTGCGGTGCCCAAGATCGAGCAGATAACGGGTCATCTCCTTCGCCGCTGCATAGTCGTCGATGCGGACGTTGAGACTGTCAGGCCGCGGCGTTCCCATCGCCACGGTGACAGCCGGCATTCCCATCACATCGAGCTCGGCAAGGATCGCCTGGGACTCCGAAAGTGGCGGCGGAAGCACTACACCTTCTACGTCGGAGGTAGCGAAACGCCGTGTGATCCCGGCCTGTTCCTCGGCCTCTTCCGATTCGCAGGCTTCGATGACAAGATGGACGCCGGCACTGCGCGCTGCGTGGAGCGCTCCGATCAGGAATTGTGCAAGATATCCCGCGCTTGGGTTCGCGTAGAGGAGACCGATGTGCGTCGCGTGCCCCGCGGCGAGGCTGCGCGCAGCGGTATTGGGCGAATAATTGAGCTGCTTGATTGCCTCGACGACCGAGGCGCGGGTCGACTCGCGAACGTTCTTGCCGTGATTGATGACACGCGACACGGTCATCGCCGACACGCCAGCGGCGCGCGCGACGTCCTCGATTGTCGTCACTCCCCGTCTACGCCGGCTCGGCTTGGCCATTCCGCTGATACCCTGGGCAAGACTGCTAGGTGAGCGATTGGCGATATGCAATCGAACGCCGTTTCGAACGCCGGGCGGTAAATGCGCGACAATCTCCAGGCGGCCGCGAACAAGCGATGCGGCTGCGCATTACCGTTCACGCTCCTTCGCACCGCTTGGACGTAATGCTATGAGGCGAGGCCGACAGGATCGCCGCATCGCGAAAGGGACCGCGACGAGGCAGGACTGGCATTCCAACTGTGGGAGATCACCATGCGCGCCTTGATGATCATCGCCGCCGCTGCTCTGGTTGCAAGCTGCGCGCGTCCGGTCAGCCCGGCGCGCAGCGATTTCGCCGCCACGACGGCAGGGCGCGTAGCAGGCCCGGCACGACACTGCATTTCCACCAATCCCGCCGAAAATCTTCGCGTCCTCGATGCGCAGGACGTCGCCTATGGCAATGGCAGGACGGTGTATATCAACCACCTCGAGGCAGCCTGTCCCGCGATCAGCCAGTTCAACACGATCATCGTCGAAGCTGGACTTGGCGGCCAATATTGCCGAGGCGACCGAATTCGGGGCCTCGAGCCGGGGGCGATTATTCCCGGCCCCTCATGCAATCTTGGGGACTGGGTGCCGTACCGGGCGCACTAGCGCTGCCCGCTACCAGGACCTGAAAACCCCATCGCCCTAGCGCTTGTGCGCTGGGGCAGAGGCCGCGCTCAAGTCAGTGCCAGCCAGGGACCTTCGAGCAGCACCGCCTGTTCGCTTATGATCGGGTGATCTTTTTCGAGCGACGGGCTGCCATCTAGTGAATCGTAGCGACCGCCGGTTCGTCGCGAAGGTGTGTCCGCGCCCGGTGCGACGCGATCGAGAAGATGCAGAGCACCGCGTAGCAAAGTGCAGGAACGATGAGCGCGGTCACATAGCTCGTATGCTGCGACACAAGTCCCGTCAGCGGGGGGATTGCTGCGCCTCCGACGATCGAGAAGCAGAGAAAGCCCGAAGTTGCTTCTTCGGATGCCGTGGAACGCTCGAGGGTGATCGTGAAGATCACCGGGAACATGATCGAATTGAACAGGCCGATCGACAGCGCCGCATAACCCGCCGGCACTCCCCCGACGATGACCACGAACAGGCACAAGGCGCAGGCCATGGCGGTGAAGACCGAAAGCAGGCGCGGCGCCGGTATGCGGGTGAGCAGGGCCGATCCAACGAGCCGCCCTATCATCGCCCCGCCCCAATAGAGGCTGACGAACTTGCCGGCGGTCTCAAGCGGCACGTTCCAGACATAATTGCTGTTGAGGAACAGCGCCATTTGCGTGCCGATCGCAACCTCAGCGCCCACGTAGAGAAAGATCGCGAGCCCGCCGAAGAGCGCCCAGCGCGAGGCGACCGCTTCGCGGATGGTTGCTCCGACACCAACGTCGGCAGTTTCATGAGGCGGCGGCGGAGCGGCCGCGCCGATCATCTTCCTGCCCGCATAGATCATGATGCCGATGAGGATGATGAGACCGGCGATCCAGAAGAAGGCGCGGTCGATCCCATGCAGCGAGGCGGCGCGGACCGCCGGCGTAGTCACGGTGCCTTCCTTGACTTCGACACCTTTGAGAAAGAGCGACGCTCCAAGATAAGGACCGATGAATGTGCCAAGGCTGTTGAATGCCTGGCTGAAGGTCAGCCGGAAGTGGCTTCGCTCGGGAGGTCCAAGCGCCGCCGAAAGCGGGTTGGCTGCGACCTGGAGGATGGTGATCCCGCTCGCCATGACGAACAGGCCGAGCAGCACGATCTCGTAGATGGCGAGATTGGCGGCCAGGAGCATGATGAGGCATCCAGCAACCATCATCGAAAGCGAAATCAGCACCGCCGGGACCGACTTGGCTCGGGCGAGCAGCACGGCTCCTGGAAGGCTCACCACACCATAAGCGATGAAGAATGCGGACGCGCTCAGCTGCGCTTCGACGTCGGAAAGGTGGAAGATGCCTTTGACTGCCGCGACGAGCGGGTCGACCAGCGAGGTTATGAAACCCCAGGCGAAAAAAAGGCAGGTTATGATTGCATAGGCACCGGTGACGCCGGCCGTTTGCCGCTGTTGCTGCACGCTCAATTCCTCGCAGATTCACGAAGCAGACTGGCAGCGAAAAATCGGTCGCACAAGCCGCTTGGTTAGCGCTAACGCTGCGTTTGTCGGATTTGAAGCCGCGTGGGCCCGCAGTCGTCTTTCCGGGAGGAGCGCTTGTGAAACTTGAACGCCGTGACCTGATACGGGGTGCGCTCGCCGCGCCGCTACTGCTCGCCTCTGACGCCGCATTCGCAAAGAACAAGATGCCACCTGGCGGCGACTGGAGCAGGTGGTTTCATGACTGGTTTGGACGTGATTTCGGGATGATCGGCTACTATGCCGACGACAATGCGGCCCTGCTCTCGTCGAAAGCGCCCGTGCGCATCGTCTTCATGGGCGATTCGATCACCGAGGGCTGGCTCGAAAAGCGCCCCGGCTTCTTCAAGCCAGGGCGGATCGACCGCGGCATCAGCGGCCAAACCACATCGCAGATGTTGCTGCGGATGATGAGCGACGTCGTCGATCTTCACCCGCGCGCAGTGCATATCATGGGCGGTACCAACGACATTGCCGGTAATACCGGCCCGATGACCGCGCAGATGAGCGAGGACAATATTCGCGCGATGACGGATATTGCGCAGCGGCACGGAATCAAGGCGCTGATCGCATCCGTGCCTCCGGCGGCAGAATTCCCCTGGGCTCCGGCAATTGAGACACGCAAGTCTATCGCCGATCTCAACCGAAGGCTGCGGCGCGTCGCGCATGAGACGGGCGCAACCTGGATCGACTATCACCCGGCACTCGACGACGGCACCGGAGCGATGAGGGCCGGCCTCGCCGGCGATGGCGTCCACCCGACCGAAGCTGGCTATGATGCAATGGCAGCGGTCATCGAACCGGTCCTGCGGCGCATAATCCCGTGAAACTCGGGCGCGAGTATGTTGAAAAGCCCTGGGGCCGGACCGAACTTCCGGCGATGTTCGATGCGCCCAGAGACCGGCGTATCGGGGAAGTCTGGTTCACCGGCGCCGGCGACAAGCCGCTTCTCGTCAAGTATCTTTTCACCAGTGA
>DATIQO010000125.1:0-7884 GCA_035470745.1 Sphingomicrobium sp. | reverse complement strand
GAGCGCTCCATCGCAACCACCGTGTTGGCAAAGGTGGGCGGGGCCGGATTATCGGCAATTGCGAGAACCTCGCGCTTCTGCTGTGCCATTCCCGCCAGCAGCGCGGGGAGATAGTCGCTGTCCTTGATCTTCGAGAAATCCGGCGCCTCAAACGGCAGAGTGCTCGGCTTTGCGAACGGGTTCGACGCGGCAAGCGTTGCGGAGTGGGCGGCGTTCGACCTCGGGGTCGCGGCGAGCAGCGGTTGACCAGCTCCGGCCAAGGCCATTGCAGCAGACGCAAGCAGAAGTGTGCGGATCATATGACTCCTCATGGATTCAATCACTTAGCTCTTAGGACGCAGCGCTTGCGCAGGGGTGAACGAATGAACCGACGAGGAAAGCGCGGCAATCATTGCGTCCCCATAGCGATCTAGTTTGGTTCGTCCAACGCCGCTCACCTGCGCAAGCTCTGCAAGGGTCGTTGGCCGAGCAGCTGCAATCTCGCGAAGAGTTGCGTCATGGAAGACCAGGTAGGGCGGAATGCCGGCCTCTGCGGCAAGTGCACGGCGCGCTTCGCGCAAGGCTTCGAAAAGCGGATCGAAAGGCCCGGAGTTCGTTCGGCGCCTTCCCTTTGCCTTCGGCGGAAGGGCAACGACGAGCTTTTGCTCGCCCTTGAGGATAGGCCGCGCACCCGGGCCGAACGACAGGCCGCCATAGGCGTCGGCGCGAAGCGCGTCACGCGCGATGAGCGCTCGCGCGACCGGCCTTGCCAAGGTCAGTTCTTCCATCGTTGCAATACCGAACACCGACAGTCGATGATGACCGAGGCTACGGACCTTCTCGCTGTCTTTGCCCGCCAGGACGTCCACGAGGTGGCCGACGCCAAACCGCATCTCCGTTCGGAACGCTGCCGAGAGCAGCTTACGGGCGACCTCGGTCGCATCGACGGTCGCCGGAGGATCGAGGCAATTGTCGCAATTGCCGCAATGGTCCGGCGGATTCTCGCCGAAGTGGCGCAGCAGCAGCGCGCGGCGGCAGAGCGGCGTCTCGACGAGCGCTGCAAGCGCGTTCAGCCGGTCGCGCTCGGCCGGCCGGCGTTCCGGATCGACTTCCTGCTCGATCCGCTGCCGGGCGCGGGCGAAGTCCTGGGCCGCCCAGAATAGCCAGGCCTCGGCCGGCTCGCCGTCGCGCCCGGCGCGGCCCGTCTCCTGATAATAGGCCTCGATGCTCTTTGGGATCGCGGCATGGGCGACCAGCCGGACATCCGGTTTGTCGATGCCCATCCCGAACGCCACGGTCGCGGCAATCACCATCTCCTCGGAATTGGCGAATGCCGCCTGGTTTCTGGCGCGAACCTGCGGCTCGAGGCCGGCGTGATAGGGGAGCGCCTGCCGCCCGTCTCGAACCAGCCTTTCCGCGATCCTCTCGGCCTTGTCGCGGCTCGGCGCGTAAACGATCGCCGAGCCCGGCCGGCCCTCGAGGAGATCGCGAAGCTGCTTTCCAGTCTCTTCGCGGGCGCGGATATGGTAACGGATGTTGGGCCGGTCGAACCCGGCAAGGACGAGGCCGTCCCCGGGAATTCCAAGCTCAGTCAGGATATCGACGCGCGTGCGCTGGTCCGCGGTCGCGGTGAGCGCGAGCCTTGGCACTTGCGCATGATCTTCCAGCAATGCTGTCAGCCTGCGGTAATCGGGGCGGAAATCATGACCCCATTCACTGACGCAGTGCGCCTCGTCGATGGCGATCAGCGCGAGGCGGACAGGGTCGAGGAGACGGCGGAAGCTATCGAGCGTTGCCCGTTCCGGGGCGACATACAAGAGGTCGAGCTCGCCCGCCCGGAAGCGCTCCACCGTCTGCTCGCGGTCGTTGTCCGCGCTGGTCAGCGATGCCGCGCGGATGCCGATCGCCTGGGCACTTCGGATCTGGTCATGCATCAGCGCGATCAGCGGCGAGATGACGAGCGCGGTTCCTTCGCGGGCCAGGGCCGGGAGCTGATAGCAGAGCGATTTCCCGGCGCCCGTCGGCATTACTGCAAGGGTATGCTTGCCGGCGAGAACGCGCCCGATCACCGTTTCCTGGACGCCGCGGAACCGGTCGAAGCCGAAGGTCTCTTTGAGGATTGCGTGGGGGGCGGTCATGAACTCGAACTTGTTGGGGACCGAGCGCGCCCCGGGCTCGCGCGGGAGTAGCCTAGCCAGGGCAGCCCGGCTAGCCTCGTCCCTATGCAACGTCGTTCACTGATTACTCGCCGCGCGATGCTCGCGGGCAGCTCCGCGGCCCTGATCGCCGGCTCAGCGCCCCGACGATCCGCGAGGGACTGGCATGCACTTGCCGAAGACGTGAGAAACGAGATGCGCTGGGCCTGGCGCAACTATCGCGAGCGCGCGTGGGGCAAGGACCAGATCAAGCCGATCAGCGGGGGCTATGAGAGCTTTCCGCTGCCGCATCATCACCTTGGCCTTTCGCTCGTCGAAGCGCTCGACACCCTGTGGGTGATGGGACTGGACGATGAATTCCGGGACGGGGTCGATTGGGTGAAGCATCATCTCGACTTCGACGTCGATGGCGAGGTCTCGGTATTCGAAACCTCGATCCGGCTGGTGGGGGGGCTGCTGTCCGCGTTCCACGCCTGCGGCGATGCCGTCCTCCTCGCCAAGGCGCGCGATTGCGCGGACCGGCTCCTGCCGAGCTTCGCTGCGTCGCCGCTCGGCATTCCGCACCGTTTCATCAACTTGCGCACCGGCGCGCTGCGGGGCCGGGAGACCAATCCGGCCGAAACCGGGACGTTCATCCCGGAATTCGGATTTCTCAGCCGAGCCACCGGCGACGACCGCTATCGCGCGGCGGCAAAACGCGCGCAGAAATCAATGTTCGACCGCCGCTCGAAAATCGGCCTGATCGCCGACTCGATCGATTGCATGACGGGCGAATGGAAAAGCCGCCGGGCGACAATCGGCCCGCCATCGGACAGTTATTTCGAATATCTTTTCGACGGCTGGGACCTGCTTGGAGACGAGGAATGCCTCGCAATGTACCGGGCCTGCACGGCGTCGATCATCAGGCACCAGGCGCAGGACATCGGCGGGAGCCTGTGGTTCGTCGATGTCGATTTTGAAACCGGCGAAAGGATCAGCTGGGAGCAGGACGAGCTTGCATCCTTCTATGGCGGGCTCCTCGCGCAGGGCGGAGCCCGGCGACTTGGAGCCGATTATACGCGCAGCTGGGTCAGTCTTCAGAAGCGCTTCGAGGTCCTTCCGGAAGACTATGACGTTCAAAGCGGCAGGGTGCTCAGCAAGACCAATGCATTGCGGCCGGAACTTGCCGATGCCGCTTTCAACTTGTGGCTTCTCGACCGGCGGGAGGAATGGCGAATGGTCGCGCGCGGCCATTATCTGGCGATGAAGCGGTGGAACAAGGCGCCGTTCGGCTATGCGACACTCGCGGATGTCACGGCCGATCCCAAGGTCCAGAGCGATCATTGCCCGGGCTACTGGTGGTCCGAGCAGATGAAATATTACTACCTCATCTTCTCGGATACGCCGCGCTTCGATTACCGCCGGCCATATCTCAGCACGGAAGGGAATGTCCTGCGCGGCCTAAGACGCCGCTAGACATCTCATTCCGCCGCTTCTGCTGTCTCTTCCGCGAGCCGCTCCGCAGCCTGGCGGTACCAGAGATCGGCATAAAGTCCGCCGCGCTCGAGCAGCTCCTCATGTGTCCCTCGCTCGGCAACGCGGCCATTGTCGAGGACGACGATCTGGTCCGCACCGACGATCGTCGAGAGCCGGTGGGCGATCATGATGGTCGTCCGGCTTCTCGCGACGCGATCGAGGGTTTTTTGGATTTCCTCCTCGGTGCGGCTGTCGAGTGCGCTCGTCGCCTCGTCGAGCACCAGGATCGGCGGGTCCTTGACCAGGGTGCGGGCAATCGCGACGCGTTGCTTCTCGCCGCCCGAGAGCTTGAGGCCGCGCTCGCCGACCATTGATCGATAATGATCCGGGAGAGCGGCGATGAAGTGATCGATCGCCGCTCCGCGGGCAGCGGATTCGATATCCTCCTGCGTTGCGCCGTCGCGGCCATAGCCGATGTTGTAGCCGATGGTGTCGTTGAACAGCACCGTGTCCTGGGGGACTATTCCAATCGCCGCGCGAAGGCTCTTCTGCGTCACCTGGGCGATGTCGGCATCGTCGATCAGGATATGGCCCGATGTCGGATCGTAGAAGCGATAAAGGAGCCGGGCGATGGTCGATTTTCCCGCACCGGACGGCCCGACGATCGCGCAGCTCGTTCCCGCCGGGATGTCGAGGTCGAGCCCTTTGAGGATCTCACGCTCGGGATGGTACCCGAAATGGACGTCTTCGAACCGGATATTGCCGCGAACGACACGCAGCGGCCTGGCGTCTGCCGGGTCCACCACCTCGGCTGGCGTGTCGACGAGCTTCCACATCGCCTCCATGTCGATGAGGCCCTGCCGGACCGTGCGATAGACCCAGCCGAGCATGTCGAGCGGTCGAAACAGGCCAAGCAGCATGGTGTTGATGAAGACGACGTCGCCGGACGTGTACCGGCCCTTGCTCCATCCCCAGACGGTGAAGATCATCGCGCCGGCCATCATGAGATTGGTGATGAGCGCCTGGCCGATATTCAGCCAGGCGAGCGACACTTCGTTGCGCACGGTAGCGCGCGCGAAGGCGGCGATGGCTTCGTCGTAGCGCCGGCTTTCGCGCTCTTCCGCGTTGAAATATTTGACCGTCTCGTAGTTGAGCAATGAGTCCACGGCGCGGCCGATTGCCTTGTTGTCGACATCGTTCAGCTGGCGCTGCAAGTCGGCACGCCATTCCGTCACGCGCCTGGTGAAGGCGATGTAGAAAGTCATCATTGCAAGCGTTGCTGCAACCAGGCCCAGTCCGAACTTCACGAAGAAAATGATGCATGCTGCCGTGAGCTCGATCAGCGTCGGTCCGATGTTGAACAGGAGAAAATAGAGCATCATGTCGATGCTCTTGGTGCCTCGCTCGACGATCTTGGTCAGCGATCCGGTGCGCCGCTCGAGATGGAAGCGCAGCGAAAGGTCGTGGATGTGCCGGAAGACGGTACCTGCCAGCCGCCGGGCCGCATCCTGGCCAACTTTCTCGAACAAAGCGTTGCGAAGGTTGTCCGACAGGACGCCCGCAAAGCGGGCCGCCGCATAAGCGGCAACGAGCATCGCAACAATGGCGAAAGGCGCCTGGCGGCTCGACATTCGATCGATCACGGCCTTGTAGGCGAACGGCATCAGCAGCACCGCCGCCTTGCCTGCGAGCACGAGCGCCATGGCCGCAATCACTCGGACCTTCAGTTCGAGCTCCCCCTTGGGCCAGAGCATCGGGAGGAATCGCCACAGCGCGGCAAAGCCCGCGCTCGAAGTCGCCTGATGTTGCTCGTGACCAGCCGGTGCCATTCATCCCTACGTAGGAATGCGGATCGCCTACAGCAATCGAGATGATCCAGGATGCGGCGGAACCCAGCTGAAATTGGGTGGTTAAAACAGCATCTTAGGGGATGCAGCAATGGGACCTGGCTATTTCATCATCGCGATTCTGGGCTGCGCCGACGGCGGCAGCTCGTGCACGCCCGTTGCAACTCTCCAGACCCGCTACGCGACCGAGGCGCAATGCACTGCGGCGACCAGCGCGGCGCTGATCGACAATAGCAATTTCGATTATCCAACGCTCGTTGCGCAGTGCAACCGAGGCGCGACCAAGTCGGCCGACGCGCAAGACAAGCCGCGCGACAAGCGCCGGCGGGGCTAGTCCTTCAAACTGCGATATCGGTTTGCCGGCAGGCCGCCGGAACCGCGCGGAGCGGAATCGGTTCAGCCCGGGGTGGAAAGCATGAAGACAACCAAGACCTCCAAGCGATCGAGAAACCCGTCCGAGGCGGCGCGTACCCGCAAGCGCCGCAAAGGCGACGCCGATGAGATGAACCAGGCGACCGCCGACGAATTCGAGCGCGAGGGAATGGGAATTGCGCCCAAGGAGTGAGTGATGGGACATGAAGCCGACCTCAAGGAGCCGATGGTCCACCAGGACCAGGAACCTGGCCATGAGAGCAGGCTTGAGCCCAAGCCCGACTGGGAGCCCCGCTTTCGCGGCTCGGACCGGCTAAAAGGGAGGGTTGCGCTGATCACTGGCGCCGATAGCGGCATTGGACGCGCCGTTGCCGCGCTGTTTGCTCGCGAAGGCGCCGACATCGCCATCCTCTACCTGTGCGAGCATGACGATGCCCGAAAGACCATGGAGATCGTGGAGGGCGAGGGGAGGCGCGCGATCACCATTGCCGGCGATGTCGGCGATAAGCAATTTTGCGAAAATGCGGTCGACCAGACCGTCAGGCAATTCGGCAGGATCGACATCGTCGTGAACAATGCTGGCGAGCAGCATTACGACGAGGATCTCACGCGGATCGACGAGCACCAGCTCCGTCGCACCTTTCAGACCAATATCTTTGGCATGTTCTTCCTGACGCAGGCCGCGCTCCCACATCTCAAAGCCGGATCCGCAATCATCAACTGCACTTCGGAAACGACATACAAGGGCTCGCCAGGCCTGCTCGACTATAGCGCGACCAAGGGCGCGATCGTGGGGTTCACGCGCTCGCTCTCGAAGAACCTCGTCAAGAAGGGCATCCGTGTAAATGGCGTCGCGCCGGGACCGATCTGGACGCCGCTCAATCCATCGGGCGGTCAGCCAAAGGAAAAGATCCCCGAGTTCGGAAAGGACACGCCGATGGGCCGGCCGGGCCAGCCCAACGAGGTCGCGCCATCGTTCCTGTTCCTTGCATGCGAGGATTCAAGCTACATGACCGGCCAGGTGCTTCACCCGGATGGCGGAAACACGACTTCGAGCTGATCGCTCGCAAGCGATCTGATCGAACTGTCCATTTCCGGACGTCAACGGCGGGGTGCATTGGCCAAACGCACCAATTCTTGGTGGTAAATCCCGCCACTTTCAGGCGCAGTCCAAGTTCATCTGCTGAAAAATAAGAGCTTTTTTAAATTGGCACGCCTCATGCATTGATTATGGCACGGGCCCAATGACGGGCCCGAACGAAATGCAAAAGGGGTATTACCATGTTCACATTCGCTTCTGCCCGTGAGACCGCCACGATGTTCGCCGGCGCGTTCATCACTGCTCTTCTACTCGTCTCGGCCGCAACCTCGCTGCCGATCGCGTAAGTTGCGCCAGCTTGAAAGGAAACAGAGAATGAATGGACGTTTCCTGATAAACCGCGGCGATGCCAAGGTGATGGGCGTCGCCGCCGGTTTTGCCGATTACACGGGGGTTGACCCGACGATCGTGCGCCTGGGCTTCATCGCGGCAACGCTGCTGACAGGCCCCGTCATGATCCTGTTCTACGTGCTTGCTGGGCTGCTGGCGCCCGCTCAATAGGCGCCAGCCCCTCTTTCCCGCCGCCGGCGGCAAGCCCATGATGCCGGCGTGCCTCCTTCGGATCCCTTCAATTTGCAGCGGTTTGTCGAAGTGCAGAACGGCGTATTTGAAAACGCGCTCCTCGAAATCCGCCAGGGCTCGAAGCAGAGCCACTGGATGTGGTTCATTTTCCCGCAGCTCGCCGAACTCGGCCGGAGCCCCACCGCGAAATTCTATGGCCTGACCTCGCTTGCGGAGGCGCGCGCCTATCTTGAGCATCCTTCCTTGGGTCCACGGCTCGAGGATTGCGTCGAAGCTCTCCTCGCGCTCGCCAGTGATCGCAGTGCCGAGCAGGTCTTCGGTGCGATCGATGCGATGAAGCTTCGCTCGAGCCTCACGCTTTTCGATCGCGTCCGCCCGCATCAGCTGTTTGGGCGGGCGCTGTTGAACTTCTTCGGCGGCGCAAGGGACGAACTGACGCTCGCACTTTTGGACC
>DATIQO010000124.1:0-1584 GCA_035470745.1 Sphingomicrobium sp. | reverse complement strand
GCTGCATTTTGAAGCACTTGGCGATGACGCCATGACGTCAATCCTCGAACAGCGCTCGCCTGACCTCAGCGCCGCGGAGCGCAAGCGCATTGCCGCCATGTCGCTTGGTTCGGCCGGGCGTGCGCTCGCATTTGCAGAGCTCGGCCTTGCCAAGCTCGAAGAAGCGGCGCTCGCGATCATCCGCCAAGGCGATCCCACCAATGCGCGCCGGGCCGAGCTTGCATCGGAGCTCTCCAAGAAGGCGTCGGCCGAACGCTACGCGGCCTTCCTTGAGCTTGCTCCCTCGCTCATTGCCCGCGAAGCACGGGGGCTAAGGGGCGCCTCGCTCGCCCGGGCGCTCGATGCCTATGCGAAAGCGCGCGAACTTGCAGCGGTCGCGCCGCGCGTTTCCCTCGACCCGGGCGCAACCGTCTTCCAGATCGGCGGCATCCTTGCCGAGGTTGCGGAGCCGCCTTCCTTGAAGCGCTAGTTAGGGGCGGCTAGGGGCAACGCCATGGGCGAGCCCTTCTACATCACCACCGCGATCAGTTACCCCAACGGTCCGCCGCACATCGGCCATGCCTATGAAGCCATCGCCGCCGATGCGATTGCACGCTTCCAGCGCAGCCAGGGGCGCGACGTGCGCTTCCAGACCGGCACCGACGAGCATGGCCTCAAAATGGCGCAGGCAGCGCGCGCCGAAGGGGTCGAGCCGCGCGAACTTGCGGACAGAATGTCGCTTCTTTTCAAGAAAATGTGTGACGTTCTTAACGTATCTTATGATCGTTTCATCCGGACCTCGCAGCCCGATCACTACCGTGCGAGCCAAGCCATATGGAAAGCGATGGAGGAGAGGGGAGACCTCTATCTCGATCGATACGAGGGCTGGTACTCGGTTCGAGACGAGGCTTATTACGAGGAAGAGGAACTGACCGCCGCCGAGGACGGCTCCAAGCTCTCGCCCCACGGAACGCCGGTCGAATGGACGGTGGAGGAAAGCTGGTTCTTCCGCCTGTCGAAATATCAGCAGCCTTTGCTCGATCTTTATGCAGCCAACCCGGACTTTGTGAGACCTGAAAGCCGCCGCAACGAAGTCGTGCGCTTCGTCGAGGGCGGTCTCAAGGACCTCAGCATCTCGCGGACCAGCTTCGACTGGGGCGTGCCGGTCCCGGATAGCGACGATCACGTGATGTACGTCTGGCTGGACGCGTTGACGAACTACATCACGGGCCTTGGTTATCCCGACGATACCGAGCTCTGGCGCCGCTACTGGCCCGCCAACGTTCACCTCATCGGCAAGGATGTCGTGCGGTTCCACGCGGTCTACTGGCCGGCCTTCCTAATGTCGGCGGGAATCGAGCTTCCACGGCAGGTGTACGGCCATGGCTTCCTGCTGAGCCGCGGCGAGAAGATGTCGAAGAGCGTCGGCAATGTCATCGACCCGATGGTGCTTGCCGACCGCTTCGGGGTCGATGCCCTGCGCTACTTCCTCCTTCGCGAAGTCCCGTTCGGGCAGGACGGAAGCTACAGCGCCGAGGCGATCGTCAACCGCGCCAACGCCGAGCTTGCAAACAGCTTTGGAAATCTTGCCCAGCGCACATTCTC
>DATIQO010000123.1:0-3523 GCA_035470745.1 Sphingomicrobium sp. | reverse complement strand
CGACCAGTGCACCGCAAGCCCCTCATCGCGCTCAATCCGGATCGGCCGCCTGAGCCGGTAGAGAGTGAGGCGCCTGATCAGCGCGTCGCTCGCATCCGCCTCGCAGTCCAGCAGGAGATCCTCGCCATCAGCCCACACCATGAAATCGAACAGGCACTTGCCCTGCGGCGTCAGCAGTCCCGCCCAGACCGGAAGTGCGCCACTTACGTCGCTGGTGACGAGAGCTTGAAGGAAGGCGCGAACATCCTCGCCGCCCAGGCGGATCACCGCGCGATTGGTGAGGGTGGTTGCGGACATGATCATCAGTTAGGGAGCGGGCAGTGGCTTCGCAAACCCTGACGATCCGCCGTCCGGACGATTGGCATGTTCACCTGCGCGACGGGGACATGCTGCGCGCCGTCGCGCCTTATACGGCGCGCCAGTTCGCTCGCGCCATCGTGATGCCGAACCTCGTCCCGCCGGTTACGACAGCCCAGGCGGCGGCGGCCTATCGCGAGCGCATCATCGCGGCGACTGGCCCTGGCTTTGACCCCTTGATGACCTGCTACCTGACGGATGAGGCCAGCCCTGACGAACTTGCGCGCGGATTCAGCGAAGGCATCTGGGTTGCCGCCAAGCTCTATCCGGCAAATGCCACCACCAACTCGGCATTCGGCGTGACGGACGTCCGGAACATCTATCGATCGCTCGAGCGGATGGAAAAGATCGGGATGGTGCTGTGCGTGCATGGCGAAGTCACCGATCGCGACATCGACGTCTTCGACCGCGAGGCGGTGTTCATCGAGCGCATTCTTTCGCGGCTGGTCGAGGATTTCCCGGCGCTGAAGATCGTTCTCGAGCACATCACGACCGAGGAAGCCGCGGGCTTCGTCACCTCGAATGGACCCAATATCGGTGCAACGGTCACCCCGCAGCATCTCCTCATCAACCGTAATTCCCTCTTCGCGGGAGGGTTGAGGCCTCACGCTTTCTGCTTGCCGGTGGCCAAGCGCGAGAAGCACCGTCTCGCAGTCCGCAAGGCGGCCGTTTCCGGCACCAGCAACATCTTCCTTGGAACCGACAGCGCGCCCCATTCGCGGGCTGCAAAAGAATCGAGCTGCGGCTGCGCGGGCATCTTCAACGCGCCTTTTGCGATGGAGAGCTATGCTGCCGTGTTCGAGGCTGAAGATGCGCTCGATCGCCTGGAGGCCTTCGCGTCGTTGAACGGGCCTCGTTTCTACGGCCTCCCCGTCAACGAAGACACAATCAGCCTTGAGCGGGTCGAGGTGCAAGTTCCCGAGCGATTGGAACATCACGGCATCGAGCTCGTGCCATTTCATGCCGGCGCGACGCTGGGATGGAAGCTAGTCGGCTGATCGAGCGGCGCCGATTCCCTTGGGGCCGATGACCGCGGCATAATGATCCTGCAGTCGCTCGTAACACTCGCAGGCGCGGCGCTCCAGGCCGGCACGATCGATCACGCGGACAGTCCCACGGCGAGTAACGATCAGCTCTTCGCTCGAGAATTCCTTGATGACGGCGTTGACGGTCGTCCGCTGGACGCCAAGGAGCCCGGCGAGCGCCTCCTGCGTCAGCTCGATACGGTCGCCGGCGCGATCCTGGACGTGGAGCAACCATCGCGCTGACCGTTCGCTGATCGAATGGAAAGCGTTGCACGCAACCGACTGCATCACGGTGGCAAGCAGATAGTCGGAGTAGCGGCAGAAGAGGTTGGCGATGAATGGCGATCTCTTCTTCGCATCCTCAAGCGCCTCCATCGGCACCTGGAGAGCGGGCCCGCCAATAAGGACTTCGACCCGCGAGAAGGCGGGAGCATGGCCGCAGCTGACGATGCCGCCGACTGCGCCCTCGCGGCCGATCGATGCGACTTCGATCGAGCGTGAATGGATGAGGTCGACCACCATCGTGATCATTGCCGGGCCAAATGGGAAAAGGCTTGCGCGGACCTGTTCGCCGGAACGGAGCACCGTTTCGCCGGGCTCGAGCTCGACGATTGTTCCAAACGGCTCGACGAGCGCGCGCGCCTCGCGCGAGAAGGTGGAGAGCAGGCGATTGCCCGCGAAAGCCTGATCGGCCCGTGTCAGTTCGTCTGTCGTAACTTGTGCCACGTCCTTCAATCCCGAAGCGGCCGAGCACTCGCTGCGAGTGCGGCCCAACGGGAATAATGCCCGTCGAGCCAAGTTGCTCCATCAGCCGTGGACGGCTTCGACGATCCTGCGTCGGCCGATGAGGAGGCAGTCCGCAACGAGCCGCAGCGGTGCAACGTCGACGAGGCTGCGCCGCTCGTCGATGAGGTCGACGAAATTCCTGTAGATGTCGGGATATTCTCCAACGCCGTGGTCGAGGCTGCTTTGACCGTTGAGGATCAGCCGCGATCCCCCGTCTTCGAGGCGAATGGTTGTGCCGTCCGCAGCCTCGATGGCGATCGTCCACTCCTCGCCCTCCGTTCGGCGCCAGTCGAGGCTCGCGACGAGGGGACCATCGGCCTCGGGGCTGTAGAAGGTCACATCGGCAGCGATCGGCGTCTGCGCGTCCTTGGGGATGCTAAGGTCGGCCGACTGAACGAGCAGTGGTCCCGGGAATATCTTCGTTGCAATCGAAAAGGCATTGATGCCGGGATCGAACACGCCAAAGCCGCCCGGCTCCCAGATCCATTGCTGACCCGGATGCCACTTGTGAACGTCCTCGTGCCAGTGGATCTGCATCGACTTGACGCGCTTCCCGGCAAGCGCCTTCGCGGCAGCGTCGACGGTTGAATGATGCTGGGCATGCCAGGTCGTGAACAGCGTGACGCTTTTCGCCCGAGCAAGTGAATCGAGATCGGCGATCTCGGCGAGCCCGGCCGTAGGAGGCTTTTCAAGAAGGCAGTGAAGGCCCGCCTCGATGCATTCGCGCGCGATCGTGTAGCGCGGTCCTGGGGGGGTCGTGATCGCAACCGCTTCGAGCCCGTCGACGCCGCGGATCAGTTCGCGCCAGTCGGCGAACTTTGCTCCGATTCCCTGTCCGGACCGGCTCGAAGACGCGACCAGTTGGAACCGCTCGTTCTTTTCTATCGATGGGACGTGCTGGTCCTCGGCGATCTTGCCATAGCCGATGATTGCAATGCGGATCGCGGTCACATCCGCACTCCCGCGACATAGGCCCGTGCCTTCGTCAGCGTTTCGGCCGCCGACTGTCCGGGCTTGTATAGCCCCGAGCCCAGACCAAATCCGGCCGCGCCTGCCTCGAGCCAGGGCCGCATGTTGTCGGGCGTGATGCCCCCTACTGCAAGGACGGGAATTTCACGCGGGATCACGGCTAGCTGGGCCTTGAGCGATGCGGGACTTGCGCCTTCGGCCGGGAACAGCTTGAGCGCATCCGCTCCTGCGCGAATTGCCGCGAACGCTTCCGAGGGAGTGAAATAGCCAGGTGATGAAACTAGCCCGGCCGCAGCAGCGGCAGCGACGACCTCCGGGTTGGTGTCGGGAGAAACGATGATGCGGCCACCGCAGCTGCGGACGCGCTCGACTTCCTCGCTGCTGAG
>DATIQO010000122.1:0-1698 GCA_035470745.1 Sphingomicrobium sp. | reverse complement strand
CTTCTCGCGCCCGACGAACAGCGGGACGATGCGGTGCGGAAATACGACGATGTCGCGAAGCGGCAGGATCGGAAGAAAGCGAGTCATGCGCTAGTATATGGGCGGCCCCATGCACCGGCGCAATAAAGTGCAGGAACATTGCCCGCTCGCCGGTCGCTTATCATTTACAAGGAGGCGCAAATGGCCGTGGACAGGGAAAAGATCAGCACTGGTACCAACGACCGGCCGATCAATGAAACCATTGCCGGGACCGGGCCCGGCATCCCCGACGACAGCCTTGCTCCAGGTGAGACCGAGCTCCCGCAGGCTCCAAGCGATGAAGAAGTCGAGGCGATGGCCGAGAAACTCGGCTCCCCCACGGCCGAAAAAGACACACTTCCGCTGGAAGGTGAATGAATCGGCACCAGTTGAACGGCCGATTCTGTAACCGTTCAGTTTCCTCGACTATCAAGGAGTTATGAACGTTCGTCATGCCTTGATCGGATTGAGCGCGCTGGCGCTGTCGGCCGGCGCGTCCGCGCAATATTGGTACGCGCCGCCACCGCCGCCGCCAGCTCCTCCGCCCGTACCGCCCGCCCCTCCCGCGGCGGCGTCGCCCGACGCAGTGCCCCCGCCCGTCGCCGAGCCATGGATGGCCCAGCCGCCGCCTGCGCCTGCCGGACAGCCGTGGCAGTCGCCGATCGCGCAGCCCAACAAGGGGGCCGCGCTCGAGCCGATCGATCTTCCGCCAGCGATCGAGCAAGGCGTCGACATGATCTACATCGACGAGTCGCTCGTTCCCCGGGCGGTCCACAACCGCGGCTTCCTCGCAGGTTTGTCGGACGCGGCCTGGAGCGCCGCGCCGGTCGATCTCTTCACCTCGGTGAACCCGATCTACACGGACCTGCGCCGCGGCCTCGTCAAATATCAGCAGAACTGGGGCAGCCTTCCGCAGATTTCCGTCCCTTCCGGCCCAAGCCTGAAACCGGGCTCGACCGGCGACAGGGTCGCGGCGCTAAGGGCACGCCTCGGCTTGCCCGAGGGGGGCAGCTACGACGCCGCGCTCGCTGCCAGGGTCAAGCAGTTCCAGTTCGTTCACGGCCTCAAGGATGACGGCATTGCCGGCGCTGGAACGATCGAGGCGCTGAACCGCGGCGCCGACTATTACGAACAGCTCATCATCATCAACATGGAGCGGGCAAAGCGCCTTCCGGCGCCGGAGGAGCAGCCCAAATATCTCGTCGTCGATGCCGGCGATGCGCGCCTCTCGATGTGGGAGAACGGCAGGAAGGTCGACGAGATGAAGATCGTCGTCGGCAAGGCTGAAAGCGCAACGCCGATGATGGCCGCCTACATCAAATATGCGAGCGTCAATCCCTATTGGAACGTTCCACCCGACCTTGTGAAAAACCTCATCGCGCCCCGCATCGTCGCGCAGGGTATCGGCTACCTCAGCGACCGCGAGTACCAGGTTCTCTCGGACCTTACCGACAATGCGAAGGTGATCGATCCAGCGAGCGTCGATT
Organism: Sphingomicrobium sp.; assembly: GCA_035470745.1. Taxonomy (GTDB): domain Bacteria; phylum Pseudomonadota; class Alphaproteobacteria; order Sphingomonadales; family Sphingomonadaceae; genus Sphingomicrobium. Next base: position 193 of record DATIQO010000122.1, on the reverse strand, counting down.
GGCAGGCGGTCGTCGACGGACGCGATTCGGTGGCGCTTCGGCGCCTCCCCAGTCCCGCCAATTCGATGGGCATGATGAAGTTCATGCTGCCTAATTACTTTGGCATCTATCTCCATGATTCTCCGGAAAAAGAGCATTTCACCAAGAACGAGCTCTGGATCAGCAACGGCTGCGTGAGGCTCGAGGATTACAA
>DATIQO010000121.1:0-15938 GCA_035470745.1 Sphingomicrobium sp. | reverse complement strand
TGGCCGTCCAGAGACTGTCGCCCTTCACGTCTCGCGGCCCTATAGCTGCCGTTCGCCAACTACGGGACCCGACCCTGAACGGTCGGCGAAGGTGCTCCGAAGCCGTCATCGAAAATTCATTGAAGCCACCGTTCAGATTGCTGCAACAGGGCACCGCATCAACCGGGGGGTCGTAGATGACGCGCTCGCGGTCGAGCTCGCGCAGCCGGTCCAGGGTGAACGGTGGCCGGGCGCAATAGCGCAGCAGCCGCTCGCGCGCGGCGCGGTCAGCGGCCTTGATGCGCGGGCGAAGGATCAGAACTCGCCGGCTACGGTCAGCGCGAGGAACGGCGCGGCGCCGTAGTCCTGCGCCACGCGCGTGTTGCCGCTCGGGTCGCGCAGCTTCAGCGTGCCGCCGACCACCGCGCCCGCGTAGAGATCGAGTCGCACCTTGGGTGCGAGTGTGCGCGACAGCCGTGCAAAGAGCGGCACGCCCTGGTTCTGGCCGATGCCGTTGGCGTTCGGGCCCGAGTCCTTGAGCCGGAAGCGATAGTCGCGGTAGGTGCCGCCGCCGGCCGCTTCCCATTGGTCGTCGATGCGGTACACGAGCTCCAGCCCCGCGCCCCCTGCAGGCCCGGCCCGGAACGGGTTCGTGAGCTTCCACTTGTCGTCGATCTGCCAGTTGACGATCAGGAACGGGAACACCTTGTTGTTGTCGATCTGGCGAAAAATGCCGGCGCCGAGGCCCAGCACCAGCTCGCGCGAGAAGACCTTGGTGGCGCCCACCACGGCGCCGAAGTTGTTGCGGTTGCCGGATGCCCCGCTCTCATAATCCCACTCGAACTGCGGCGCGACGAAGAACCCGAGGTCGGGCCCCGCCTGGTACGCCACGTTGAAACCCACGCTGGGCCGGTTGATCGAGCCCCACGGCGCCTCGGGGCCGAACGCCGTGGGCGTGTCGAACGACCAGTTCTCGTACGTGTAGCCGGCATTGATGCCCACGGACCACTGGGCGTCGATCTGCTTGGTGATCGACCCGCTCGCGATCACGCCGGCGTAACGGAAGGAACCCGGACCGTCGAGGCCGGTGTTGAAGGTGCCGACGCCGCTCACCGCGGCGGTGGTGGTCACCGTGCCGGGCGCTGCTCTTTGGGCTGCCGCATTCGGGGCCAGGGTCGCGGCCGCGGTCGCGGCACTTAGGACGAGCGCAGACCAGGCGACGCCGCGATGGCGGCGTGCGCCCAAGCGGTCGCCGCGCAACGCGTGCGCCGCATTGAAATAAGGCATCGGAAGCTCCCTCGTTGCGCCGGCTAGGCCGGTGGTCGCACCATGCGAAATCGCGATCGCGGCGCTTCGAGAAAGCGCGCGGCGTGGCAGACGAGAATCTACACCGTCGCCCCGTGCATGGGAATGCGCGGAGATTGGTCAACGCGCGGGCTTGTGCCGCCGGATCGTCAGACCGGGTCGCGACGCCGCACGTCAGGCCGCGTCGCAACGCTGAATGGTCAGGCCGCCTTGCGTTGGCTCGCGCGGCGGCGATGCGTGTCGCTCTTGCGTTCCAATGGCAGCAACGGTCGATGGCCGCACTTCGCCCGGCGTGGATCGAAGGGCTGCATGCGGTCGGCGACCGTGCCCTCCAGCACTCCGCCGACCGTCCCACGTGAATTAGACCTCAGTCTTCTCCGCGAGCTCAAGCGCGTCGTCGACCTCGATCCCTAGGTATCGGACGGTGCTCTCAAGCTTCGTGTGCCCGAGTAGAAGCTGAACGGCTCGGAGGTTCTTGGTGCGTCTGTAAATCAGCGTCGGCTTGGTTTGGCGCATTGAATGGGTGCCGTACACCGCGGGATCAAGCGCAATCGACCCCGCCCAGGACTTGACGATCCGTGAATACTGCCGGGTTGATAGATGAGGCGACTTGGTAACGCGGCTTGGAAAGAGAAACTCCTCAGGCTTCAGATGGGCCATCGTGATCCAGGCCGCGACCGCGTCGCGCGTCTGCTCAGTTATCTCGAATTGAACCGGGCGCTGCGTCTTCTTCTGCATGACAATCGCTCAGGCAGCGACATGGCTGCCCCGCGCAACATCGCGGACGCGAAGCCCGACGAGACCACACCCGCGCAACTTGCTATCGATCGCTAGATTGAATAACGTCAGTTCGCGCGCTCGATGATCCAGTTGCAGTCGAATCCGGATCGCCCAGGTCTCCTTCACCTTCAGCGGTGGCTTCTGACCGATCAGCTTTCCTTTGTTCCACGGCACTAAACGCCCGTTATCATTGAGGGCGGTATTGGTAGAGGCATGCATGAATGGCTCCTGGTAGTAGGAGAGGAGCCGTATGTTGATTCCCAATCAGGGGCGCGTGTCGACCCATTTCGGAAGTTCAGGCCCGTCGAAGGCAGACGTTCGCTGCTATTCGAACCTTTCTGCGATCGCATGCTTCCATCCGGCAGAGCGCAGCGGGTGCCATCGCTCGCTACACAGCTGCGAAGGCATCCCTCTCCCGATTGCATCGCCTGGCGTCCTGCCTTGCAGCGTCCTTCCCGCCGGCGGGCGATGCTAGAATTTTTCCCGTTCGGCCGGTGCCAGGAGGGCGCCCACGAATCCGGAGACTTGCGATGACGAATCCGAGCGAATCCCCAATCGATATCGGGCGCAGGGACGCGCTGAAGACCATAGGTGCAGGCGCCCTGGTCGCGTCCGCGGGGGCCAGCGCGCTGGGAGCCGTTCCGGCACCCGCAGAGGGTGCGGCGTCGAGTCGCGAGCCGAAAATGCTGGGGAGCGCCGCTTACAACATTCTGTTCATCCTGACCGACCAGGAGCGGTTCTTCCGTCCGGGTGAATTGCCACACGACTTTCGGCTGCCGGCACACGAGCGTCTGGCGCGGAAGGGCATCGTCTTCGAGAACCACCAGATCAATTCCTGCGTGTGCACGCCATCGCGCTCGGTGCTCTATACCGGTCGCCACATCCAGCACACCAGGATGTTCGACAACACGAATTTTCCGTGGATCAGCAGCCTGTCCACCGACATCCCGACGCTCGGCCACATGCTGCGTGACGCCGGGTACTACACCGCCTACAAGGGCAAGTGGCACCTGACCAAGGAGTTCGAGACCGTCAACTCACTGGGCACGCCGGAGAAGATCTTCAGCAAGGAGATGGATGCCTACGGCTTCAGCGACTACTTCGGTGTGGGCGACATCATCGCCCACACCCGCGGCGGCTACCTGCATGACGGCATCATCTCGGCGATGGGCGTGAACTGGCTGCGAGGCCACGGCAAGGAGCTGGCTGCCCAGGGCAAGCCGTGGTTCCTCGCGGTGAACCTGGTGAACCCGCACGACATCATGTTCGTCAACACCGACCGCCCGGGCGAGAAGGTGCAGGCGCGCAACATCCTCGGCCACATCGAGCCGGTGCCCGACGACCCGCTGTATGCGAAGCAGTGGCCGTTCGCGCTTCCGCGCAGCTACGGCCAACGGCTGGACGCGCCGGGCCGCCCGCCCGCTCACGGCGAGTACCTCCGCTCCCACGACGCTCTCGTCGGCCACATCGCAAACGAGGATTGGCGCTGGCGCTACCGGCACAACTACTACCTGAACTGTCTGCGCGACGTGGACCGCAGCATCGTGCCGCTGCTGGACGAGTTGGAGGCACTGGGCCTCGCCTCCAGCACCATCGTGGTCTTCACGGCAGACCACGGCGATCTCGACGGCGCGCACCGATTGCACTCCAAGGGCGCGACGGCCTATCGCGAGCAAAACAACGTCCCGCTGATCGTCGTGCACCCCGCGCATGCCGGGGGCAAGCGTTGCAATGCGGTAACCACGCACCTCGACATCGCACCCACCCTCATCGGCCTCACCAGCGCCAGCCCGGAGAAGAAAGCGGCGATTGCGAAGGGGCTGCCCGGCAAGGACCTCATGCCGCTGCTGCGGGCGCCGGAGACGGCGGCGCAAAGTGGGGTCCGCGACGGCGCACTCTATTGTTACAACATGTTCGCCTACATCGATGGCGAATACATGGAGAACGCCGTCGCCATGCTGGCCCAGCCCGACGGCAAGGCCAGGCTCAAGGAGGCCGCACAGGCCGGCTCGATGCGCCCGGATCTGTCCAAGCGCGGCGCCATCCGCGGCGTGTTCGACGGGCGCTACCGGTTCGCCCGCTACTTCTCGCCCAAGCAGCACAACCGTCCCACCTCGGTCGAAGCCCTGTTCGCGCTGAACGACGTGGAGCTATACGACGTGGTGCACGATCCGCTGGAGCAGAACAACCTTGCATTGGACCGGGCCAAGTACGGCGAGATCCTCGAGGCGATGAACGCGAAGTGCAATGCCTTGATCGACCGCGAAGTGGGGGAGGATATCGGCCAGATGCTGCCCGGTGGCGTGGATGGCGGCTGGGTCGTGACAGATGCGGTGTACGACGTTTAACGAACTGCTGGAGCGAACGTCAGCTGTCGACGGCATTCGCTGAACGACTGCGTCTGATCCCAAGCAGTCCGTCGATCTTCAGCAAGCTGCCGTACAAGGCCATGGCAGCTGACGTTCAGCATCCCCACTGAAGCGTCCTGCATTGGCCCGGTGACAGCGAATTGGTCGGGCTGTTTGGGCTGCAGGCAGGAATGGTCCAATCCTCTATGTCTTCGTGGCCTTGCCCCTTGCTGATGCTCGAGCAAGAAATACCGTAAAGACCGCGTGCAGGACGACCGCCGGCCACAGCAGCATTCCGCTCGAACCACCCGCGAGGCCGAGGTAGGCGAGATACAGCGCGACGGCCGCGCTGTAGGTCAACATGCCGACCAGCGGCGTGCCCGGCCCGCAGGCGACGCCGAATGCGATCAGGGCGATGCCGGCCACGCGCGCAACCGATATGGCGGCACCGGTGAGTTCCTCACCCAACAACAGCTGCCCGACGAGCGCGGGAGCGATCAGCAACGCCAAACCGGTTGCAGCTTCGCCGACCGCGGCGAACATCAAAGCCGTTTTCATTGACCCGATTTCACTCGATCCTTCGCGCTGGCAAACCTGTTGGTTATCGTCAGGAGCTGCTAGCGCTTCGGTGCTTCAATGGGATCCGGCTCCGGTGCCTCGATAGGCGCCAGTTCTGCCTTGGACTCCGGTGCCGCCTTGGCCTCCGGTCCGAGGTTGAACGTCAGCTTGTTGATCTTGCCGGTGAACTCGAATGGAACATCGTAGCGATACTCCAGCATCGCGACCCCGGTGCGGGTGTCCTGGCCGACGTCGAACGACTCATCCTCCGCGAACGTGATCGGCGTGGTGTGTTCCATGTGTTTCCTGTCCGCTTCCTTGCCGTCCACGGACAGCACACCGGTGCCGCCCTTGCCCAAACCTGGGCCATCGGACTTGAAGTCGAAGACGATGGTGTGCTTGCCGGCGCCCAACGCAGGCCCTGACCAGATCGTGCGCTTGAGGTTGAGCAGGTTGTAGATGAACACCGGCTTGCCCCCGCGAATGCCCGCCACACCCTTGCTCAGGAAAAGGCCGAAGCCGCCGAAGCGCCCACCTTCGGTGACGATCATGCCTTCCGCACCGCCTTTTGGAATCTCGACCTCGGCAGTGATGGTATAGGACTTGTTCAGGATGTCCGGCGCAGTGCTGAGCGGCACGCCGGTCAGTACGCCCGAATAGGTGAATTCCGTTCGCCCCGCCGTCAGGCTCGGACGCGGCGTATTCCAACGCGGCAGCGTCGTGTTGTCGAGCGGCATCACGTTGTATTTCTTCGCCTCGGCGTCGAAGAGGGCCTGCAGCTCCTTGACCTTGTCCGGCATCTTGGCGGCCAGGTCGTTGAACTGGGTGGGATCGTCCTGGAGGTTGTAGAGCTCCCACTTGTACCCGGTGATGACGTCCGGCGGCGGGGCGCTGCTCAGCTCCCACGGGAGAGTCACCGGCGTCGTGGAAGCGATCCACCCGTCGTGATAGATGGCGCGATTGCCGAGCATCTCGAAGTATTGCGTCGTATGTCGGGTTGGAGCGTTCGCGTTCGCCTTATCCCATGTGTACACCATGCTCGTGCCTTCGATGGCGGCCTGCTTGATGCCATTGATCGTTTCGGGTGCCGGGATACCGGTCGCTTCGAGGATGGTCGGGACGATGTCGATGACGTGGCCGAACTGGTGGCGGATGCCGCCCAGATCCCTGATGTGGCCGGGCCACGACATGGCCATGCCCTGGGACGTTCCGCCGAAGTGCGACGGCACCTGCTTCACCCACTTGAACGGGGTGTCGAACGCCCATGCCCATTCCGCCGCGAAGTGCGGGAACGTCTTGTCCGACCCCCAGAACGGATACCAGAGGTACTGGGCCTTCACCGGCACGGGGACGCCATTGAACGTGGTGAACTCGTTTGGCGTGCCGTTGAGCATCCCTTCGGCGCTGGCACCATTGTCGCCGCTGATGTAAATGATCAAGGTGTTGTCGCGCTCGCCCATGTCGTCGACGGCCTGAATGACCCGTCCGATCTCGTGGTCGGCGTAAGCGAGGAAGGCCCCATAGACATCCGCTTGCTTGATGAAGAGCGTCTTCTCCGCCCGACCGAGGGAATCCCACTGCGGAAGCTCCTTCGGCCACGGTGTCAACTTGGCGTTTTCGGGCATGATGCCCAAGCGCTTCTGGTTGGCGAAGATGGTCTCGCGCAGCTTGTTCCAGCCCTGGTCGAACAAGTGCATGTCGCTGATCTTCTTGATCCACTCAGGCGTGGGATGATGCGGCGCATGGGTGGCGCCAGGCACGTAATAGACGAACCAAGGCTTGCCGGGAGCAATCTCTTTGAGTTCCTTGATGTGCTGAATGGCCTCGTCGGCCATGGCCGTCTCCAGGTTCCACTTGGGATTGCCTAGGAACGGATAGATGGCCGTCGTGTTGCGATAGAGGTTCGGCTGCCACTGGCTGGTGTCGCCACCGACAAAGCCATAGAAATAATCGAAGCCCATGCCGTTGGGCCATTGATTGAACGGCCCGGCCTGGCTCGACTGGTAAGAGGGTGTGTTGTGGTCCTTGCCGAACCAGGAGGTTGCGTATCCGTTCGCCTTCAGGATTGTGCCGATCGTGCCCTTGTCAATCGGGATGATTGAGTCGTAACCCGGGAACCCCGTCGCAATTTCGCCGACGACCCCGTAGCCCACCGAGTGATGGTTGCGTCCGGTGATCAGCGCAGCGCGCGTTGGCGAGGATAAGGCCGTCGAGTGGAAATTCGTATAGCGCAGGCCATCGCGCGCGATGCGATCAAGGGCCGGGGTCGGGATGACGCCGCCAAAAGTGGACGGTGCGGCAAATCCGACGTCATCCGTCATGATCAGCAGCACGTTGGGTGCGCCCTTCGGCGGAACGACGCGCGGGGCCCACCATGCTTTCGAATCGGAGGCTTTTTCCTGTATCACCCCGCCGAATTTCGGATCGGGAGGCGGAAGCTGCTTGCCTTCGAGGGTCGTGGTGGCGCTCGGAGAACCCAGATCACCGGTAACCTGTTGTGCCGAGGCCGACCCGAAGCACGAGCCGACCGCGACCGCCGACGTCAAGAGTTTGAATACATGCCGTGCGTTCACCGGCCGCGCGTTCATCGAGGCCCTCCCAATATTTCGGTCTTCGCGGCGTCGCAAAATGGCACTTTTTGGGACTGGGACGCCCGACTGGATCAATGAATCTTGGCGTCGGAGAAATTGCGTGCCAAGTACAACCCAAGCGGCAATCGTAGCCTCGGGCCCCAGGGTCCTCATTGCCTTGGATCAACACCTCGCTGGAGCGGCGCTGATCTATCGCTACTCGCAAATTTGGCGTCGAACGACTGCTTCCAGGCAACAAGGGCGCCGGCGCGACGACGGCGGGCCCTGAAGGCGTGGCAGACGCGGTCCGGGGATCGACTTGCAACGCCAAATCCGGCCAGACCAATACGTGGGCAAGCGCGGGCGTCGGCAACAATCACTGCGCCGTCGTGAACGGGAACGTGTATCGCAACACTCGCGGCGGACGGCACGAGCAATCTTCGGGAGGGTGGAACGAGGCGCCTGGCGATTCGACTCGGGCGACCCGCGAGGCACCGGCGCCGGGAGGCGCGGCGGCGACCGCGACCGAAGGAGATGAAGGGCTCTCGAAACGGTCGCTTGATTTGGGTCAACAAGGGCCGGGCGCCGCCGCGGTAAGTTCTTGTGGCCCGCCAGTCGGTCTTCCGAGGGGAACCACAATGAAGGTAAAGAACCTCTTAGCTGCGGCCGTTTGCGGTGCTGTGCTGCTCTGGCCTGCGGCAGCAGGCGCCCAATCCGCGGACGATTGGCGTTTCCACGCAATCCTCTACGGCTATCTTCCCTCCATCGGCGGCACGACGACATTTCCGCAAATCGGCGCGAGCGACAGCGCCACCATCGACGCCGACAAGATCCTCAAGAATCTCAAGTTCGCGTTCATGGGTACCCTCGATGCGAACAAGGGTCGCTGGGGCGTCACGACCGACGTGATGTACGTGAACGTCGGCGACACCAAGTCGGGGACGCGGGACATCTCGATCGGCGGCACGCAGATCCCGGCGGGTGCCTCGGCGAGCGTGGATCTCGACGTCAAGGGCTGGGTCTGGACGGTTGCCGGGACGTACGACGTCGTTCCCGATCCGCAAGTCCGTCTGCAGCTTCTGGCCGGCGCCCGGCTGCTGAGCGCCAAGGAGAACCTGAGCTGGCAACTGGGCGGCAACGTCGGCCCGATTCCGCTGCCGGGCAGGCAAGGCAGCAGCGAAGCCAAGATCGACAACTGGGACGCGATCGTCGGCATGCGCGGACAGCTTGCGTTCGGGGCCAGTCGCGAGTGGTTCGTTCCCTATTACGCCGACGTGGGCACCGGCAACTCCGATCTCACCTGGCAAGCGATCGCCGGCCTGGGCTACGCATTCAAGTGGGGCGATGTCATCGTTGCCTGGCGCTACCTCGACTACAACATGAAGTCAGGCGAGGCGATTCAGAGCGTCAACTTCAACGGACCGGCGATCGGCGTAGCGTTCAATTGGTGACCATGCCACGGTGAGAGAGAACGGTCATGTCAACGAAATTTGCCATCAAGTCACTTACGGTTGCGCTGTCCGGCGTAGTCGCGACCGGCGCCTCCGCACAGCAGGTCAGCGGCGTGCCAGGATCGCCGAGTGCGACGACATCCATCGACGGCAAGCAGTTGCCGCCGCCGCCGACGAAGTTCGGCGGGGTCATCAAGGAGGACGCCAAGGACTCGACGCCGTGGTGGGCTCCGACGGTGGTGCCGCCCAAGGGCGCACCGAATGTCCTGTTGATCATGACCGACGACGCCGGTTATGGCGTCAGCAGCACCTTCGGCGGCGTGATTCCGACGCCGGCCTTGGACCGAATCGCCAAGGCGGGACTGCGGTACACGCAGTTCCATTCCACCGCGCTCTCCTCGCCGACCCGCGCCGCGATCATCACCGGGCGCAACCATCACTCCGTGGGTTTCGGACAGATCAGCGAATTCGCCACCGGCTACCCTGGGTACGACTCGGTCATCGGTCCCGAGAACGCGACCATCGGCCGCATCCTTTCCGACAACGGCTACGCCACTGCGTGGTTCGGCAAGAACCACAACACGCCTTCGTTCCAGTACAGCGCGGCGGGTCCGTTCGACCAATGGCCGAGCGGCATGGGGTTCCAGTACTTCTACGGCTTCATGGGCGGCGAAACCGACCAATGGACTCCCTACCTCTTCCGCGACCACACACCCGTTTATCCGTGGATCGGCAAGGAGAACTACAATTTCGTCACCGACATGGCGGACGATGCGATCCGCTACATGAAGGAAGTCAACGTTTCGGCGCCCGAAAAGCCGTTCTTCGTCTACTACGTTCCCGGTGCGACGCACGACCCGCACCAGCCGACCAAGGAGTGGATCGACAGGATCAGCAAGATGCACCTCTTCGACCAGGGCTGGGAGAAGCTGCGCGAGCAGATCTTCGCCAACCAGAAGCGGCTCGGCGTGATTCCGCCGAACACGCAGCTCACGCCGTGGCCGGACGACCTGCCGAAGTGGGACTCGCTGTCTGCGGTAAAGAAGAAGATCGTCACACGCGAGGCGGACGTGTTCGCAGCCTATGTCGCCTACTCCGATCACGAGATCGGCCGCGTGATCCAGGCGGTCGAGGACATGGGTAAGCTCGACAATACCTTGATCATCTACATCGAAGGCGACAACGGCACCAGCTCCGAAGGCTCGATGATGGGCACGCCGAACTTCATGACCGTCGCCAATGGCGTGCTCGAGCTGCCGGAGATCGAATATCTTCGGTATTACGAGTCGTGGGGCTCCGAGCAGACTTATCCGCACATGGCGGTGCCGTGGGCGTGGGCGTTCGACACGCCATTCAAGTGGGTGAAGCAGGTGGACTCGCACTTCGGTGGCACCCGGCAGGGGATGGCGATCTCCTGGCCCGGCCACATCAACGATCCAGGCGGTATCCGCTCCCAGTTCCACCACGTCATCGATATCGTGCCGACGATTCTCGAAGCGGCGAAGATTCAGGCACCCGAGATGGTCGACGGCATCGCACAGAAGCCCATCGAAGGCGTCAGCATGGCCTACACCTTCGACAAGGCGAACGCGAACGCGCCATCGAAGCGCGCGACCCAGTACTTCGAGATGTTCGCCAACCGCGGAATTTATCACGACGGGTGGTACGCCTGCACTACTCCGCCCGAGCCGCCGTGGCTCGTCGGGACGAAGCCGCTGCCGCCGGTCGAGGAATACAAATGGGAGCTCTACCACATCGCCGACGACTTCTCGCAGGCGAACGACCTCGCGGCAAGGTATCCCGACAAGCTGAAGGAGATGCAGGCACTGTTCATGGCCGAGGCGGCGAAGTACCAGGTGTTGCCGCTGGACAATTCGGTCTTGCCGCGCCTATTGACGCCGCGCCCGAGCGGGACGGCCGGCCGGACCGTATTCACCTACCACGGTGAGAACGTCGGCATTCCGGTCGGCAACGCGCCGAGCCTCCTGAACAAGGACTACACGATCACCGCCGAGATTACGATTCCCAAGGAGGGTGCAGATGGCATGATCGCGACGATGGGCGGGCGCTTCGGCGGTTATGGGCTCTACCTCCAGAAGGGCAAGCCGGTGTTCGTCTACAACCTGCTCAACCTCGAGCGTTACCGCTTCGAGGGGGGCGTCGGCACCGCCGATTGGCTGGGCAAGTCGCTCAAGGCCGGCAGGCATACCATCATATTCGATTTCAAATACGACGGGCCCGGACTGGGCAAGGGCGGCACCGGCGTCCTCACGGTCGACGGCAAGGTGCTCGCCGAGCAGAAGATGGAACACACGATCCCGTTCCTGATGGCACTGGACGAATCGTTCGACATCGGCATGGACACCCGCACGCCGGTCGACGAGAGCTACAAGCTGCCGTTCAAGTTCACGGGCACGATCAACGCGCTCACCTACAAGCTCGGACCGGAGCAGTTGACCGAGGCTGATCGGGAGGCCATGCAGCAAGCCGTCGCCGCGGCGCGCGACACGCCTGCAGAGCAGTACAGGGACCTGGTGCATCCGTGAGACCACCCAACTCGAAAGGACGGCCGGGCTGCGAATTTCGACGCGGATGACGTCCGCAGGGTGATCGATGCCGACGCAGCCGCCTCGCGGCGACAGCAAGCCTGACGGGAACCTCCATCGGAGGCTCCTCCGGGGTCCAGCGCAGCCCGCTTGACAGCTCAGGTGCACGACGACATGCACGACAACACGAGCCCACCGTCGCAGGGTATGCACGTCCTCGCCAAGCCCATCGGGCCGGTGTGCGACATCAAGTGCGATTACTGCTTCTACCTCGAGAAGCGCGGCCTGTTCGGGAGCGACGAGGAGTACCGCATGCCGGATGCGGTGCTGGCCAAGTACATCGAGCAATACGTCGCGGCGCAGCCGACCCCGGTCGTGGAGTTCGTATGGCACGGCGGCGAGCCGACGCTGCTCGGTGTGGATTTCTTCAGGCGGGTCGTCGAGCTGCAGAAGCCGCTCCGGGCGAAGAAGGAGATCCGCAACTCCCTGCAGACGAACGCGCTCCATCTCGACGACGAGTGGTGCGAATTCTTCAAGGCCAACGGCTTCTTCATCGGCGTGAGTCTCGACGGACCGAAAGAGATCCACGACCGATATCGCAAGGACCGGCATGGCCAAGGGACCTTCGATCGCGTCATGCAGGGCGTGCGATTGCTCCAGAAGCACGGCGTCGAATTCAACGTGCTGGCCTGCGTTGCGCGCGATACCGCATATCGCCCTCTCGAGGTCTATCGCTTCTTCAAGGAAGTCGGCATCGGTTACATCCAGTTCACCCCGATCGTGGAGCGAGAGCCCGACGCAGAGACGAAGGTAATCAAGCTCTGGCTGGCGCGCCCTTCGCGGCTCGATCTGGAGGAAACGAATACGCGCGTGACACCCTGGAGCGTGGAGCCGGAGAAGTACGGCGACTTCCTGATCGCGATCTACGAGGAGTGGGTGCGCAAGGACGTGGGGAGCGTGTTCGTGATGAATTTCGAGTGGGCGCTCAACGCTTGGCTCGGCCAAGGCTCCCCGGTGTGCATCTTTTCGCGGCAGTGCGGTCGAGCGGTCGCGATGGAACACGACGGCAGCGTCTATGCCTGCGATCACTACGTCTATCCGGAATATCGCCTGGGCAACGTGCTCGACGACAACCTCGGCCGCATGGTGGATGCGTCCGTCGCTTCGGGATTCGGACCGCACAAGGAGAAGACCCTGCCCCGCTATTGCCGCGAATGCGAAGTGCTGGAGGCATGCTGGGGTGGCTGCCCAAAGCACCGGTTCGCGAAGTCACCCTACGGCGAGCCCGGCTTGCACTACCTTTGCCCCAGCTACAAGAAGTTCTTTCGTCACATCCGCAAGTACCTGCACGCGATGACGCAATTGCTTGGCGAAGGACTTCCGGTATCGCTCGTGATGGATGCAGCGAAGGGGCCTTTGCTCATTACCCTCGACGGCCGCCCGGCCTCCCGTTGATGCGATGGCGTCGTGACTGATCTACCGGTCCGTCTCGAACGGATTCTTGGTCATCGCGAGCGCCTCGCACTACAACAACCGCGGTGAGGGATACCGACTAGGATATCGGCAGAAACCCGTTTCGGACGGCGGGCCGATTGCCCACGAGGTCGAGCCCCTGATCCCGAATCGTCTGCCGCTCGTTGCGTTCGCTGTTGGTGCCGGCGACGTGAGGTACGCCAAGCAGCACTTCGTCGAGTGACCGGTTCCGGGAATTTTGGGCGCCAGGGCTGACCGTCCGCGTCTGCCGCTCAGCGACCTTGGATGACCGTGTCAGTTAGCCTCAAAGCCGCCGTCCCGCACATGTTTCAATTTGATCACCTCCAATCATCGCCAGCGGCTCGCGGGCTGCTTGACGTAGTGGCGATAGACGTAGCTCCAGGGGATCACGATCGGCATCAGGATCACGCCGGCGGCGATGGCCTTGAAGTCTTCGGCGAATGTCGGCGGCAGCTGTCCCGAGGACCATTGCGGCAGCCCGAAAGCGATCAGCCAGATCGTCTTCCACGCGAACTCGAATATCAGCAAGGGAAGCATCTGCAGCGGATAGCGCAGGCCGACGAACGCGAGCAACCACACGGCGCCGAGCAGGCTTGGAATCACGCCGCGCGCCAGCGGCTCATGACGGAAGAGAATGGGCGCGATCGTCGCGCCCAACCCAACCACGAGCAGTAGGTACGTGGCGCGCAGGACATAGAGTCGCACCAGCGATACCTCGCCTGCGATAGCAGCGGCCGAAGGTAGAACGGATTCCGCAGTCGAAGCCATGTCGATTCCTGTGATTTAGAAAGCCGCGCGCATGGGCGCCGGCGCCTTTCCAGGGCGCGAGTCCGGCTGGAATTGAAGCAGGTCACCGGGCTGGCAATGCAGAACCTCGCAGATCGCCTCGAGGGTCGAAAAGCGAATCGCGCGCGCCTTTCCCGTCTTGAGTATCGAAAGATTCGCCAGCGTGATGTCGATTCGCGCCGCGAGCTCTGTCAGAGTCATCCGCCGATCGTGGAGAAGATCGTCGAGCTTGACGATGATCGCCACGTCACACAGTCCCTTGAAGGTCTTCCCGCATCAGCGCGCCTTCGGCGAAGACGCGCGCGAGGACGAAGGTCAGAACTACAGCCAGCCAGCCGCTGGCGGAGAAGCCGGCATCGAGGTGGAGCGGGTGCGCGGGGGTCGAAATCGCCTTGCCGATGCCGCCGATGACGAGGCTGAGGAGTTGGAGAGCGAGCAGCACCCAGGCGATGGCTTGCAGACGGTAGGCGTTCGTTGCGACGAACGGATCGCCCCGGCGCACCGTTTCGACGATAGCAAACAGCCGCGTGAGGACCGCGTGATTGAGCGGGATCGCGACGAGGCCGAGCACTGCAATCGCGCGCAAGCCCGTCATCATTGGTCGGATCCAGGAAGACGGGGGAATGCCGAGCGCGGTGAGCGTCCATCGGTCGGCGACGATGGTCGCGATCAGCAGCGTGAGGATGGCCGCGCCGAACAGCCAGTTGAGGATGATCAGGGCGCGCAGTGTGGCCCTCGCCAAAGGCAGTTCGGACGAATGTCTCACCGGTGGGTCCTCCGACGCGTGATATTGTTAAACGATATCCTAGTTATCGTTTATCGGCAAGGCCCCTCTCCTCCCCCCGATCCCTCAGCGATGCGGGTCGAAAGCTGCGCTTGGCGGATATGTCCGCTCCTGGCCGAGGCTGGGTGGAAACGTGCTTGGTAGGCCGGTCTGTCGTGCCCGATGACGAGGCAACCGGGGTTGGCGATCAGGTGCACGCGTAACGAGAGCGCTGATGGAACGTCCGGGGCGTTGCAATGAGCCCTCTCAGGCACCTGCCAGTCGCATTGCCCTCATCCTCTTTGTCATACCGAGCAGCTGGATAAATCGTTTGAAGTTGTAGGCCAGCACCTGCAGGCGCATCTCGGTGCCGACGTCCTCCAGTTCGCGTGTGAGGAAAGGCGTCGAGCCCATCCAGCGCTTCGGCGTCCCGAACACATGCTCGATCGTGCGTCGCCGCAGCATCATGGTCTCGGATTTGTGATCGAGCCGGCGCTGCATGGCTTCCAGCACCGCCTCATGCTCCCATCCGGTGATGCGCGGATAGCTGCTGGTCGTGCATTGCCTCCTGAGCGGGCAACGCGGGCATGCCGAGGTCCAGTACTTGTGGATGATCATGCCATGCTCAACCTTCGTGAAACGATGGATGGCACGCTCCCCGGCCGGGCACTGGTACTCGTCATCCGTGGCGATGTAGATGAAGTCGGCCTTGCTGAAGCGACCCTCCACCTTGGCATTGGAGATCATCGGCTAGGGCACCATCGGCGTGATGTTGGCCTCGGTGCACGCCTTGATCTCGGGTCCGCTGAAGTGACTGACGCGCCGGCCCGCCGGAGTCGCAGCCCGGTGCCCAACGTCAACGTGCGCGCCGAGCGCACTCTCCCTGGCTTCGAGGTTGGGCTTGATCGCGCGAAGCAATGGTCAGCAGTGCATGGGAACTCACATATCGACAGCATCATGTGCACATGAGCCGGCACCGCTTGCCCTTCCTGGACCCCGGTTCTCCTTCTGCTCGGCCACTCGGCAGAACACCTCCCCCGGATGCTGGCGTAGTTTCCATACAACGTCTTGCGCCGACACTTCGGAACGAACACGACGCGCCATTTGCACTGCCATGTGCCATGGCTTAGGCTTTTGTCCTGGTCCATCCTGGATTGTCCTTATCGTGTGCTTGGCGGCTCACGATCGGGAGTTTCCTCGGTGGACCTCCTTTCAGTTCAAACCTGTCTGCCTCCCCAGCAGAGCCGGGGGGCCTCCGTTGGCAGGCCAGGCTCTGCGTGCGGTACCGTCCCAATTCAAAAGAGGGGGAATCCGTGAGGATCAGCTTGTTGCCGAAGCTGCTGATGATCGTCTTGTTG
>DATIQO010000120.1:0-22422 GCA_035470745.1 Sphingomicrobium sp. | reverse complement strand
GCATGGAGTAACGCAAGGACCTCGGCGCCGAGCGGGATGGCTTGCGCCCGCGATAAGCGCGTGCCGCTCAGTCGTCTTCGTCTTCGTAGCCGACGAGATTGAGTTCGCAGGCCTTGATCTGGTGGGTCATGCACCAATGCTTCAGCGCTTCCTCGCGCCCGTGGGTGATCCAGACTTCCTGGGGCTCGATTTCCCGAATCGTGGTCGTCAGCTCGTCCCAGTCGGCGTGATCCGAAATGACGAGCGGCAGCTCGACATTGCGCTGCCTTGCCCGTTGTCGGATTCGCATCCAGCCCGAGGCCATTGCAGTGACTGGATCGGGAAGGCGCCTCGACCAGCGATCGTTGAGTGCTCCTGGCGGTGCGATGACGATATGTCCTGCCATTTCCGACTTGCTTGCGCCGCCGGCATGCCGAAGCTCCCCAAGCGACACGCCGAAGCTTTCATAGAGCTGGTTCAGGCGCTCGATCGCGCCGTGGAAATAGATCGGATCGCCGTGCCCGCGCGCGCGCAGCTCGCAAATGATCCGCTGCGCTTTTCCCAGCGCATAGGCTCCCACCAGCACGCAGCGGCTCGGGTCCAGGCGGAGGCGGTGGAGCAGCCGGTCGATCTCGCTGCCGGTGTCGGGATGGCGGAAAACCGGCAGGCCGAAGGTCGCCTCGGTGATGAAGATATCGCAGGGCACCGGGACAAAGGCGGCACAAGTCGGGTCGGGCCGCCGCTTATAGTCGCCCGAGACGATCACTTTCTCGCCCTTGTGCTCAAGCAGGATCTGGGCCGAGCCGAGTACATGGCCAGCAGGGACGAAGGTAACCGCGACATCGCCGACGCGGATGGGTTCGCCATAGGCGATGGCCTGGCCGCGCTGCGCTCCATAGCGACATTCCATGATCGCAAGGGTTTCAGGGGTCGCGAGCACCGCCTCGTGGCCGCCCCGCGCGTGATCGGAATGGCCATGCGTCACCATCGCCTTCGACTTGGGCTCGGTCGGGTCAATCCAAGCGTCCGCCGGCCGGACGAATATGCCCTCGGGGTGGGACTCGATCCAGGAACCCATTCGCGCCATTGGAGCTATATAGGACGAAAGACCCGGGGAAGTTCCCAAGTCATCCGGGCGGGAGGAATGAATGGGACATACGGCAGCCTGGGTCATGGACATCATTGGTCCTGGGATCCTGCTCATTGTTCTGATCTGGCTCGTCATCCGCGTGCGATCCAATCGCAATGACCCTGCGAAGCGTCGCACCGAAGCTGGCACGCGCGAGCTTTATCGGCAGGAAGAAGCGCGCCGGCGTGAGGGGACGGACGACCTCTGAGCGATCTCCCGCCAGTCGTTCAAAACTGGTTTGAAAGCAAAGGCTGGCGACCACGTCGCCACCAGCTTCAAATGCTGAAGCTCGCCCGCGCGGGACGAAGCGCGCTCCTCGTCGCAGCGACTGGCGCGGGCAAGACGCTTGCCGGATTTCTTCCGACCATCTGTGAGCTTGCAGCCAGTCCCGTCGACGCGCTCCACACGCTCTATGTCTCGCCTCTCAAGGCGCTCGCGGTCGACGTTCAGCGCAATCTCATCGGCCCGATCGAGGAGATGGGCCTCGATATCCGGGTCGAAACCCGGACTGGCGACACACCCTCCGACCGCAAGGCGCGGCAGCGAATCAAGCCGCCGCAGGTCCTTCTGACCACGCCCGAATCGCTGAGCCTCCTGCTGAGCTACCCGGACGCTTCCGGCATGTTCGAGAATCTGCGGACGGTCATCGTCGACGAGCTCCACGGATTTGCGAAGGAGAAGCGCGGCGACCTTCTGTCACTGTCGATGTCGCGTCTGCAGAGCCTCGTGCCCGATCTTCGCCGAGTGGGGCTTTCGGCAACGATCAGCGATCCCGACGCCTATCGCTCCTGGCTTGCGCCGAACGCCGAAATGGACCTCGTCGACGTGGTCATCGGCGACAAGGGAGCAGATCCGGACCTTTCGATCCTCATTCCCGAGAACAAGATCCCGTGGGGCGGCCACTCTGGGCGCCATGCCGTCCGCGAGGTCATGAACCTCATTGCACAGCATCGTACGACCCTCGTCTTCTGCAACACCCGAAGCCTTGCCGAGCTGATTTTTCAGGATCTCTGGGCGGTTAACGACCAGTCACTGCCGATCGGCATCCATCACGGCAGCCTCGCCGTCGAAGCGCGGCGCAAGGTCGAAGGTGCGATGGCTGCCGGGAGGCTCCGCGGGCTCGTTGCAACCGCAAGCCTCGATCTCGGGATCGACTGGGGCGATGTCGATCTCGTCGTGCAGATGGGGGCGCCGAAAGGGTCTTCGCGCCTGCTTCAGCGTATCGGCCGGGCCAACCACCGGCTGGACGAGCCGAGCAAGGGCATCATCGTCCCCGGCAACCGTTTCGAATATCTTGAAGCCCGCGCGGCGCTCGATGCAATCGGCGAGGGCGAACTTGATCCTGAGGTATTCCGCCCGGGCGCACTCGACGTCCTCGCGCAGCACATCCTCGGTATGGCGGTGGCAGCGCCATTCCAGGAGGACGAATTGCTCGCCGAGGTGCGCTCATCGGCTCCTTATGCCGGCCTCAAGCGGGAGACGTTCGAGGAGATCCTGCAGTTCATCGCGACTGGCGGCTACGCGCTCAAAGCCTATGAGCGGTTCAAGCGCCTGGTGCAGGAACCAGGGGGTGTCTGGCGCATCGCAAGGCCCCAGATCGCGCAGCAGCATCGTCTGAATGCAGGCGTCATCGTCGAGCAGCCGCTGCTCACGGTCCGGTTTCGCAGCGGCCGCAAGCTCGGGACGATCGAGGAAGGCTATGCCTCGACGCTCGCGCCGGGAGACCATTTCTACTTTTCTGGCCTCAGCCTCGAGGTGGAGCAGTTCAAGGACACCGACATCATCGTCCATGCCAGCTCGAAGCAGGCAAGGATCGTGACCTACGGCGGCCAGCGCATGTCGATGTCGACGCACCTTGCCAACCGTGTCCGTCACATGCTCTGCGACCGCAACGACTGGCATCGCTTCCCTGACGACGTGCGGGAATGGCTCGAAGTCCAGTCCGAGCGCTCGGTCCTTCCCGAACCGCACCAGCTCCTCGTCGAAACCTTCCCTCATGAAGGGCAGCATTTCATGGTCGCATATAGTTTCGAGGGCTGGAACGCGCATCAGTCGTTGGGAATGCTGATCACTAGGCGGATGGAAAGCGCAGGCCTCAAGCCGCTTGGTTTCGTCGCCAATGATTATGCGCTCGCCTGCTATGGATTGGAGCCCATCACCGATCCAAAGTCGCTCTTCTCAGCGGATATTCTGGAACAGGAGTTCATCGACTGGGTCGAGAGCTCCTATCTGCTGAAAACGGCCTTTCGCGAAGTCGCAGTCATTGGTGGGCTCGTGGAACGCCATCACCCGGGCAAGAAGAAATCCGGCCGCCAGGTCAGCTTTTCGACCGATCTCATCTACGACGTCCTTCGCCGCTACGAGCCCGAGCACCTGCTGCTGCGCGCTGCGTGGGACGATGCGAGGCGGCGCATGACCGAGCTTGGCCGCCTCGTGCGCCTTGTCGATCGCGCCTCCGCCACCATGCTTCACGTCCAGACCGGACGGATCACGCCGATGGCCGTGCCGCTGATGGTGATCGTCGGGCGCGAGGCGCTTCCGCCTGGCGCCGAGGCCGATGAGATCTTGCTGACCCAGGCCGAAGCGCTTGCGGATGCGGCAATGCATCTTGGTTAGGTCGCTTCAAGGAAGCTGAACGAGCAGCGAGCGGCGCGCTCATCATTCATTCACGCGCCGAAACGAGAATCCTTCTCCCGGTTCGCCTTGGTGCGCCAAAGAAAAGGAGACGAAAAATGGTCTCTCGTCTACGGGTCGGAGCGGCCGTCCTGGCCGCGGTTTGGATGGCGATCGGCGTCGGTGCAGCGGCGCAGCAGGGCGGCCGCTTCCACGACATGCTGGACCACACCGGAGAGCGGCGTTTGCGCGAGGCGGATCCGGGGATGACGCCGATTCCCGGACCCGGCGATTACCGCTTCAGTTTCATCCACGGCGGGCTTCGGCGCGACTATCTCGTGCATGTCCCACAAGGCTATCGCGGCCTCCCGATGCCGATGCTGATCGCTCTCCATGGCGGCGGCGGCGATGCGGACTACCAGGCGGACGATTCGCGCTATCACCTGATCAGCAAGTCGGACGAAGCGGGCTTCATCGCCGTTTTCCCGAACGGCTACTCGGCGATGCCGGGCGGCATTCTCGCCACGTGGAACGCGGGCACTTGTTGTGGCCCCGCGATGAAGCACAACATCGACGATGTCGGCTTCATCCGCGAGATCATTCGGCGAATGAGGGTCCAGGCGAGAATCGATCCGAATAGGATCTTCGCCACCGGAATGTCGAACGGAGCAATGATGAGTTGGCGCCTCGCCTGCGAAGCAAGCGAGATCCGGGCCATCGCACCGATTGCAGGAACCGACAATACGCCGGCGTGCAGGCCTTCAAGGAGCGTCCCCGTGATCGAGTTTCACGCGCTCAACGACGATCATGTGCCATTTGGCGGAGGCAGGGGCGACCTTTCTATCGCAAGGACCGATTTCGTGTCTGTTCCGGCGACGCAGGCGAAATGGATCAGGATCGACCGCGCCGCGCCAGCGGCCCAGCGCGTACTGAGCGTGCCGGGCGCCCGGTGCGACCTTCACGTTCCAGCCCCTGGCGGGGCTCCCGTCGAGCTCTGCACGACAACCACGGGCGGCCACAGCTGGCCTGGCGGCGGGACGCAGCAAGGTCGCAAGCAACCCTCGATGGCAATCAGCGCCAATGACCTGATGTGGCAATTTTTCTCGTCGTTGAAATGAGTTGCCTCGACAGCTGCGGCGGGCGATGAAGTGACCATGCGTCTATTCTTCCTGCTCTTGGCATTGCCGCTGCTTGGCGGCTGCGTCATCGGCACTGTCGCCAGTACTGCCGTTGATGTCGTTTCCTTGCCGGTGAAGGCGGTATCGGCCGGCGTCGATGCCGTGACCACCAGCCAGTCCGAACGCGACCAGAAGCTTGGTGAAAGAATGCGAAAGCAGGACGAAGAGCGCGGCCGGCAGTATCGGCTCGCCTACGAGCGCTGCCGCAAGGGCAAGCCGCTTCCCCAGGATAATTGCGCGCAGTTCACGAGTTCGCAATTGAGGCCGGGCACGTTCTAACCGCCCGCCCTCGCGCCGGCGGAGGATCCTGCTAACGACGGTTTTTTCGAAGATTGGCGAACCTCGCCGGTAGCGCGTCGCTCCGAGCGTGCGGATCGGCTAGAGCCTCGTCATGCGCTATTTTCTCGACACCGAATATAATGGCACCAGCGGCGAGCTTCTAAGCCTTGCATTGGTGCCCGACGACGGCGACGAACTCTACCTCACGCTGAAGACCTCCGCTCCGCTGGTCGAGTGGGTGGAACGGCACGTCCTTCCCTATCTCGATTCGGTGCCCGAACAGCTCTCCTGTCCTCGCCTGACGCGCAGTGATGCGGCACACGCGCTCGAACGCTACCTGCGCCATGACGATGCGCCGTTCATCTTCGCCGACTGGCCGGAGGACATCGCCCAGTTTTGCAACCTCATGATCACCGGGCCGGGCGACATGGTCGACCTGCGCGACGTGACCTTTCGGCTGGTTCCGATGAGTAATTTCAGCACGGCTGCAAACAGCAAGGTGCCGCATAACGCGCTTCATGATGCGCGGGCGCTTCGCGATCACATTGTCGCGATGGAATAATCCTCCGCCGAGGCCTTTTGTCCGGCCCCTCCACTCTCGTGACCGATCCAGGTGAGGTCGCTGAGCTTTAGCTCGCGCCCATCATGCGACAGGACGCACATCTTGCGTACGGGCTTGCGGTCGCGTCTGTCGGCAAGGACGATCTCCATCTTGCCGTAGCCCCATTCCTCGCCCCATTGCCGAAGCGCCAGCACCACCGGCAACAGCCCTTCACCCTTCGCGGTCAGCGAATAGATCACGCGCCTCTTGTCGGCCGGATCCGACGAGCGCTCGAGAATTCCGCCGGCGACCAGCTTCGACAAGCGGTCCGAGAGAATGTTGCGGGCAATCCCAAGGCCCGCCTGGAATTCCTCGAAATGGTGCAATCCATTGAATGCACCGCGCAGGATCAGAAATGCCCATTTCTCGCCGATCAGCTCTACGGCCGGAGGAAGCGGGCACGACAATGCCGCTTCCTTGAAGCGATCGATGTCCGACGTCAGCGTGTCACCCGGCATTGGCCGTTCACTCCCCTCATAGAATCTCATGAAAGCATACAACGGTTCCGAAAAATAGTTGCAATGTGAAACTATCTTTATTATTAGTTTCGAATCGCAACTTTATCACAGGGGTCCCTGCGATGCCACGAACCGCCTTCATCCTGCTTGGGCTTGCCGCCGCTCCGGTCGCCGCCGCCAATTATTCAGCGACGCTCGAAGCGCCCTCGAACGGCCGCTTCATTACCAGCGACATCAGCTGGAACTGCGGCGCTGCCGCCTGCCAGGGTGCGACCGAAGAGAGCCGGCCACTCGTGCTCTGCCAGTCGCTTGCAAAGCGTGCCGGCCGGATCGAGACATTCCTGGTCGACGGCCGAGCCTTCAACGAGGCCGACCTCCAGCGCTGCAATGCCGCTGCAAAGCCAGGGGCGTCCCGCTCGCTCGCCAGCCAATAATTTCCCGTCGCCTTAGGCGGCGTCCCGCAGCGTGCGGGGAACGGCGCTGGCGAAGCGCGCTACGTGCGATTCGACGCTTGCGCGGCGCCCCTCGCTTTCGCGCTTGCACATAAGTGCTCCGGTCCCCCATCTTAGAGGGGTGCTGCGACAGTACGAACTTGTTGAGAAGGTTCGCTCCTATGATCCCGACGCGGACGAGGGGCTGATCAACCGCGCCTACGTCTTCTCGATGAAGGCGCACGGCGACCAGCAGCGCGCCTCGGGCGATCCTTATTTCAGTCACCCGATCGAAGTTGCCGGCATCCTTACCGACCTCAAGCTCGACGACCTGACGATTGCCACTGCAATCCTTCACGACACGATCGAGGACACGGTCGCAACGCCCGAAGAAATCGAAAAGCTCTTCGGCAAGGATGTTGCCCGCCTCGTCGACGGCGTCACCAAGCTCAGCAAGATCGAGGCCCAGTCGGAAAACGAGCGCGCAGCGGAGAACCTGCGCAAGTTCCTGCTCGCGCTTAGCGACGACATCCGCGTGCTCCTCGTCAAGCTCGCCGACCGATTGCACAATATGCGCACGCTCCACCACATTCCTGCGGAGGAGAAGCGCCGGCGGATCGCACGCGAGACAATGGATATCTACGCGCCGCTCGCCGAACGCATCGGCATGTACGAGATGATGACCGAGATGCAGACGCTGGCATTCCGGGAGCTTGAGCCCGATGCCTTTGCATCGGTCACGCGGCGCCTCACGCAGCTCACCGAGGCGGGCGGCGATCTCGTCAATCGCATCGGCCTTGGCTTGCGGCTGTACCTCGCGGACAACGGACTGAATGCGGAAGTGACGGGACGCCAGAAGCATCCCTATTCGATCTGGAAGAAGATGGCCGAGCGGCACATCAGCTTCGAGCAGCTCTCGGACGTCATGGCGTTCCGGATCATCGTCGAGGATGAAGCGGACTGTTACCGTGCGCTCGGCCTCATTCACCGCCGCTGGCCGATGGTGCCAGGACGCTTCAAGGACTATATCTCGACGCCCAAGCGCAACGGCTACCGCTCGCTTCACACCTCGGTCATCCACGATTCAAAGATGCGGATCGAGATCCAGATCCGCAGCCGAGCGATGCACGAGCAGGCCGAGCGCGGCCTTGCTGCCCACTGGGCCTACAAGGAGGGGAAGCCCAGCGCCGACCTCCACGTCCCATGGGTCGATGACCTCGTTGAAATCCTCGAGCATGCCGAGAGCCCCGAGGAGCTACTCGAACATACGCGAATGGCGATGTACCAGGACCGGATCTTCGCCTTCACGCCCAAGGGTGAGCTCATCCAGCTTCCCAAGGGCGCAACTCCAGTCGATTTCGCCTATGCCGTCCATACCGACCTTGGCGACCGCACTGTCGGAGCCAAGGTCAATGGCCGCGTCGTTCCGCTGCGTACGATGCTCGAAAATGGCGACCAGGTCGAAATCCTCGCTTCTGAAGCGCAGCACCCGCAGCCAAGCTGGCTGCGTTTCGTGGCGACGGGCAAGGCGCGTGCCGGCGTCCGCCGCTTCGTTCGCCACAAGGAGCGCGAGGAGACGATCGAGCTAGGGCGCAAGATCTACGACGAAATCGTCCAGCGTCTTCCGGCCGAACTCGACAAGGACGCCCAGAAACGGGCCCTAAAAAAGCTCAAGATCGAAAACGAGGACGAGCTCATGATCGCGATCGCGCGCAAGCGCATCAGCGACGAGGCTTTGATGGAAGCGCTGATGCCAGGATCAGCGGGCGGCGATGTCGCCCCGCGCCCGATCGGACAGCGCAAGGCTATCTCGATCAAGGGCCTGACTGCCGGAGTTGCCTACCATCTCGCCCAGTGCTGCCACCCGATCCCGGGCGACAGGATCGTTGGCCTTCGCCGCGAGGACGAGGAGATCGAGGTCCATGTGATCGGCTGTGACACGCTCGCCAGCGGCATCGACGCCGACTGGCTCGACCTTGCCTGGGGCGAAGGTTCAGATGGCGGAGCAGCGCGGCTTGCCGTCATCCTGCGCGACATTCCTGGAGCGCTTGGGACCATGTCCGGTATCCTCGGCGCGAAGCACGCCAACATCATCAATCTGCAGCTCGTCCACCGCGACGGCAGCTTCCAGACCTTCCACCTCGACATCGAGGTGCACGATCTTGCCCACCTTCACGCGATCATCGCTGCGCTGCGCGACGCGGACCCAGTCAGCTCGGTGGAGCGGATCTAGATCCGTGCCGCCTGGCGCTGCTGCCTTGCATGCGCGTCACCAGCGGCAAGAACGGCGAGCATCACGAGGTCCGACGCGCTTGCGGTCATTGGCGCAATTTGGACAGGATGTTCGAGGCCGAGCAGATATGGACCAAGCACGCTTTCGCCACCAAGCTGGCGGAGCAGCTTCGTCGACAGGCTCGCCGACTGGAGCCCTGGCATGACAAGGATGTTCGCCGGCCCCGAAAGGCGGGTGAACGGATAATAGCGCCGCTGCATCTCGTAATTGAGCGCGACATCAGGCGCCATTTCGCCTTCATATTCGAAATCGACTTGGAAACCGTCGAGCAGCTTCACGGCTTCCCTCAAGCCTTCGATGTGCATGCCGGGCGGGTTGCCGAAGGTCGTGTAGCTGATGAAGGCGAGGCGAGGCTCGAGGCCCATGCGCCGGGCAAAGGACGAGGATCGCATCGCGATCGCCGCATATTGCTCAGTCGTCGGACGCTCGGTTACCGCCGTGTCGGCGATTAACACGGTATGGCTGCGGCTGACGATGACATTGATCCCAAATGGGGTGGCGCCTGGCTCATCGTCGATGACCGTGCGGACCTGGCGCAAGGACTGGCTGAAGGGCCGCGTCGTTCCGGTGATCATCGCGTCCGCCTCGCCCAGCGAAAGCATGGCCGCAGCGAAATAATTGCGGTCCTGGTTCACCATCCGCTCGATCTCGCGGCGCAGCAGGCCGTGCCGCTGGTGCTTCTCGTATATATAGTCGACGGCTCGCCCGACGAGCGGCGAGTTGCGGCTGTTGAGAACCTCATATTCGGTTGGATCCTCGACACCCATTTCCCTCAGGAGCTCGTGGACTTCCTCGCGACCGACGAGGACGGGCGTACCGTAGCCAGCCTCCTTGAAGGCAATCGCAGCACGCAGCACATTTGGCTCTTCGCCCTCGGCAAAGAGGACGCGCTTTGGATTTGCGCGCGCATTTTCATAGGCGAGGCTCATCACCGCGACAGTCGGATTGAGCCTTGCTCGCAGCTCCTGGCGATAGAGCTCCATGCTTGCGATCGGCTTTTGCGCAACACCGCTTTGAACCGCAGCTTCCGCGACCGCGGAGGCAACCACTTCCATCAAGCGCGGGTCGAACGGCGCTGGGATGATGTAATCGCGTCCGAAATGCTGTGAGCGCCCCCCATAGGCCGCAGCGACTTCCTCGGGCACCGGCTCCCGCGCGAGTTCAGCAAGGGCCTCGGCCGCGGCGATCTTCATCGCCTCGTTGATGGCGGTCGCGCGCACGTCGAGCGCGCCGCGAAAGATGAACGGGAAGCCGAGCACGTTATTGACCTGGTTCGGGAAGTCAGAGCGACCAGTGGCGATGATCGCGTCGGGACGCGCCTCCATCGCATCGGGCGGCCAGATCTCGGGGTCGGGATTGGCCATGGCGAAGATGATCGGCTCTTTTGCCATCGTCTTCACCATTTCCGGCTTGAGCGCTCCTGCCGCGGAGAGGCCGAGGAAGACGTCCGCGCCCTCGAGCGCCTGGGCAAGCGTCTTCCTGTTGGTTTCGACCGCATGTGCCGACTTCCACTGGTCTAGATCGGTCCGGTGCTTGCTGATCACGCCCTTGCGGTCGCACATGATGACGTGGTCGCCCTTGACGCCCATCGCCTTGATGAGCTCGGTACAGGCAATCGCCGCAGCGCCGGCACCGTTCACGACAACCTGGATATCAGACAGCTTCCGGTTGGTGAGCAGGCACGCATTGATAAGCCCCGCCGCCGTAATGATGGCTGTGCCATGCTGGTCGTCGTGGAAGACCGGGATGTTCATGCGCTCGCGCAACGTCTGCTCGATGATGAAGCAGTCGGGAGCCGCGATATCTTCGAGATTGATTCCCCCAAAGCTTGGTTCGAGGAGCTCGACGGCGTCGATGAACCGCTGCGCGTCCTCGGTCTTCACTTCGATGTCGATCGCGTCGACATCGGCGAAGCGCTTGAACAGCACAGCCTTGCCTTCCATGACCGGCTTCGAGGCAAGTGCGCCAAGGTTGCCAAGGCCGAGGATGGCCGTCCCATTCGAAATCACCGCAACCAGATTGCCCTTGGTGGTCAAGTCATAGGCGCAGGTCGGGTTGGCGGCGATCGCGCGTACTGGAACGGCGACCCCGGGGGAGTAGGCAAGGCTGAGATCGCGCTGCGTCGCCATCGGCTTGGAAGCGATGATCTCGAGCTTGCCGGGCCGCCCGTGCGAGTGGAACTCGAGCGCTTCGGCTTCGGTATATCTGACATTGCTTTCGGACATTGCGTTGTGCCTTACGAATTGGTCCGCAAAGAGTCACGGCAAAGTCAAATCGGGGAATAGATTGCTGACCGCCTTGCGGCTACCACTTGGCCATGGCCCGAGCCGATGCCCCAACCCCGATGATGGCCCAGTATCGGCGTCTCAAGGCAGAGGCGGGGGATGCCCTGCTCTTCTATCGAATGGGCGATTTCTTCGAGCTTTTCTTCGACGACGCAAAAGTCGCGGCGGCCTGCCTCGATATTGCCCTGACCAAGCGCGGCGAAGATTCAGGCTCACCGATCCCGATGTGCGGCGTACCGGCCCATTCAGCAGAATCCTACCTCGCGCGACTGATCAAGGCCGGGCACCGGGTCGCGATCGCCGAGCAAACCGAAAGCCCCGCTGAGGCGCGCAAGGCGCGCGGATCGAAGGCGCTGGTCGAGCGAGCGATCATCCGTCTCGTCACCCCGGGAACGCTGACCGAAGAGACTTTGCTCGAATCGTCCGTTGCGAACTGGCTCGCGGCGATCGGCCGCGCGGGCGATGAATGGGCGATCGCCGCTGCTGACATTTCGACCGGGCGGTTCGAGCTCCTCACCTGCCCCGAGCGCGAGCTTGCAGCCGAGCTCGCCCGGCTCGCGCCTGCTGAGACCATCGCTGAGGCGCCCATCGCGGGATTGCCCACGACCGCCGGCAAGGGCGGGTTCGACAGCCTGTTCGGCGAGCGGGCGCTAAAGAAGCGCTTCGGTCTTGCAACGCTCGATGGTCTCGGCGCGCCCTCAAGGGCCGAGCTTGCAGCCGCGGGAGGCCTTCTTGCCTATCTCGACGCGACCCAGAAGGGCGCGGGAATCCTGCTCGACGCACCGCGGCGAATCAGCCGCGCCGCGCACATGGCCATCGATGCCGCGACCCGCGACAGCCTCGAGCTTACGCGCTCGGCAGCCGGCGGCCTCGCTGGAAGCCTCCTTGCCGAAATCGACCGCTGCCAGACGGCTGCCGGACGACGCCTTCTGTGCGAGGATATCTCAGCCCCGCTCACCGATCGGCTCCAGATCGAGCAGCGGCTTTCCCTCGTCGCCTGGTTTGAAGAGGGACCGCTCCGGCGCGAGCGCACGCGCCAGGCGCTCAAGGCCATGCCGGACGTCCCGCGCGCGCTTGCCCGCCTCGCTGCCGGCCGCGGCAGTCCGCGCGACCTTGCGCTCCTGCGCGACGGACTTGCCGGCGCGGCCGAACTTCGGCGCGAACTTGAACAAGAAGACCGCCGGCCGGGGCTTCTCGACGCCCTCCTGCCGCGACTTGGCGGCCATGATGCACTCGTCGAGCGCCTGCGCGCGGCGATCGTCGATTCCCCGTCGGTGGACGCTTCCAAGGGCGGCTATATCGCGCAAGGCTTTGATCCCGAGCTCGACGTCTTGCGCGAGGCCGCGTCCAATGGCCGCCGCGCAATCGCGGCGCTCGAGGCGCGCTATCGCGATCTGACGGGGATCGGATCGCTGAAGATCCGCCACAACGCGGTGCTCGGCTACCATGTCGAAGTCCCTGCCAACCGGGCCGATCGGCTGTTGGCCCCCGACAGCGGCTTCACCCATCGCCAGTCCCTTGCTGGTGCCGTGCGCTTCAACTCGCCCGAGCTCCACGAGGAGGCCAGCCGCGTCGTCGAGGCAGGCACCCACGCGCTTGCAAGGGAGGCGGCCCACGCCGAGGAGCTGACGAGGCTCGCGGTTGCGCAGGCGCCGCAAATCACCGCCACCGCCGAGGCAATCGCGCGGATCGATGTCGCCGCCAGCCACGCCCATCGCTCCGTCGAGGGGGGCTGGACCCTTCCCCAGCTCACCGACGAGCCGTGCCTCGAGATTGAAGGCGGCCGCCACCCGGTGGTGGAGACTGCGCTCCAGCAAAGCGGCGAGCGGTTCGTCGCCAACGACCTCTCGATGAGCCGCAACGACCGTCTGTGGCTCATCACCGGTCCAAACATGGGCGGTAAGTCCACCTTCCTCAGGCAGACCGCGCTCATCGCGGTACTCGCGCAGGCCGGCAGTTTCGTTCCGGCATCGCGAGCAAGGCTTGGGCTCGTCGATCGACTGTTCAGCCGCGTCGGGGCTTCGGACAATCTTGCGCGGGGCCGCTCCACCTTCATGATCGAGATGGTCGAGACTGCCGCAATCCTTGCGCAGGCAACTCCGGCAAGTCTCGTCATCCTCGATGAAATCGGTCGCGGCACCTCGACCTATGACGGCCTCGCCATCGCCTGGGCGGTCGTCGAGGCGATGCACGACGAGGTCCGGTGCCGGACTTTGTTCGCGACTCACTATCACGAGCTGACGCGGCTGGCCGGGCGGCTGGATTCGCTTTCGCTTCACCATGTCCGCGCACGCGAATGGAAGGGCGATCTCGTCCTGCTCCACGAAGTTGCGGCGGGAGCTGCCGACCGCAGCTATGGTATTGCCGTTGCCAAGCTCGCCGGACTCTCTCCCGCGGTCGTCGCACGCGCGCGCTCGGTCCTTGCGAAGCTCGAGGCTGGACGCGATGCAACCGGTGGAATCGCGGCGGGACTTGACGATTTGCCCCTCTTCGCGGCGACAGCGGAGCACGAACCGGGCCCCGATCCGTTGCTTGCAGCGCTCACCGAGATCGAGCCGGACAGTCTCACTCCGCGCGAAGCCCTCGAGCATCTATATCGGCTCAAGAGAATAGCGTCCGAGCAGGGCTGATGAGCTTCCTCGACATCGACAACCGACGGGCGATCATCGACCGCCGCGCGGTTGCCGACCGGCTCGCGCAGATCGGTGCCGAGAAGGCAGCCGCGCACGCTGTTTCCATTCTCCGCGGCGCACTCGAATATGGCCGGGCGGAAGTCGGCAAGCGGCTCGCACTGGAACCCGGAAACGGCCGCGCGGCGGCCCGTGCGACCGCCTTCCTCCACGACCAGCTCGTCCGCCTCGCCTATGATTTCGTTGCCGCGCGGCTGGTCACGCAGCCGCTTGAGGGGCTTGCGCTAGTGGGTCTCGGCGGCACCGGCCGCGGCGAGATGGCGCCGTTCAGCGACCTCGACCTCATGTTCCTTTCTGCCAAGGCGCCGACCGCGAGCCAGGAAGCGGTTGCCGAGGCCGTTCTTCACCTGCTTTGGGACCTCAAGCT
This sequence comes from Sphingomicrobium sp., assembly GCA_035470745.1. GTDB lineage: Bacteria > Pseudomonadota > Alphaproteobacteria > Sphingomonadales > Sphingomonadaceae > Sphingomicrobium. The sequence continues at coordinate 8,119 of DATIQO010000120.1, read as the reverse complement.
GAAAGTAGGTCATTCCGTGCGCTCGGCCGCGCAGCTCATCACGCTCTCGAAAAGCGACATGACGGTCCGCACGGCATTTCTCGAGGCTCGCTGGCTATGGGGCGACGAGAAGCTTTTCGACATTGTCATGCGCCGCTTTCGCAAGGAGGTGGTCGCCGGCACCGCAGCCGAGTTTGTCGCCGCCAAGCTCGCCGAGCGCGACGAACGGCACGTGAAGATGGGCGACAGCCGCTACGTCGTCGAGCCCAATGTGAAAGACGGCAAGGGCGGCTTGCGCGATCTCCAGACCCTTTACTGGATCGGCAAATATGTCCACCGCGTCGAAAGCAGCGCCGACCTGGTGGGCGCGGGCCTGCTCACGGCCGCGGAGTTCCGCCGTTTCGACCGCGCCGAGCGCTTTTTCTGGTCGGTGCGCTGCCACCTGCACCTCCTTGCCGGGCGCGCCGAGGAACGGTTGAGCTTTGATTACCAGCGCCAGATCGCGGAGATCATGAACTACGCCGACAGGCCCGGAAAATCGGCCGTCGAACGCTTCATGCAATTCTATTTCCTCAACGCAAAGACGGTCGGCGACCTCACCGGCCTCTTCCTTGCCCAGCTCGACGAACAACTCGGAAAGAAGGGTTTCCGCTTTGCATTGCCGACGATCCGGCGCCGGCGTCCGAAACGCCTTGGCGGCTTTGTGCTCGATCGCGGCCGGCTGGCAATCCCGTCCGACGATTTCTTCCGTGCCGACCCGATAAGGCTGCTCGAGCTGTTCGCGCTGGCCGCCCGCGAGCAGCTGGAAATCCATCCCACTGCCATGCGGGCGGCAACGAGGGACGCCGTCCTCATTGACCGGAAAGTCCGCAGCGATCCGCTTGCGAATGGCCTTTTTCTCGAGGTTCTGACCTCGATCCACAAGCCCGAGCTGGTGCTGCGCTGGATGAACGAAGCGGGCGTATTCGGGCGCTTCGTTCCGGATTTTGGCCGCGTCGTCGCCCAGATGCAGTTCGATATGTACCATCATTATACGGTGGATGAGCATTCGATCCGCGCGATCGGACTGCTGGCGGCGATCGAGCGCGGCGAGCTCAAGCAGGATCATCCGATCTCGACCGCCATCTTCAGGCAAATCGCCTCGAGGCGGGTCCTGTACGTTGCGGTATTGCTTCACGACATTGCCAAGGGGCGGGGCGGCGATCACAGCGTCATCGGCGCCGAAATCGCGCTCAAGTTATGCCCGCGGTTCGGGCTCGATCCGGCAGAAACCGAGACCGTCTCGTGGCTGGTTCGCAACCACCTCCTGATGTCCTCGACCGCGTTCAAGCGCGACCTTGCCGACCCGAAGACGATCGAGGATTTCGCGCGGTACGTGCAAAGCCCCGAACGTCTCCGGCTGCTTCTCATTCTCACGGTCGTCGACATTCGCGCGGTCGGTCCTGGCATCTGGAGCGAGTGGAAGCGCACGCTTCTTCGGACGCTTTTCGAGGCGGCCGAGGAGCGCCTTCGGCTCGGTCACAAGCAGCATGGCCGGACCGCAATCGTGCTTGATCGGCAACTGGAGCTCGCAAAGGCGCTTGGCTGGAGAGCAAGTGCGACCAAGGCCCATTCAAAGCGGCTGCACGACAGCTATTGGCTGGCGGAGCCCCTCGCCTGGCAGGTTGCGAACGCGCTGCAGGTCGCAGGAGCCGAAGCTTGCATCGGTGAGCGCAAGCCCAGCGTTGTCGCCGAGGACGATGCCGAAAGCGGCGCAACCCGCGTCAGCGTCTTCACCCCCGATCGCGAAGGGCTTTTCTATCGGATCTGCGCCGGCCTCGCATCGGCGGGCGCGAACATCATCGATGCGCGGATCCACACGACGCGCGACGGCATGGCGCTCGATAATCTCCTCGTGCTCGATGGCCGCGGCCAGCCTTACCGCGACCGGAGGCAAAGATCGCGCCTGGCAAAAGCGGTTGAAAGCGCGCTGTCGAGCGCCGACCCGCCGCCGCTTCCTTCAGCGGAAGCGACGCGTCGGACCAGCGCGTTTGAAGTTGCGCCATCGGTTGCGATTGCCGAGCGCGCTTCGACCCGGACCACGGTGGTCGAAGTCAATGCCCGCGATCGACCGGCGCTGCTCGCAGCGCTCGCCGCAGCCATCCACCGCTGCGGCGACATAATTCATTCCGCCCACATCGCGACCTATGGCGAACGGGCCGTCGACGTATTCTATCTGACGGCGCCCGACGGCGCGAAGCTCAGCAGCGAGCAGATCGACGAGCTTCGCGCGCGCCTGCTCGAGGCCGCGCGCGAGCCCGCAAAGGCAAGAGCCGCTTAGGAGCCGCGTTCGCCTCGCTCAACCGGCGCAGGTGGCGGCGGCGGCGGAGGCGGTGGAGGCGGCGGGGCTGGCTGCTCGACCGCAGGCGGCGGGGGAGGCGGCGGCGGCGTGTAGGGGACGGGCGCCGGCCGCTCGAAACCGAGCTTTCCACGAAGCGTAACGCCGAATGTCCGGGGCTCGCCGAGGAAGGCGGTGTAGAGCTGGGTCGCACGGGTGAAGAAGCCCGCTTCGACTGCCCGGGTCGTCGAGCCCGGCGTCCCTTGCAGCGGCGTGTCGAAGGCCACCTGATCGTAATTCTTGTCGAACAGGTTCTGCGCCCAGAGCTCGATGCCCCAGCGATCGTCCGGCCCTTCGACGCCGATGCGCCCGTTCACGACCGCGAACGACTTCTGTGTCTTCTCGATGTCGAGATCGGACCCGGTGTTGAACTGGCTCATGTAACGTACATCGGCATAGATGAGGCCATGGATGCCGCTGTCGCCAATCGGCGGGGTCCAGGCTGCCGACCCGGTTACCGTCCATTTCGGCGCATTGGAGATCTGCCGGCCCGGAAGCTGCCACAAGGCATTGGAGAGCGGCCTGCCATCGGCTCCGACGAGGTTGTTGCGATATCTGACATCGGCGTAGGTCAACCCGCCGTCGATCGAGAGGTCGGGGAGCGGGTGAGTGAAAGCCTCGATTTCAAAGCCCGTGTCCTTGACGCCGGCGCGGGTGCTTCCGGTGCAGGCGCCGGTGCGCGGGTCATTGTCGGTGTCGCCGCCGTTCAGGCTGTGGCTGCAGCTGTTGATATTCTCGACGATGAAATTGAGGCCGTTGAACGTGTTGAGCTGGAAGTCCTTGAACAGTTCGCGGAAGACCGCGACGTTAAGGTCGATCCAGCGACCATGATATTTCGCGCCGAGCTCGATCGCATCGTTGGTTTCGGGCTTGAACTCGAGGTCCGCGCCGGAAGCTAGAAGGCCGGCACATCCCGGCTGGAGAGTGCTGACGCAAACCGATCCGCTGCCCGACAATGGCGGCACGCCCTGCGGGCTTGCTGAACGGAACAATGCCGATCGGTCGAGATTGAAGCCGCCCGCCTTATAGCCGTGCGAATAGCTCACATAGGTGAGCAGGCTGCTTGTCGGCTTGTAGCTTAGGACTGCCGTCCCGGAGAGTTTGCTCTCCGTACGCGAATCCTTGAGGTTGAGACTCCCCCCTGGAACGCCAGGATTGACGCACGGCAGCTGCTGCAGCGCCGCGAACGGAGAGGCTGAAATGATATCGCACAGGGCGAGATTGTCGCGGAAGTCCGCGTTCAGCTTCTTTGTCTCGTGCGTGTAGCGCGCGCCGAGGGTGAGCTTCAGCTGATCGGTGATCGAGAAGATATTGTGCGTGAAGAGCGCCCAGTCATTCGACGTCTGGTCGTAACGATCGTCGATCCCGGTTCCGCTCATGGTGAGCCCGGGGTGCCCCAATAGCGTGGCAATGTTGCTAAATCCGCTGTTCGTGAATGGCGGCGCTCCGAAGTTCACCACGCCGAACGGCGGCCCCAGGTTGATCGGAACGCCGGCGAATGCTGCCAGTGCAGGAGCATTCGGGCCGACGAAAGGAAGAAGCGCGCTGGCGACATTCTTGTTGAAGCAGGTGGACGAACCCGGCGCCAAAAGCGCCGCTTGGCCGGTTGCGGACGCGAAGTTCGCTGCCACCAGGCAGTTCGCGAAGCGGTCATAGTCGGAGCCGTAACTGAGGTTGTCCGCAACCTGCAGCTTTTCGTTCGCGTAATAACCGCCGAAGAGCCAGTCGAGGCGGTTGCCAAAGGCATTGCCTTGAAGCCGAAGCTCCTCGCTGAAGGTCTTGAAGCGGTTGTACGAGCCCCCGTCACTTGGGCGGTAAAGAATGTCGAGATTGTTGAAATCGGCATCCATGCCGCGCGTATATTTGTTGTAGCGATAGGCTGTGATGGAAGTGAGCTGAGCGCCGCCGAAATCGTAAACGGCCTCTCCGCTGAGACCCCAGTCCTTGACGTCGCTATTGTAGTTGCGCCCCGGGGTGATCGACACCTTTCGCTGCGATGGATCATCGATGATGGTGGCGCCAAGGGCGCGCTCGATCGCCGCAATCGTCGAGGGTGCCGTTACAAATCCGCCGCCCCCGGTTGCGACTACATCCTGCGTCGGCAGATAGACCGCGGCGCAGCATTCTTCGCTATGCTTGGAATAATCTCCGATCAGCCGGAACGAGAAATCCGAATTGGGCTGGAAGAGCAGCTGTCCGCGCGTCATCCAGCGGTCGCGGTCATTGACCCGCCGTCCCGAGATCACGTCCTTGAGGAAGCCATCGCGCTTGACCCAGACGGCATCGAGCCGTGCCGCGACGGTGTCGCTGATCGGGCCCGTGATGCTCCCCTGCGCGCGCCAGTAGCCGTAATTGCCGGCGTCGAGCTGCCCGCTCACTTCGGTCGTGAAGCGCGGCTTGGCGGTGATGATCGAAACGAGGCCCGCGGATGTATTGCGGCCGAACAATGTTCCTTGCGGGCCGCGCAGCACTTCGATCCGGTCGAGCGGCCCGAGGTCCGTCAAGGCCATGCCGGCGCGGGCGCGGTAGACGCCATCGATGAACACGCCGACCGACCCTTCAAGGCCTGGATTGTCGCCGACGGTGCCGATGCCGCGGATGCGCGCGACGGCCGCGCCGGATTCGGATGTCGTGGAGGAGACGAGCAGCGACGGCGAGACCTGGTTCAGCTGCCTGATGTCGGTTGCGCCCGTATATTGGAGCTGCTGCGAAGTGACCGCGCTCACCGCCATCGGCACGTCGGACAATGCCTGGTTGCGGCGAGTAGCCGTAATGACGATCTCGCCAGGCTGCTGCACGGGCGAGGGCTTTTGCACTGCAGCGCTCCCTGCAGTGCCGGGCGCCGGCTGTGCGCCTTGCTTGCCGTTATCGGTGGTCGAAGGTGAACTTTGTGCAAGAGCCGGGCTCGCAACTGCGAACAGCCCGGCCGACAGCAGCCACGCGGACTTGCAGATCATGTCTCTCTCCCCCTCGAGCGCTTTGAGCACCCGGTCGAGCGAGAGGCTAATGCTGATTAGGAAGCAAAGGAAGCGACTGCGTCAGCAAACCGGCAACAATGCCGACCTCCTGCAGCAATTTGGCAACAGCCGTGTAAGTAAGCGATTGACAAAGGTGCGGTCGCACCCGGCCCGGTCACTTGGGCGCAAGCACCATCAGCATCTGGCGGCCTTCCATGCGCGGATGCGCCTCGACCTTGGCCATTTCCTGGGTTTGCTCCTGCACTCGGCGCAAGACCGCCATGCCGAGCTCGCCATGTGCCATTTCACGCCCCCTGAAGCGCATGGTGACCTTCACCTTGTCGCCTTCCTCGAGGAACTCGACGATCTTCCTCATCTTCACGTCATAGTCGTGATCGTCGATGTTCGGACGCATCTTGATCTCCTTGATCTCCTGCGTCTTCTGCTTCTTGCGCTGCTCGGCGGCTTTCTTCTGCGCCTCGTACTTGTAGCGGCCGATGTCGAGGAACTTGGCGACGGGCGGATCGGCGTTCGGACTGATCTCGACGAGGTCGAGTCCGGCCTGCTGAGCCTGTTCGAACGCTTCGCGCGTATACATCACGCCCAGATTTTCGCCATTTTCGTCGATCACCCGAACGCGCTGCGATTGGATGAACTCATTATAGCGGGGGCCGCTCATCGGCGGCGGCGGCGCCATGGGACGGCGCGGATAGGGCGGCGGTATAGTAGCGTCTCCAATCTTGTTGTTGCTCAAGGCGCAGTTAGGCACTCGCGCGCACGATGAAAAGTGCGCGTGAGCAAAAGCGAGTCATTTTTGCCGCGACCTGTGGCGGGTACGCGTCAGACCCGCTTGGTGCGAAGGTCAGGCGGGACCGCCTCGTCGCGGATCATCGAGAGCGCCTCATCGAGGCTCATCACGACCTGCCGATCCTCCGATCCGAGGCGGCGAAGCGCGACCGTCCCCTCGTCTGCTTCGCGCTTGCCCACGACCAAGAGCAACGGAACCTTGGCAAGGCTGTGCTCGCGAACCTTGTAGTTGATCTTCTCGTTGCGAAGGTCCGTTTCGACTCGGATTCCGGCAGCCGACAGTTTCGCCGCGACCTCCTCGGCAAATCGATCGGCTTCCGAGACGATCGTGGCGACCACCGCCTGGACCGGGGCGAGCCATAAAGGGAACCTGCCCGCATAATGCTCGATCAGGATGCCGATGAACCTTTCATAGGATCCGAAGATCGCGCGATGCATCATGATCGGGCGGTGGCGGGCTCCGTCTTCGCCGACATAGTTCGCGTCGAGCCGCTCGGGGAGGACCCGGTCCGACTGGAGCGTTCCGACCTGCCAGGTTCGTCCGATCGCGTCCTTGAGGTGCCATTCGAGCTTGGGGGCATAAAAGGCGCCTTCGCCCGGCAATTCTTCCCAGCCGAACTCCTCATTGGCCATGCCGGCGGCGACGACAGCGTCGCGCAGCTCGCCTTCGGCCTTGTCCCAGTCCTCGTCGCTTCCGAAGCGATTGTCGGGCCGCAGCGCGAGCTTGACGGCATAGCCGGCGAATCCGAGGTCCTTGTAGACCCGGTCGGCCAGCTCACAGAACGCGCGAACCTCGTCGACAATCTGATCCTCGCGGCAAAAGATATGCGCGTCGTCCTGGGTGAACTGGCGCACGCGCATGAGCCCGTGGAGCGCGCCGTGCGGCTCGTTGCGGTGACAGCAACCATTCTCGTAGATCCGGAGCGGGAGGTCGCGGTAGCTCTTGATCCCCTGCTTGAAGATGAGGACGTGTGCCGGGCAGTTCATCGGCTTGAGGGCCATGAGATCGGCATCGCCCGACAGGATCGGCGCGCTGTCGTCGGTCGACGGGATCTCGTCGGGCACGACGAACATGTTCTCGCGATATTTGCCCCAGTGGCCGCTCTTCTCCCACTGACGGGCATCCATCAGCTGCGGGGTCTTCACTTCGACATAGCCAGCCTCGTCGATGCGGCGGCGCATATAAGCTTCGAGTTCGCGCCAGACCATGAAGCCGTTCGGGTGCCAGAAGATCGAACCGTGCGCCTCGGCCTGGAGGTGGAAAAGGTCCATCTCCTGGCCGATCTTGCGATGATCGCGCTTGCCGGCCTCCTCGAGCCGAACAAGATATTCATCAAGTTGCTTCTTGTTCAGCCAGGCGGTCCCGTAGATTCGGCTCAGCATCGGGTTCTTGGGGTCTCCGCGCCAGTACGCGCCGGATACGCGGGTCAGTTTGAAGGCGTTCGGGTCGAGCTTGCCGGTCGAGGCGAGGTGAGGTCCACGGCAAAGGTCGACCCATGCCTCCTTGCCCTCGCCGGTACGGTACATGGTGATGGTCTCGCCCTCGGGCAGCTCCATCACCCACTCGGCCTTGAATGCCTCGCCCTGCCTTGCGAAGAACTCGCGCACCTGCTCGCGCGTCCAGACCTCGCGGATGAGCGGCTTGTTTGCGGCGATGATGCGCCGCATTTCATCCTCGATGCGCGGCAGCTCCTCTTCGGTAAACGGCCCGTGCTCGAGGGTCGGCGCGAAGTCGTAGTAAAAACCAACCTCGGTAGCCGGACCGAAGGTGATCTGTGTTCCAGGATATAGGTTCTGCACGGCCTCTGCGAGGACGTGCGCATAGTCGTGGCGGACCAGCTCGAGCGCTGCCGTCTCGTCGCGCGCGGTGATGAGGGCAAGGCTTGCATCCCCCTCGAACGGGCGCGTGATGTCGCGAACCTCGCCGTCGATACGGGCTGCAAGCGCGGCCTTGGCGAGGCCGGGTCCGATCGCCGCGGCGACGTCGGCCGGGGTCGAT
>DATIQO010000119.1:0-1724 GCA_035470745.1 Sphingomicrobium sp. | reverse complement strand
AGGTCACGGCCGACGCCAATCAGAGCCCGGAGCAACGCCAGATCGTAGATCTGCTCGGCGAAGTCCCGCGCTCCGATTACGGCCGCACCCGACCCGGTCAATTGCGCCAAATATGCGACGCCGCCAACCTCTTTTATATTTTGATCACTCTCAAACAGTGGGCGCAAAGTTACCGGATTTGCCACCCGGTTCGCATCCGTCATTTTCAGGATGGCCTCGTAGATGCGCCCGTGCAGCGGCTCGAAGAAGTGATGGGGCTTGAGCTTGAGCTGGATGTCCTCGACGAGGCGGTTGTCGACCATCAACGCGCCCAGCAAGGCGGCCTCGGCTTCAACGTTTTGCGGGAGAACCTGGGTACTTTCTGACGCAGACTCGGCGATGCGGATAACTTCGGCCATGGCGTTCCTCTAGGCGTGTTGCGGACCCATACCCAACGAGAACGAAAGTAGCACAACCGGGCTCGGCTGTGGATTGATTGTGCACGAATCAGCTGGCCGTCCGGCGGAAGTCCGCAATTCTTCAAAGGCGTCTCATCCACAGAAATAATCATCGCCAAATTGAAGCCTGAAATTCGTCCCGTTACGCACTCGCCATGGCGATTTTGTCAGACCGCTGGATTCGCGAGCAGGCGCAAGAGCACGGCATGATTGAGCCGTTCGTCGAGGCCCAGCGGCGCGAAGGCTGCATCAGCTACGGCCTGTCGTCCTACGGCTATGACGCACGCGTCTCCAACCAGTTCAAGATTTTCACCAATGTCGACAATGCGATCGTCGATCCCAAGGATTTCGCGCAAAACAGCTTTGTCGACCGCGAGACGAATGTCTGCATCATACCACCCAACAGCTTCGCGCTCGCCCATACCGTCGAATATTTCCGCGTCCCGCGCGACGTGATGGTCATCTGCCTTGGCAAGTCGACCTATGCACGCTGCGGTATCATCGTGAACGTGACTCCGCTCGAGCCCGGCTGGGAGGGACATGTGACCCTTGAATTCTCGAACACGACGCCGCTGCCCGCCAAGGTCTACGCCAACGAAGGCGCGTGCCAGTTCCTCTTCCTGCAGGGCAACGAACCGTGCGAGGTGAGCTATGCCGACCGCGCCGGCAAATATATGGGCCAGCGCGGAGTGACCTTGCCGAAATTGTGAGCCGCACTGCGAGGGCGCGGCGCAGCAATCTTCAAAGATGGATTTGATTGCCTCCGCGCGTCGCTTCTCCCAAGACGAAAATGTGACTCTCGAAGAAGCTCGCCAGCTGGACGCAGCCGACCCGCTTGCATTCGCGCGGGAGCGCTTCAACTTGCCTCAAGGCGTCATCTACCTTGATGGCAATTCGCTCGGCGCATTGCCCGTCGCGGCGCCGTCCGCGCTTGCACGCACGGCCGAGCGTCAATGGGGCGGTGACCTTATTTCGAGCTGGAACAAGCATGGCTGGATCGAATGGCCGACGCGTATTGCGGCCAAACTCGGTCCGATCGTCGGTGCGAGGCCCGACGAGCTGCTGATTGCCGATTCAACCAGCGTCTGCCTGTTCAAACTCCTTACCGCGGCTGTTCGCGCGCGGCACGGTCGCAACACCATCCTAACCCGCAGGAGCAATTTCCCGACCGACCTTTATGTCGCACAAGGATTGACGGAAATGCTCGGCCTTAAGCTCAAGGCCGTCGAGCCGGACGAGATTCTTCCAGCGATCGACGAAGACACAGCCGCGGTCACCCTGACCCAG
>DATIQO010000118.1:0-9466 GCA_035470745.1 Sphingomicrobium sp. | reverse complement strand
GCTCGTGCTGGGCTCCTAGGCCCCGGCGACGATCCTTGCCCAATCCGCTTCACCGATCACGCGGATGCCGAGTTCCTCGGCTTTCTTGAGCTTCGAACCGGCGCCAGGACCGGCAACCACGAGGTCGGTCTTCGCGCTGACCGAGCCTGCTGCGCGCGCTCCAAGCCGCTCGGCTTGCGCCTTCGCTTCATCGCGGCTCATCGTCTCGAGGCTGCCGGTGAAAACGATGGTCTTGCCCGTCCATTCCGTCTGCCTCGACTCGCTGACAAATGGACGAGGCGAGACTTCCGCCAGGAGGTCGTCGAGAACTTGCTGGTTATGTGGTTCGTGGAAGAAGTCCACGAGAGCCTCGGCGACCACCGGTCCAACGCCCTGGACCGACGAGAGCTCCGCTTCGCCGTCCCCGTGCAGGGCTGCCCGGCGAAGCTCGTCGATCGTGCCAAAGCACTTGAGAAGGTCCTTCGCGGTCACGATCCCGACATGACGGATGCCAAGGCCGAAGAGGAAGCGAGCGCCATCGGGTTCACGCGCCGCCTCGATGGCGGATAAGAGGTTCTCGATCGATTTTTCCTTCCACCCTTCGCGGCCGAGCAGCTCGGCGCGGTGGTTGTGGAGGCGGTAGATGTCGGCAGGCGAATGAAGCCATCCCAAGTCAATGAACTCGGCGAGGCTTTTCTCGCCGAGGCCCTCGATGTCCAGCGCTCCTCGGGAAACGAAGTGGCGAAGTCGTTCGAACCGCTGTGCGGGACAGATCAGCCCGCCGGTGCAGCGAACGTCAACTTCGCCTTCCTCGCTGACAGCTTCGCTTTGGCATTGAGGACAATGGTCGGGGAAGACATAGGGTGGCCGCGCCTCGTCGCGGGTGAGATTCTCGACGACTTGCGGAATGACATCGCCGGCGCGCTGGATGCGGACGCGATCGCCGATCCGCAGTCCAAGCCGAGCGATTTCGTCGCGATTGTGCAGCGTAACGTTGGCAACGATCACGCCGCCAACTCCCACGGGGGTCAATCGCCCGACAGGGGTCAGCTTGCCGGTGCGGCCGACCTGGATGTCGATGGCCTCGAGCGTCGTCTCGGCTTTCTCGGCCGGAAACTTGTGCGCAAGGCCCCAGCGCGGCGCGCGCGCGACGAAGCCGAGCCGCTCCTGATAATCGAGCCGGTCGACCTTGTAGACGACGCCGTCAATATCGAACGCAAGGTCGGCGCGCGCTTGTTCGATCGCCCGATAATGGGCGAGCATTTCGGCCGGCGAGTTGCAGCGCACGAGTAGGTCGGTGACGGGAATTCCAAGTCGTTCGATGATCTTCATTGCCTCGAACTGCGTCGCAGCAAGCGGTTCTGAGATCTCCCCCCAGCCGTGGGCTAGGAAGCGGAGCGGCCGGGCAGCAGTGACGCTCGCATCCTTCTGTCGGAGCGAGCCTGCTGCGGCATTGCGGGGATTGGCGAAGATCTTCCCGCCCGACGCCTCCTGGCGTTCGTTCAAGGCCTTGAAGTCAGCTTTCGACATGTAGACTTCGCCGCGCACTTCCAGCACGTCTGGCGCGCCAGCAAGGGACTGCGGGATATCGCCGATGGTGCGGACGTTGGCGGTCACGTCTTCGCCGACCGCGCCATCGCCCCTCGTCGCTGCAAGTACCAGCTCGCCGGCTTCGTAGCGCAAGGAGCAGGACAGGCCGTCGATCTTCGGCTCAGCGGTCATCGCCACCAACGCGTCCGGCCCGATCGCCAGGAAACGCCTGACCCGTGCGACGAAGTCTTCCACTTCTTCCGCCGAGAAGGCATTTTCGAGGCTGAGCATTGGCCGCGCATGCGCTACCTTGGCAAGGCCTGCCGAGGGCGCTGCGCCGAGCCGCTTCGAAGGCGAATCCGCGCGCACCAGGTGCGGGAAGCGTGCCTCCAGATCGCGGTTCTCGCGCATGAGCGCGTCATATTCCGCGTCGGTGATCTCCGGCGCGTCCTTGGCATAATAGAGCTGGTCGTGATGCGCGATGAGCTTGGCCAACCGCATCAATCGGTTGGCAGCCTCCGCTTCGGTCAGCTCAGAGGCCATCTGCGCCGAACAATTCCTCAAGAAGGTTTACGAAGCTCGTCCACGATCGCTCGGCGGCGAGCGCATTGTAAGCGACACCCTGGATCTGAAGGTCGCTGGCATGGGGATTTGTGAATCCGTGGCCGACGTGGCCATAGGCGTGGATCTGCCAGTCCGCGCCCGCTTCGGTGAGCTCCTGCCCGAGGGCAACCACCTTTTCCGGCGGAACCATCGGGTCGTCCCAGCCGTGGTAGGCGACGACCTTCGCGCTGATTTTCTGCGGTTCAAGGCCAGGCGGATCGAACAGGCCGTGAAAGCTCACTGCCGCGGCAATATCGGCGCCGCTTCGTGCAAGATCGAGCGCGCATTGTCCGCCGAAACAATAGCCGGCGACGACGATCTGGTCGCTTTTGACTTCGCTCTGTTCGCGGGCAACCGCCAGCACATGTTGCATCCGGCGGCGAAGGGCTGCCCGATCGCCCCTCAGGCGCGTCATTTCTCCAAACATCGTATCGCGCGGCGCGCCGTGAAACTTTTTCCCGAAGAGGTCGGCGACCATCGCATTGTAGCCGAGCTCGACGAGCTGCCGGCCGAATCGCTTCTCGAGGTCAGAAACGCCCATGACGGTCGGGATGAGGATTACGGTGGGCCGCGCTTCACCGTCGCGCCTGCCGATAAATGCACTTTCGAGGCCCTCGCCTTCGAACTCGTGACTGATCGGGCGTTCCTTGCTCATGACTTCTCCCTTGCCAATTCGGCCAGCTTCGCGACCGTGTTCAAATTGCGCGCAGTCCCGATCTCGGCCGCCGGAATGCGCAGGCGCGAGCGCCCGATACCCCTTTCGCCGTAAGCGACAAAGACCTCGCGCAGGCCAAGGGCGACGCGCTCGTCGTCGGCCTGGTTACGGATCGTGGCGAAGAGGTCGGCGGGCGGCGGTTCATTGAGGAAGAAGGTCTGGACGGTATGGCCTGGCGCATCGGCAAATGGGTTCGCATCGAGGATCCGGGCCATCTCTTGGCCGGTACGCAGCATTACCCGCACTTCATGGCCCAGTCGCGCCTCGAGCCGCTCTTCGAGGGCGGACCGCAGGAAGGCTTCACGTTCGTCGCTCAAGAACAGCAGGTTGCCACTTGCGATGTAGGTTCGCGCCGACCCGAGGCCGATCTCATCGGCAATGGCCTTGAGATCGGCCATCTTGACGGTGCTCTTGCCGGTGAGGTTCACGCCGCGAAGAAGCGCGACGTAGCTGGTCATGCAGCGTCCAGAAGGCGCGCGGCCTGGGCCCGCGCCTCCTCGGTGATCGAGGCGCCCGACAGCATCCGCGCAATCTCCTCGCGCCGTTCGTCGGTGGTGAGCTTGCGGACGGTCGTCTGCGTGCCGCTCGGGCCGTGGCTCTTCTCGATGCGGTAATGATTCGATGCGCGCGCCGCGACTTGCGGCGAATGGGTCACGACGAGCACCTGCGAGTCCTGAGCGAGGCGGGCGAGCCTCTCGCCGATGGCGCTTGCGACTGCGCCTCCTACGCCGCGATCGACCTCGTCGAAGATCATTGTTGCCGCGGTGCCTGCTTCGGCAAGGGCGACCTTGAGGGCAAGGATGAAACGGGAAAGCTCTCCGCCCGAGGCTATGCGGGTCAGTGGCCCGAATGGCGCGCCGGGATTGGTGGATACCTCGAATTCGACGCGATCCGTGCCCGAGGGACCTGGCTCTGCGCCAGCCATGGTCGTGCGGAACCTGGCGGCGTCGAGCTTCAACGGAGCGAGCTCAGCGGCAACTGCCGCGTCGAGCCGCTCGGCAGCATCGCGCCTGGCGCTTCGCAACTGCTCGGCAATACGGGCGTAACGCTCGCGTGCGCCGACCAGCTCGTTGTCGAGCTTCCCGATCTGTTCGCCGCCGGCTTCGAGCGCCGCAAGCTGGTCACGCATGCTGTCGCCGAGTGCCGCAAGCGCATCGGGGTCTACCCGATGTTTGCGCGCGAGGCCTCGAATATCGAACAGGCGCGATTCAACGAGTTCCAGCCGCGCCGGATCGAACGCCAGTGCATCGGCCGCGCGTGAAATCCGTTCCTCGGCTTCGCTTGCCTCGATCAGCGAGCGATCAAGGGCCGCCAGCGCTTCGGCAAGGAGGGGGTGATCAGCAGCGCCCCGTTCGATCCGCCGGGCGACCTGGCGCAGCAGCGACAACGCTCCTTCAGAGCCGCCAAGGAGCTCATCGAGCCCGGAGAGCGACTCGCCCGCCTTGAGGCCAGCCTGCATCGATGCGCGCTCCTCCGACAAACGTGTCTCCTCGCCCTCCTCAGGTGCGAGGGCCTCGATTTCGGCCGAGGCATGCACGAGCCATTCGCGGTCGCGCTCCGCCTCGGCAAGCTTGGCGCGCGCTGCCGCTAGCTCGGCCTCGATCCGCGTCACGTCGCTCCAGGCAGCCGCCACCTCGCGCGTGTCGATTTGGCCGAAGGCATCGAGGAGCTCGCGATGGCCCTTGGGGTTGAGCAGTCCACGATCGTCGTGCTGCCCGTGAATTTCGACCATGAGTGCGCCGACCTCGCGGAGCAGCGCAGCCGGCACGCTGGTGCTGCCAAGGAAGGCGCGGCTTTTGCCATCGCTTTTCAAGACGCGCCGAAGGATCAGTGGTTCGCCGGGTTCGAGCGCAATTCCTTGGTCGTCAAGCAGTGCCTCGATGGCGTGACCGGAAGATAAGGCGATTTCGGCGGTCACTGACGCGGACTCTTCGCCTGCTCGCACCAGCCCGGCGTCGCCGCGCGCTCCGAGCGCAAGACCAAGCGCGTCAAGAAGGATTGATTTGCCCGCCCCGGTCTCTCCGGTGAGCACGCCCAAGCCAGGCTCGAACTCGAGGTCGAGCTTCTCGACCAGCACGACGTTGCGTATCGAAACCTGCTTCAGCACGCGCGGGCGTCCAGCAAACCAGGCTCAGCCGACCAGCTTCGCCCGCGCATGCTTGGGATCACCGCCGGCTGGGCTTGTGGGGCTGGGGATAGCTCGTGGCTTTTGGACCTTCAGGCGAGCCATTGACCGGCTCTGAAGTCACCGTTCCCGGTTTGGGCGCCGAGGCAGTCCACATGCCGGTGTGCCGTTGCTCGGCATGAAGCAGCCGAAGCGACTGCCGGTACCAGAACGTGCCCGCATAATTGCGGCCGAGCACCGCGGAGGTCTTCCACGCCTCGTCTGGGAGGCCAAGCGCGAGGTCGCATTCGACCAGCCGCTCGAGCGCCTCGGGCGCGTGGCTCGTCGTCTGATACTGGTCGACGACGTTGCGGAACCGGTAGCTTGCCGCGAGCCACTGTCCTGAACGCTGATAGAAGCGGCCGACCTCCATCTCCTTGCCGGCGAGATGGTCCTTGATGAGGTCGAGCTTGAGCTTCGCGTCGGCTGCGTAGCGGCTGTCGGGATAGCGACGGATGAGCTCGTTGAACGCGCTGGATGCCTGCTGCGTCACCGTCTGATCGCGAGTGACGTCGGCGATTTGCTGATAGTAGCTCATCGCGACGATATATTCTGCGTAGGGAGCCTCTTCGCTACCCGGATGGATCGTCAGGAAGCGCTGGGCGGAGCTGATCGCGTCATTATATTGCTCGGCGAGGTAGT
The DNA here is from genome assembly GCA_035470745.1 of Sphingomicrobium sp. Taxonomy (GTDB): domain Bacteria; phylum Pseudomonadota; class Alphaproteobacteria; order Sphingomonadales; family Sphingomonadaceae; genus Sphingomicrobium. Next base: position 3,833 of record DATIQO010000118.1, on the reverse strand, counting down.
AGTTGAACGCGCTCATGACCTGGGCATGGCGAGCCCAGCTCGAATAGGGGTGCTGGCGCTCGACCTCGTCGAACAGCTTCGCCGCCTGCTGGTAATCGCCGCTCTGCATCGTGCGCTGCGCAGCGCCGTAGAGCGAGCTTACGTCCCTTGCGACATAAGCGGTGTCACCCTTGCCCTTCCCAGTGGCGCAGCCGGCTAGCGGCAGGACGCAGGCGCAGGCGAGTAGTAGAGCGGGAACACGTGAAACTTTGAGCATGGGGACCTCATTAGCGTTGCCTCCGGGGGAGGCCAAGCCGGCTGTCATCAACTTCGGGCCATTGGCGAGACTTGTGAACAACAAAGCACGCCAGCCTCTTATGGCGTTGCTTCACTTCGCGATCACGAACACAGCCTGAACCAAAGCTCAGGCAGTCTGGGCCTCGGCGGCATCCTTCTCGTCAGTCTTGAGGAAACTGTCTGGCTTGACGCCGAGCCAGACCAGAACCGGAGCCGAAATGTAGATCGAAGAGTAGGTCCCGATGAGAACGCCAAGGAAAATGGCGATCGCAAGCCCGAAGATCACCTGCGGACCGATGAGCATCAGGATACCAAGGGCGATCAGCACGGTGAGCGACGTCACGACCGTCCGGGCGAGAGTCTCGTTCAGCGACAGGTTGATGAGCGGCAGGATCGCCATCCGGCGGTACTTACGCAAGTCTTCGCGGATGCGGTCGTAGATGACGACCGTGTCGTTCAGCGAATAACCAAGGATCGTGAGGAAGGCCGCGACGACGTTGAGGTCGACCGGAAGCCGGCTGAAGGCGAAGAAGCCCAGCGTCATCGAAACGTCGTGGGCGAGCGTCAGCAACGCGCCGACGCCGAACTGCCACTCGAAGCGGAACCAGATGTAGACGGCGATCCCGATCATCGCGAGCGCGACGGCAAGCGCGCTGTTCTGGGCGAGCTCCTCGCTGACCTTGCCTGAAACCGATTCGCCGGCATCGACCCGCGCGCCGGGATATTGCTGCGGGATGGCCGAGCGAAGCTTGCTCACGACCGCGTTCGAGGCGGTTTCGGGACCTTGCGGCTTGGGCAGACGGATCTGGTAAGTGCGGTCGTTCCCGAGGGCCTGGATGCTGGCTTCGCCGACTCCAAGGCGGTCGACGCGGGTTCGCAAGTCGTCGATGTGGACCGACTGCGGGAATTCCGCCCGGATCACCTGTCCTCCGACAAAATCGATCCCAAGGTTCAGTCCGCGATAGATCGTGAAGCCGATCGAGACGATCGTCAGGAGAGTCGAAAGCACAAGGGCGACATTGCGCCAGCGCATGAAGTCGAGGTTGGTGTTCTCGGGTACGAGCTTGAGAAGCTTCATTGGCTTTTTGGCCTTAGATGTGGAGCACGCGCGGCCGCTCGCGCCTGATCCAGAGCGCGACGAGCATGCGAGTGAAATAAACGGCGGTGAACACCGAGGTGACGACGCCGATCAGCAGCACGACTGCAAAGCCGCGCACCGGGCCCGACCCGAAATAGGCCATGATTGCAGCTGAAATGACGTGCGTCACATTGGCATCGAAGATCGCTCGAAAAGCCTCGTGATAGCCGGTTTCCACGGCATCGATCAGCCGGCGGCCGCGCCTTATCTCCTCGCGTATGCGTTCGTTGATCAGCACGTTGGCATCGACCGCCGCGCCGATCGTGAGGATGAAGCCCGCAATTCCCGGCAAGGTCAGCGTCGCATTGAACAATGCCATGATGCCAAGGATGAGGAAGGCGTTCACGATCAGTGCAATGGTCGCGTAGACGCCGAAGCGACCGTAAGTGACCAGCATGAAGACGATCACGGCAAGAACCGACACGATCGAGGCGATCACGCCTTTGTGAATCGAGTCCTGGCCGAGTTCGGCGCTGACCGTCCGCTCTTCGATCACGTTGAGCTTCACTGGCAGCTTGCCCGAAGCGAGGCTGACCGCAAGATCGTGCGCGCTCTGGACGGTAAAGCTGCCCGAGATCTGCGCGCGGCCGCCGAGGATCGGTTCATTGATGTTGGGAGCGGACAGAACCTTGTCGTCGAGGATGATTGCGAACGGCTTGCCGACATTCTCCTGGGTGACCCGGCCGAAGCGGCGCGCGCCTGCTGTATTGAAGGTGATGTCGATGTCGGGACGCCCGTCCTGGTCGAAGCTCTGCTTGGCATCCGTCAGCTGATCGCCCGACACCATCACCCGCCGCTTGACGGCGATGGCGCCGTTGCCGTCGGCCATCGGCAGGACCTGGCTGCCCGGCGGCGCACGTCCCTGCTGCACGTCCTGAGGGTTCGCCGATAGGTCGACGAGCTTGAATTCCAAGCGTGCGGTCTGGCCGATCAGCTTCTTCAGGGCTTCAGGATCCTCGACCCCCGGCACTTCGACCAGGATCCGGTTGCCGCCTTCAGTGACGACAGTGATTTCCTTCGTTCCCGACGGGTCGATGCGACGCCGAACGACGTCGCGGGCCACGCCCATCGCATCCTTCAGCGCCTGCACCGTGCCGGTCGGCGTCGGTGTCAGGACGACTCGGGTCGAATCGACGACCTGGACGTCCCAGTCGCGATTGCCGGTGAGCGCTACGGGACGCGTCAGGTTCCGCATCCGCTCGACCGCCGCGTCGACCTGGGTCGGGTTGCGCACCATGAAGGAGAGCTTCCCGCCGGTGGTGGAGATGTCGCCGATATCGATCCGCGGATCGCGGCGCAGCTCCGTCGCTACCGAATCCTCCATCGCCTGGAGTCGCTGCTTCAGCGCGTCCGTCGAGTCGGCTTCGAGCAACAGGTGGCTGCCGCCCGCAAGGTCGAGGCCGAGGCTGATCTTGTCCTGCGGCATCCACTTCGGCCAATTGCCAGCAAGCGGCGTTCCGGCAACGAGACTGGGAAGCGAGAGTACGACGCCGATTGCAACGACGAGGCTGACCAGCCAGACCTTCCAGCGGGGAAATTCAAGCATCAGTCGTTCGCCGGTTTCGCGCTCGGGTTGATGACGTGGCTGATCGTTGATTTGACCACGCGCACCTTCACCCCTTGGGCGATTTCGACTTCGACCTCGTCCTCCATGACCTTGGTCACGCGGCCGCGAATACCGCCGCCGGTGATTACATCGTCACCCTTCTTGACCGCCGCGATCGCCGCTTGATGCTCTTTCACCCGCTGCTGCTGCGGACGGATCATCAGAAAATAGAAAATGACGAAGATCAGCAGCCACGGCGCAATGCCGATCAAAAGGCCGGCGCTGCCGCCGGTGCTGCCGGCGGGGGCCGCCTGGACCATGCTCATCAGGATTGGCGAGGACATAGAGGACAAGCTGACTTTCCGATTGAACTGAGCCCTGCCCTAACGACCGTCCCGCGAACGGTCTACGGAAAGGCTGGTCGGGGCGACTGGATTCGAACCAGCGACCTCCACACCCCCAGTGTGATGCGCTACCAGGCTGCGCTACGCCCCGACTGGCCGGCGCATCTAGGCAGGGCTGCCAATCATGGCAAGGTGCGGCGAGAGGCGGGATGGGTCGGCGACAGCGAAAAGTCGGGTTTGGCAAGTGGGTTGGACGGCTGCTGTCGGCAATCCTCGCGGTGCCGGCCGTCTATTTCGCAGCAGCGCTTGTGGGCTCTGTCGTCCCCGTCAACGGCGGCTGGACCGAGCCCGCGCAGGGGACGACCATCTTCATCGCCGACAACGGAATTCACGCGGACATCATCATGCCGGTCAGAGCGCAGGGCCTCGACTGGACGCGTTTGATTCCCAAAAGCGACATGGCCGCTGCCGATCCAAGCGCCGGCTGGATTGCGTTCGGCTCCGGCGAGCAGCGGGTCTACCTCGATAC
>DATIQO010000117.1:0-5802 GCA_035470745.1 Sphingomicrobium sp. | reverse complement strand
GGTACCTGGTCCAATGTCACGGTGGGACTGTCGCGTGCAGGTGTCCTCAACTGCAGCAATGCGAATGTGGTCTGCAGCGGCGCGCCACAGGTAGCGCGGTACAACGTTACGGGCACCAACAAGCAGGTGGTGACGATCAGCGCACCCTCGGTCACGCTCACCAACCAGTCCAATTCCAGCCAGACGCTGACAATGGCGGTCGACGCGCCGCCGAGCATCACGCTCAGTTCATCCGGCGCACCGGGTCTCAACTTCGACATCGGCGGGTCGATCACACTGAGCTCCGCGACCGCCGACGGGACCTACACTGGCACGATGAACGTCACGGTCGACTACCAGTGAGGGGCAGGGCCCCGGGCTGTTCCAGACATGGTTGACCGAAAATAAACCATTCTGGAGCAAAAGGCGGAAATCACTCCAATCCGGAGCGAAGTGGGGATTTCGCCGCATGTTTGCATTGAACAGGAAGATTGCGCCTGGCGTCCTCGCCGCGGCGATCGTTGCAGGAGCTTCACAGCCGGCGAGCGCCGGCGTTGGCGACCTTCTGGTTGCTCCGACGCGCATCATTCTCGACGGCCGCAAAGGCACGGAGATCGTGCTCAACAATATCGGCGACGCGCCAGCCACCTATCGCATCTCGGTCGAGTTCCGGCGGATGACGGCGGAAGGCAATTTCGAGGACGTGACGGACCCGACACCGCAGGAGAAGGCGGCCGCGGACATGATCGTCTACGCTCCCCGGCGGGTGACGCTCGCGCCCAACGAACCGCAGTCGATTCGTATCTCGGCGCGTCCGCCTCAAGGGCTTCCTGATGGCGAATATCGCGTTCATTTGCTGTTCCGCGCGATCCCTCCATCCACGCCGGTGACCGCGTCCAACGACCCCGCCGCCAAGGGCCTGCATCTGCAGCTGATCCCCGTCTACGGGGTCACGATCCCGGTGATCGTCCGCCTCGGCAATCTCCAGGCAAGCGCCGGGATTTCGAACGTCGTTTTGGCAAAAAAGGACGGGAAAGAGGCAATCTCGCTCGACCTTAGCCGCTCTGGATCGCGCTCGACCTTCGGCGAAGTGGATGTGTTCAAGCCGGGGGTGAAAGACCCCATCGCGATCCAGAAGGCGGTTGCAGTCTATACGGAACTATCAACCCGTCATCTCACCATCCCGCTCGACGAGTCATTCAAAGGCGATGCCGCTGGTCCCGTAACCGTCCAGTATGTGGAGACCTACCAGGACGGTAACGCCAAGATCGCCGAGACGCAGGCGATCCTCCGGTAGGCGATAGAGCAGGCGCGAAGGACGACTGTCGTGCTCTGCGGCCGCAACTGGCTGCGCAAGGCCGCGGTGCTGATGGCGCTGTGCGCTGGCGGCGTCGGCGCGGCAGCGCCTCCGACGGCCGCGCCGGCGTGGACTGCGGACGCTGACGATCAGTTCCTGCTCGATGTGCATATTCGCCAGCTCGTGCTCGGCGACGGGGTACGGGCATACAATCCGCCCGAGGGGACATGTGTCGTCTTAGGCGACTTTATAACCACACTAGACGTACCGGTGCGCATCGACCTTGCAGCGAGGAAGGCGAGCGGCTGGGCCTTCTCCGAAGCGAACAGAATCGTCATCGATTACGGCGCAATGACCGCCAGCTATGGATCCAGGAGCGAGCCGATCGCTCCCGGAACGATCCGCGAAACACCCGACGGCTGGTGCGTCCAGACGAGCGCCCTCGCCCGCTGGTTCGGGATCGGCGTCACGCCGGTAACTGCGGGCTCGGCCCTGCTCCTTCAGTCGCAGTCAAAACTGCCAGTGGAGCTCGCAATGGAGCGCGAGGCCCGCGCTGCACGGATCAAGCCCGCCAAGTTCGACCTCACAAGCCTTCCGCAAGTGAGGGTTCCATATCGCATGTGGCGGGCGCCGGCCCTCGACTTCGTCGTGAGCGCGGGAGCTACCTACCGTGCGAGCGACGGGGTACGGGTCGATCGTCAATCGTCCGTCTATGCCGCCGGCGAAATCGCGCATCTCTCCTACGATGCCCAGGTCACCACGGACGCGCAGGGCACGCCATCGAGCATCAGGCTTCGCGCCTATCGCTCAGATCCCAACGGCGGCCTGCTGGGTTTCGCAAAGGCGACCCACTTCGGGGTTGGCGACGTCGAAGCCTTTGACAGCCGGCTCTCAGGCAACGCTGCATTTGGTCGCGGCGCTGTCATCACGAACCGGCCGCTGAGCGCGCAAACAGCTTTTGACCGAACCCACTTCGAAGGCGACCTACCGGCCGGATGGGAAGCCGAGCTGTACCGGAACGAAGAGTTGCTCGCCTTTGCAAAACCCACTTCGGACCAGCGCTACGTCTTTGATAATGTGCAGCTTCTTTACGGAGAGAACCGAATTCGGATCGTGCTCTATGGTCCGCAGGGCCAGGTTCGCGAGCGCGACGAGCTCGTCAATGTCGGGCAGGACAACGCACCGCCCGGAAAAACCTGGTACTGGGTCGGGTTCAACGAGCCCAACCGCGACATCGTCGCCCTGACCAAGCCTCCGGATAGTGCAAACCTTCCAAAGGCACAGGCCAGCATCGCGCTCGAGCACGGCATAGACGATCGAACGTCTGTCGCCGCGCTCGCGCGCGAGATGCTCATCGATGACCAACGCCTTACGTTCGTGGAAGCTTCGGTGAGGCGTTCCGTGGGCCTGGCGATGGTCGAAGTAGCTGGCTCGCGCGAGTCGAACGGCGGAACCGCCGCTCGTGCCCAGCTGCTGGGCAAGATCGGCCCGGTAAATGTCGATGCAGAAGCAATTGTTGCAAATGATTTTCATTTGAACGGAGGGCAGCTCGAGAACCTGCGTGACTATTCGGTCGCGCTCGATGCTCCGATCCACATCGGCCGGACGGTGCTCCCGGCACACGCCGACGTTCATCTCGAGGATCGCGGAGGTACCAGGGAAATCGATGCTGCGGCGCGACTGGCAGCCAATTTCAGGCGGTTCGACCTTGCGACAGCCATCCGCTACCGCAAGGAGATCTTCTCCGCGGGCGCGGCGTCCCAGCCGGTGCCCGCCACGACCACGCTCGATTTCATCGGCAGCGGCCGCATCGGCGACATACGCCTGCGAGGGATGACGACGTTCGACATCACGCCGTCGGCGAGGCTCGAGAACGCCGAACTCGAAGCATATTGGTCGGCGAGCGAGAATGTCGACTGGGACGGCGACCTTGCATACGAATCGACGTCGCATCGCGTCCGCGCGCGACTGTCCTATGTGCGTCGCCTCAATACGATGGCACTTGCCCTAACGGGCGAAGCGGCGAGCGACGGATCGGTCGCGATTGGCATCAACCTCAACTTCTCTCTCGACTCCAGCCACGGCTTTGCAATGTCGCGTCGCCCGATCGCCCAAGCCGGCGAAGTGCGAGCGCTCGTCTATCGGGATCTCAACGACAACGGCATTCACGATCCAGGCGAACCCTATGAGAAAGACGCCGTCGTCACGACCGGCACTCAGCAGGCGGAGCGACCAACAGATTCGAAGGGGGCTGCGCTGATCGGAGGCCTTGCACCGTTCCAGCCAATCGCTGTCGGTTTGGATCTGACCAGCCTTGATGACCCCATGCTTGTGCCGAAGAAAACGCTTCAGGTCGTCGTCCCGCGCCCCGGGGTGCCGGCCGATGTCGAAATCGGCCTGGTTGGCGGCGGCGATGTCGAAGGAGCGCTCGTCAAGAGCGGCGGCGCGGGCTTCGAAGGGGTTGGCCTCGAGCTTGTCGACGCGAGCGGCAAGGTGGTCGCGACTACACGAACGGATTATGACGGATTCTTCCTGTTCGAGCGCGTCGCTTATGGCTCCTACACAATTCGCGTCAGCGCAGCTTCGGCGGCGGCGGCGAAGATCGCCGTCGATCTCGGGATCCATTTCCAGGTTGCGCCCGACAAGTCGGTAATAAGGCTTGGCACGGTCCAGCCCGTCGCGGCGGCGCGCATCGCCGAAGCCGCGCCTGCCGGCCCGAACTCCTCGTTTCGCTAGGCTGAAGGGTCCGGCCGACCGTCCGGCGGACCCGTCGTCGGGCCAAGTCCTCCCCGGCTTCCGCCAGGATTTTTGATGGTGCGGTCGAGAAGACTCGAACTTCCACGGCCTTTCGGCCACAGCGACCTCAACGCTGCGCGTCTACCAGTTCCGCCACGACCGCACGTCATGAAAATAGCCGGCACACCGGAATGGTGCCAGCACTGGCAAGGCGCGGCCCCTAGCAAAGCAGTTTCCGCGGCGCAATGCCGCTCGGAGAGCGCGCAAGCCCGGCCCGTTATGGAACAGTGCTTAAAATGATGTTTACCATCGCGAGCGGCCGGCGTTATCGGTCATGCCATGCTCCTCGTTGCAGTAGCTGTCCTGGCCGCAGAAGCGCCCCTGAACAGGGCTCCGGCGCCAATTGCAGTGCAGGCGATAGCGACCGTCCGCATTGTCGCGGGCGTACGGCTAAAGCTCGATTCGCCGCACAATCTCGGCGCTCCCCCTGCGCGCGACGCGACGATCGAAGCGGACGGAAAGCTGGAGCGCGCGCGCTTGATCGAATTCGAGTAAGTTCAGCCCGCCTGGGTTCCAAGGGTGATGGTCAGTTCGTCGCCGCCTGGGGGAACATTGACCTCGGCACTGTTGAAGCTCGCGCTCGAACCTGGCGCCAAGGAGCGTGCAGGAGGCGCAATCGTCCAACTGTAAACGATCTTCCCGCTGCGTGTCTTTAGCTGCGCCTGCAGCGGCGGGACCGACTGTTCCTTCCCGGTCGGATTGATCACTCGGCCGGTCACGGTCAGCAGCTCGTTGCCGCTTTCGAGACGCTGCCGGTCCATATGCGTCGTCACGAGAGCAAGTGGCGTCGCACTCACCTCCGCCAGGCCAAGCCTCGCCTTCAGCGCGGGCGGAGCAAGAAACCAGAATGCCGCTGCGACGGCGATCACGACGAGGACGACGATCAGGATGGGGAGCAGCGGGCCGCGTTTGCGCGCCGGCTGAATCTCATCCGATGCCGAGTAAGGAGTGAAATCGTCGGGCTGCGATTCGGCTTCGGGTGGCTCGCGCCAGTCGCTTGCCGGCGCCTCTCGCTCAGAGGGAGCCTCGCTTGCGGCAGCAATCTGCCTGCCATCGCCAACATCTTCGTCGAGCTGCGCTTCCTCATAGGCCCGTTCCTCAGCCTCGGGACCGCTTCGCGGTTCGATCAGCGTCGCTTCAGCGAGGCTCTCATCGCCAGCGGTTGCAGCCTCTGCCGGTTCCGCCAAGGCTTGCGCGAAATGCTCGCTCGGCGCTTCAATGGCGGTCTCGCCTTCCGGCGCACCTGCGGCCGGAGCGGCGTTCGGCCGTTCCCCCGCTTCTTCCGGGTTCTGGTGCCAGCTGTGCTTGCACGAAGCGCAGCGCACCTGCCGGCCTTCCGGAGGAATTGCGCCGTCCTTCACGACATATTGGGTGCCGCAGCTGGGGCAGGTGAGGATCATCGCTTCAAAAGCCCTCTTCCGAGACGGTCAGCGTACGGTAAACAGGAATGGATAGGGCTTGGCAAGGCGCGGGGTCTTGCCGGCGTGCCAGGGGGGAGAAGGCGAGCTGCCATCAATTGCCGAATTCGACAGCGTCGGTCTGCGCTACGGCACGGGCGCCGAAGTGCTGCGCGACCTTGATTTCCGGCTTGCGAGCGGCGGATTTTACTTTCTCACAGGCCCGTCGGGCGCTGGAAAGACGTCCTTGCTCAAGCTCCTTTACCTCGCGCAGCGGCCGACGCGCGGACGAATTCGCCTGTTTGGAGAAGAACTGAGCGAGGCGGCGCGCGA
>DATIQO010000116.1:0-4850 GCA_035470745.1 Sphingomicrobium sp. | reverse complement strand
CAACAGCCACGGCTTCATGCGCGAGATTCCGCAATGCTGGCTGACCGGCCATGCGGCCGGCGTCGGCGCGGCGGTGGCGGCCAACCGGGGAGTGCAGCCGCGCGAGGTCGATGTCGACGAGGTCCGTTCGATCCTGCGCTCACAAGGCGCGCACCTGAGCGACGATGCCGCAGTCGCCAAGGCGCGCAGCGAAGGCGAGGCGGTGCCGGTCAATTGAGCCAGTCGAACACGTTTGACGTCGCACAGTTTCTGCAGGGTTTGCGTTTTTCGCGCTATCATTTGCGCATCCTGATCCTCTGCAGCCTGGTCACCTTCTTCGACGGGCAAGATTTCGCCGCGTTGGCCTATGCCCTGCCATACATTCGCGACGAGATGAGAATCTCTGACCAGATGACCGGCTATGTCAGTTCGGCTGCCTTTCTCGGCCAGATGATCGGGTCGCTGTTCGGCTCCTACCTCGGCGATATCTGCGGCCGACGACGGGTGATCGTCGTTTGCACGATCGGCAGCGCGATCCTCACGTTCGCCGTGGGTTTCGCGGCATCACCCGAACAGCTGATCGGTCTTCGCTTCATTAGCGGATTGGCGATCGGGGGCCTGCTCGCTCCAGTCTGGGCGCTCAGCATCGAAAGCATGCCTCGCGCGATGCGCGCAACCAGCGTCACGATCATCATGATGGGCTTTTCGTTTGGCACTGCTTCCGCTGGACCCATAGCGAACTGGATTGCCCCGGTCCTCGGCTGGGAAGGCATCTTCTGGGTGTGTGGCATCATGACCGGCGCGTTTGCGCTGATCCTTTTCTTCATGCTGCCCGAAAGCCTGCGCTGGGTTGTCGCGACGCACAAGCCGCGCGAACGCATCGTGCCGATGCTCGCTCGCTTCAGCCCGACCTACGCATTCCATGAATACGAGCGGTTCGCACTGTCGGATGAGCGTCAAGCCGGTGGCGGCGCGAATCCCATCCATAAGCTTCGCGAGCTTTTTGGAGGGGCACTGGCGCTCGTGACGCCTCTGATCTGGGCCGCCTACTTTTGCTCCAGTTTCGCCATCTACCTGAGCAGCGCGTATGGAGTGATCTTCATGGAGAACCTCGGTATCGCCCGACAGAACGCGGCATGGCTGGGATCGATCGGGGCCATACTGGGCGCGCTTGGCGGGGTCGCCCTGCTGGCGACGACCGAACGGCGCGGGCCGGGTTGGATTGCGCTCGCTCCGCTTCTGGGCGTGCCGCTGGTCCTTCTGATCGGTACCGGTGTCGCTGTCGGAGGGCCGGCCTTCATTCCTGCGCTGCTCGGCGCTGCAGTGATGGTCGGCGCCGGCCACGCTGCCGTAATTTCGATCACCAGCATCTATTACCCTAGCGTTGTGCGCGCGACGGGCGGCGGATGGGCCAGCTTCATTGCCAAGTTCGCCGCCGTAGCCGCGCCGATCTTCGGCGCGAGGTTCCTGGCCGGGCGCGATGGTGCGATGGCCGGATATACCTTCACGGCGCTTTGTCTGGGCGGCATCGTATTCTGCGTACTCTTGTTAGCGTACTTCGCTAGGGGCTTGCGGTCCGATGCTCTCGGTGCTGCAACGCTAATGGAGTAAGCTTCTAAACGTCCGCCTTGGGTCGATAGCGGACTGTCCGCTACTCGCCCGTTAGTGCTGATGAGCGGACGATCTGCTAGCGGCGACCAATGCGTTGAAGGTGCATGCGTACCCCGACGCCGCAGATTTGCTAAAGGACCCCGGGTCCACTCAGATAACCGGTTGAGCCGGCTCGTCGATCAACAGTGTTCCTTCTTCCGTAAAGCCACCAGCCGCGTGCGATACGGGACTTGGCTCTAGCGCGGCCAAACGCCATTGGCTGCACATCGGAAGCAATACCCAGCTGCAAGCACGCTCCACGAAGCTTGGCTTCGTACATCAGAATATCTGCATTGCGCACGAGATCGTCAACGGAGGCCGCGCCTGGTGGCACGACCAAGCCTCCGATACTGCATTTTAGAGTACCTCGTTCAACGGCTATCGCGTTCATGGCCTTGTGCAACCGCGAGGCCACCGCCTTCGCCGCACCTTGGTCCTTCACGCTCATGAAGATCACGAATTCATCGCCCCCCACACGCGCAAAGATGTCGTCTCGGCGAACCATTTTTCGGACTGCGGCGCCGTACGCCCGTAAGCAATCGTCGCCCGCCGCGTGTCCGTGCACGTCATTGACCTTCTTCATTCCATCAAGGTCTGCATAGATCAGGAGTCGCCACCCCTGGGTACTGATTAACGAAGCAAGTTCGAAGAAGGCCTGCCGGTTTAGAGCTCCAGTCAAGACGTCGCTCCTCGCCAGCCACCACTCTCTCAAGAAGGCGCGGCGCATCCCAGCAATAATGCCTATCACGACGGAAACAGCGATAAATCGCATTCCGAAGTTCCATGCGAAGGCAGTAGCAGCGCTGTACGGATAGAGGCTTAGCCCATTGAGCGCGAACGTGAGGACCATGCAGGCGATGCCGGTGATTTGCCCGGCGCGCCAACCTAGCGACCACGTGGCGACACACATGACGAGCAAATACCCAGGCCCGAACCAGAGATCCGGCCCCGTGAGAAGATCGACAACCGCCGCCGCATCCGTGCAGAAAAGGACCAAAACCCACGCCTGAGCTGTGGGGAGACGCGCCATTCGGTCAAATATGCGCGGTACGGCACTTGGTTTGGGGAAGGCCTGCTGCATTCGTCGGTTCCTGGCATCAGCCACTGAACAAATCGGCTCAAATACGCGTAAGTAATTACCCGTGTTCACGCGAGGAGCGGCTTGGCTCGGTGGCTCTCGGAGTCGTCGGTCAGCGAGCAGCGATTCCGAGCCCGTTGGGAGCCCATGTCACCGAATGTGCGGAATGAGTGGAAAGCGGACATCGCCGCAGGGTACAGCGCCGCCGGTATTTCCAGCCGTCTGAGACGGTCGGCTTAGTCACACTTCCCAGCATTTAGTGCCACGCGAACGACGCTTGCGTCTATCGTGACCTCCAGTTTGCGTTTCATCGAATCCGGATCGCAGCCGGTCAGCGACATGAATGAGAGGCGTCCTGCCAAGTCCCGCGGCGACTCACCGGCAGCAATGCTCCATGGGGCTTTCAGACAGAAGGGGAGAGGTCGTGCAAAAGCCCCTTGGCATCAAATGTCTTGTCCGCGCACGGTGCTCTACCAGCTAGTGTGGCCCTGCGCCCAAGGCTAGTGCTGAGAAGACCTTGACGCTCTCTTGGCGCCCTGATGATCGAGAGGTGTTCCGGAACGCTAGGCGACCTGCTGACCACTTCGGTGCGCTGTCAAAGCGTCTCATAGCGATCGATGCTCCACCCAGCTGGCGAGGCTGCGGGGCGGGCCTTCACACTCGAGAGAGTTCTTCCTTACCGCTCTTGTATCTTACCGCTCTTGTATCGCGCCCTAGGTAAAAGCGCCCGGCTCCTCGTTTAGCCTTCCTGCAAGGTTGTCTGAGACTGAGCGCGAGCATTTCATAAACCCAAGGGCCGCTCGCATGCCAGGCAAAGCCAAACTTTCCATCATCGATCAGCGTCGAGCCGCGCGCCGCCGGATCGAGGTGGAAATTCTCGGCCACCATCGTGCGCGTGGAGACATTCGACTCAGGCTGGTCAATATTTCGACCGACGGTTTCTCGGTTCGGGACTTCGTTGAGATGGACCGCGGCGACCGGCTCATGATCCGCCTTCCAATAGTGGGTTACAGGGAGTCATTCTGCCTCTGGGTCGCCGACGGCTGCGCTGGACTTCAGTTCGAACGTCCTATCCGCATGAATGAGTTTTCCGAGATGATGACGATGATCCAGGGGCGCCAACAAGCCGATGGCGCGCCGGGGCGGGCTATCGAGCCAACGAGTATCGGCGCAATCGAGAGCTGATCGCATCTTCCGGAATGCGGCGTTTTGGTGAGAATCGGTGCCGGACATGCCCCATTTGCTGTTCTCGACTCGCAAGGACAGTCGGACGGAGCGGTTCTACGCTGCTCCAGAGGTGCGGAACCCACCATGGAAGTTCTTGAGAGTAGGGGAAAGTCCGTAACCCACATTTAGCAGTAGTCAGTGAGAAGCAGTGCATAGTTGCGCGTGGAGCGCCACCAGGGGGAGGGGCGATGACGGCGCAAACGACGAGCGATTTCGCACCGACAAAAAGCACCTTGCCGGCCGAACAAGACCTGCGCGAAGAGGAAATTCGTCTCCGGACGATCTTCGACAGTCTGCCAGACTGCGTAACGATCTTCGATGAAGCGGCGCAGCTGAAGTACGTGAACCCGCGCGGGCTCGAGTTGCTCCAGGCGTCCGATATCGATGCCCTCGTCTGCTCCGACTATCTGGCGTTGTCACCTGAAGACATGATCGAATGGCTCGATGTGCATCAAAAGGTCCTCGCCGGAGAGAGCGTAATCTCGACCTACGAGATTACCGGCAAGGCTGGTCGTTGCCGCCATATCGAAGCCCATTCTGTGCCGATCCAACTTGCAGACGGCTCGCCCGCCCACATGTGCATTGCTCGGGATATCTCCGAGCGCCGAGTGGCAGAGGACGCCCTCCGCAGCAGCGAGGAGCGGCTTCGCCTGGTGCAGGACGCGACCGGTCTGGCCCACTTCGAAGCTGGCGCCGACGGCGTTGCCCATTGCTCGGGCAATTTCCTGCGGCAACTCGGTTTGCCCGACGGCTCCCCAACCGCGATGAAATTCACGGATTGGCTTCACCTCGTCCATCCCGAAGACCGCGATGGCCTTTGCGCCGTCGAACGAAGCTTAGGAGAAAGTGATTCTGCCCAATGCGAATTTCGCATCATTCGGGCCGATACGAGCGAAGTGCGATGGATCTCCAGCAC
>DATIQO010000115.1:0-29751 GCA_035470745.1 Sphingomicrobium sp. | reverse complement strand
CGGCCTGAAGCTCGATGCCGCTGATCTTCGCGCCCGCCATCAGAAGCTGCAGATATTGCGCGGTCGCGCGCCGCCTCGAGCCATTGCGCAGATGCTCTGCAATCTGCTCGCGCGCGGCCTCCAGCGGAAGCTGCCGGCCAGGAACGCGGCGATCGAGGCGCAGGATGTGGATCCCATGCCGCGAGCCAACCACCGCGACGCTTCCCTCCGCCACGGTTGCCATTGCGCGCTCGAGCTCGGGATTGGTGTCGCCCTTGGTCACTTGCCCCAGGGAACCGCCCTGCTCCCTTGACGAGCAGGCCGAATGGGCAAGCGCAAGCTTCGCAAAGGAGCTAGGATCGACTTGGATCTCGGCGAGAAGGGCCTGAGCCTTTTCCTTCGCTTGAGCGCGCCTTTGGAAATCCCGCTCCGCTGCGGGAAAGAAGATATGGGCGGCTTCGTAAAGCGGCGCCGTCATGAACTTGAGCGAGTTTTGCCGATGATAGCGGGCGATCTCCTCGTCCGTCGGCTCGGGAATCCTGACGTCGAGCGCGATCAGATTTGCGATACGCTCATCTTCGTCGCACCCTTCGATCGCGCGCTCGTTGACGCGCTGCAGCAGCAGTTCGCGGATCACCAGCGCGGTCGCCGCCTCGCGCTCGGCCGCCTCGAGCGTTTCCGCGGGATGATGCTGGATCTCGCGGGCGACCGCGTCGCGAGCGATCGGCACTCCGTTGACACTGATCATCGTCAGGCCGCCTTCCTGCGGCGAGTGGGCGCCACGGGTTCCGGCCGGAACTGTGGCCGCGCAACGAAGGGCGGCAGGTCCTCGTCACCGCCCGCGGCCACCGCCCGGGCTTTCGTCCGCACGATCTGGTAGTTGCGGAAGAGATAGCCGACGGGTGCGCTCCATACGTGCACGAGGCGCGTGAACGGGAAGATGAGGAAGATCGTAAAGCCAAGGAACATGTGGAGCTTGAAGACGAGGGGCACGGCAGCGATGCCGTCGGCAGCACCCGGGCGGAGCGTCACGATTCCCTGAACGTAATTCATGAAGCGGACCATCATCGCTCCGTCGAGGTGGCCGAGCGAGAGCGGTATGGTGAGCAAACCAAGCGACAGCTGAACGAACAGGATCAGCAGCACGGCGATGTCGCTGACGCTCGAGGTCGAGCGGATCCGGCTGTCGAACAGCCGCCGGTGGAGCAGCATCGAAATGCCGACGAAACAGGCAAGCCCGCAAATTCCGCCGACGATGATTGCCATCATCTGTTTGAACATGTGGCTGATGCCGAGGAATTCGAAGATCGCGACCGGCGTCAGCAGCCCGACCGCGTGGCCGAGAAGGATGCCGAGGATACCAAGGTGGAACATCACCGAGCCGATCATCAGCTGCCTTCGCCGCAGCAGCTGGCTCGACTTGGAGCGCCAGCCATATTGGTCGACGTCGAAGCGCACGAGGCTGCCGATCAGGAAGACCGACAGTGCGATGTAGGGATAGATCCCGAATAGAGCGTGATGGATGAAGCTTGCCATGTTCAGGCTCCTCGTCCCGCCAGCCCGGCCGCCTGATCGGGCTCCCGCACGCGTGCGTAGGCGCAGTCCTTGAGCGCCGAGCCGGCGGCAAAGTCGACGGGCTCCTCTGCCCACTCCTTGTCGAGCGCCTCGAGGTCGCCAGGATCCTGCGGTTCGCCCGCGAGGATCGCCTCAACCTCGTCACCGTCCGCCTTGCGGGACGCAAGCGTCACCAGCGCGGCAAGCAGCGCCGCGTAGGGAGAAGCGCGCTCCTGCAACCGAATTCGCAAGACCTCGATGATGTCGATTGCATCGGTCAGATATCGCCGCGCGTGCACCTGCGGAATGACGCTCAGGAATTCGAGGAACAGCGGCAGATAGTCAGGCATCTCCGACGCGTTCAGCTCGAACCCGTTCATGCGATAGGTAAGAGCAAGATTGACCATCGCCTGCCCGCGATCGCGGCTCTCGCCGTAGCTGTGCTCGTAGAGATGCAGCGCAACCCGCTTCGAGCGATCGAACAGCCCGATCCAATATTCCTGGAGGTCCATGACGTCGTTGCAGCGAAGGCGTTCGATGAAGGCCCGGCAAAGATCAAGTTCGGCAGCTCCAAGCGCCCGCTCTTCTGCAAGTGCCGTCTCGATCTCGTCGGCCGCGGCCTGGAGCTCGGCCGTGGGATAATCGAGGAGCGCGCCGATCGCCTTGAAACTGATCATGCCGCCCTCCGCTTGCCCGGCACCGGGACATGCCCGACCTTCTTTGGCGATCCGAACAAGCTCGGCTCGGTGCGCCCGCCGCCGCTGCAGCCGTTGCCAAAGCTGAAACCGCAGCCACCCTTCATCTCGTAGGCGTTCTCGCTGACCTCGCGATGCGAAGTCGGGATGACGAAGCGATCCTCGTAATCGGCGAGCGCGAGGTAGCGGTACATCTCGTCGACCGCGGTCTGGCTGAGGCCTGCCTGTTCGAGGACCGTCGTGTTGACCCGGCCCTCGACCTCGCGGTCGCGCATGTGAATGCGCATTGCGAACATCTTGCGAAGTGCCTCGATGACCGGCTCTTCCTTGCCGGCGGTCAACAGGTTCGCGAGATATTTGACCGGCACGCGGAGGCTCGCGATGTCCGGAATCTCTCCATCGAAACCGATGTGACCACGCTCGGCGACGTTCTGGATCGGCGAGAGCGGCGGGACGTACCAGACCATCGGCAGCGTCCGATATTCAGGGTGAAGGGGGAATGCGATTTTCCACTCGATCGCCATTTTCCAGATCGGCGACAGCTTGGCAGCTTCGAGCCAGTTGTCGGCGATGCCGTCCGCACGTGCCTGCGCGATGACTGCGGGGTCATTGGGATCGAGGAAGATCTCGAGCTGCTTGTGATAAAGGTCCTGCTCGTCCTCGGTCGATGCGATCTCCTCGATCCGATCCGCGTCGTAGAGGATCACGCCAAGATAGCGGATGCGTCCGACGCAGGTTTCCGAGCAGACAGTGGGCTGGCCGCTCTCGATGCGCGGGTAGCAGAAGATGCACTTCTCGGCCTTGCCGCTTTTCCAGTTGTAATAGATCTTCTTGTAGGGACAGCCGCTGATGCACATCCGCCAGCCGCGGCACTTGTCCTGGTCGATGAGGACGATGCCGTCCTCCTCGCGCTTGTAGATCGAGCCTGAAGGGCAGGAAGCAACGCAGGTCGGGTTGAGGCAATGCTCGCACAGCCTTGGCAGATAGAACATGAAGGTCTTCTCGAACTGGCCGTAGACCTCCTTCTCGATGTCGACGAAATTTGCGTCCTTCGAACGTTTTTCGAACTCTCCGCCGAGAATCTCCTCCCAGTTCGGGCCCCACTGGATCTTCTCCATTCGCTCGCCGGTGATCAGCGAGCGCGGGCGCGCCGTCGGGAAGGTCTTCATTTCAGGTGCTGACTGGAGATGTTCGTAGTCGAAGGTGAAGGGTTCGTAATAATCGTCGATCTCGGGCAGGTCCGGGTTTGCGAAGATGTTCGCGAGGACCCGCCAGCGAGCGCCGATGCGAGGTTCGATCTTTCCGTTCTTCTTGCGCCGCCACCCGCCCTTCCATTTCTTCTGGTTTTCCCATTCCTTGGGAAAGCCGATGCCGGGTTTCGTTTCGACGTTGTTGAACCAGGCGTATTCGACGCCTTCGCGGCTGGTCCAAACGTTCTTGCAGGTGACCGAGCAGGTGTGACACCCGATACATTTGTCGAGGTTGAGGACCATTGCGACTTGGGCACGAACTTTCATTGTGACGCTACTCCTCAGGCCGCAGCCGGCGCTGCCGGCTCGTCCATCCAATCCACTTTGTTCATCTTGCGCACGACCACGAACTCGTCGCGGTTCGAACCGACCGTGCCGTAATAGTTAAACCCGTACGCCTGGTGGGCGTAGCCGCCGATCATGTGCGTGGGCTTGGTGATCGTGCGCGTCACGCTATTGTGAATCCCGCCGCGCAAGCCGGTGATCTCCGATCCCGGGACGTTCACGATCTTCTCCTGTGCATGGTACATCATGCACATGCCGCTGGGGACGCGCTGACTGACGACCGCACGGGCGTTGAGCGCGCCATTGACGTTGAACGCCTCGAGCCAGTCGTTGTCCTCGATCCCGACCCGCTTCGCGTCCTCCTCGCTAATCCACACCACCGGACCGCCGCGGTTGAGCGTGAGCATCAGCAGATTGTCGGAATAGGTCGAGTGGATGCCCCATTTCTGGTGCGGCGTGATAAAGTTGAGGACCAGCTCGCCATTGCCGTTGGTGTGCTTGTCCAGCACCGGCTCGATGGCCTTGGTGTCGATCGGTGGCTTGTAGGTGGTGAAGCCCTCGCCGAAAGCGCGCATCCAGGGATGGTCCTGGTAAAGCTGCTGGCGCCCTGTCAGCGTCCGCCACGGGATCAGCTCATGGACGTTGGTCCAGCCGGCATTGTAGCTGACCTTCTCGCTTTCGATGCCCGACCAGGTCGGCGACGAGATGATCTTGCGGGGCTGCGCCTGCAAATCGCGGAAGCGGATTTTCTCGTCCTCGCGGGTGGAGGCAAGGTGCGCGTGCTCGCGGCCAGTAATTTCGCTCAGCGCCCGCCATGCCTTGACCGCGACTTCGCCGTTGGTTTCCGGAGCGAGGCTGAGGATCACCTCGCACGCATCGATGTCGCTATCGATCCTTGGCTGGCCGTCTTCGTTAGTGCCGTTGAGTGCGCCGAGGAAATCGACCTCGTGATCGGTGTTCCAGTTGATGCCTTTGCCGCCGTTGCCGAGCTTCTTCAGCAATGGTCCGAGCGATGTGAAGCGCTTGTAGGTTTCGGGATAATCGCGCTCCACGGCAACGACTGCCGGCATCGTCTTGCCAGGAAGCGGATCGCACTCCCCCTTCTTCCAGTCCTTGACGTCGAACGGCTGGCCGAGCTCGCCGGGAGTATCGTGCTGCAGCGGCAGGAGCACGACGTCGGTCTCCTTGCCAAGATGGCCCTCGCAGACTTGCGAGAAGCTTCCCGCAATGCCCTTGAAGATCTCCCAGTCGCTGCGCGTCCCCCACGCCGGATCCACCGCCTTGGACAGCGGGTGGATGAACGGATGCATGTCGGAGGTATTGAGGTCGTTCTTCTCATACCAGGTGGCGGTCGGAAGGACGACATCGGCGTAGACGCAGGTCGTCGACATCCTGAAATCGATCGCGACCAGCAGGTCCAGCTTGCCCTCCGGAGCCTGCGTCCGGAAGATCACCTCTTGCGGCTTACGCTCGCCTTCCTCGCCAAGCTCCTTGCCCTGGATGCCGTGCTGCGTTCCGAGCAGATGCTTGAGGAAATATTCGTGCCCCTTGCCGGAGGAGCCGAGGAGGTTCGAACGCCAGACGAACAGGTTCCGCGGGAAGTTCTTGGGATTGTCCGGGTCCTCGCACGCCAGCTTGAGCCCGCCCGACTTCAGTTCGCGAGCGACCTTCTGGCCAGCCGCTTCGCCGCCGAGCGCACGTCCAATCTCGAGCGGATTTGCCTCGAGCTGGGGAGCCGAAGGGAGCCAGCCCATGCGCTCGGCGCGAACATTGAAATCGATGAGCGTTCCATCGGTCGCAACATCGCTCGTGGGCGAGGCGATCTCGTCGATTGCAAGCTTCTCGTATCGCCACTGGTCGGTGTGCGCATACCAATAGCTCGTGCCGTTCATGTGACGCGGCGGACGATGCCAGTCGAGCGCGAATGCGAGCGGGGTCCAGCCGGTCTGCGGACGGAGCTTCTCTTGCCCCACATAATGCGACCAGCCGCCGCCGGACTGGCCTACGCACCCGCAGAACACCAGGAGATTGATGATCCCCCGGTAGATCATGTCCATGTGGTACCAATGGTTCACGCCCGCGCCGAGGATGATCATCGACTTGCCGCCCGTCTTCTCGGCGTTGGCAGCAAAGTCGCGCGCGGTCGCGATGATCTGCTCGCGCGGAACGCCCGTGATCTTTTCCGCCCAGGCGGGGGTGTAGGGAGTATCGTCGTCGAACGACTTGGCAGCGAGCCCGCCAAAGCCGCGGTCGACGCCATAATGCGCAACGAGGAGGTCGTGGACGGTCGCGACCAGTGCCTCGCCGTCCTTGAGCTTCAGCTTCTTCACCGGAACGGCGCGGCGAAGCACATCGCCATGGGCGGTGCTGGTGAAATAAGGGCTTTGCGGCCCTGACCCGAAATAGGGGAAATCGACGGCCGCGAGATCGTCGCGGTGCTCAGCAAGGCTGAGCCGCAGCTTTACCTCGCGGCCGTCACCCGCCCCCTGCTGCAGGTTCCATTGACCATTGTCTCCCCAGCGAAAGCCGATCGATCCCAGCGGAGTGACGATGTCCCCGCTCTCCTCGTCGACGGCGACGGTCTTCCATTCGGGGTTATTGTCTTCGCCGAGCGCGCCCGCGAAGTCTGATGCGCGAACGAAACGCTCGGGCACATAGCCATCCGCCCGTTTCACGAGCCGGACGAGCATCGGCATGTCGGAATATTTGCGGCAATAGTCCCGGAAATAGGCCGCCTCGCGCTCGACGTGGAACTCCTTGAGGATCACGTGCCCCATGGCCATCGCAAGCGCGCTGTCGGTGCCCTGCTTTGGAGCCATCCAGAGGTCGGCGAACTTGGCTGCCTCGGAATAATCCGGGCAGACCACGACGGACTTGGCGCCCTTGTAGCGGGCCTCGGTATAGAAATGCGCGTCGGGGGTTCGCGTCTGCGGGACGTTCGATCCCCACAGCATGAGAAAGGTCGAATTGTACCAGTCCGCGCTTTCGGGAACATCTGTCTGCTCGCCCCAGGTCTGGGGCGAGCTCGCGGGAAGATCGCAATACCAGTCGTAGAAGCTGAGGCAGACGCCGCCGATCAGCGACAGGTACCTGGCCCCGGCCGCATAGCTGACCATCGACATCGCCGGGATCGGCGAAAAGCCCGCTATTCGATCGGGCCCATATTCTTTCGCGGTATAGACGTTTGCAGCAGCGATGAGCTCGTTCGCTTCCTCCCAGGTCACCCTGACGAAGCCGCCGAGCCCCCGCGCCTTCTTGTATTCAGCAGCGTGATCGGCTGATTCGACAAGTCGCTTCCACGCCTCCACGGGATCGGCGACTTCGCCCCTGATTGTTCGCCAGAGCTTGACGAGCTTGCGCCGCATCAGCGGGTATTTCACCCGGTTGGCGCTGTAGAGATACCAGCTGTAGCTTGCGCCTCGCGCGCAGCCGCGCGGCTCATGGTTCGGCAGCCCGGGACGGGTGCGCGGATAATCCGTTTGCTGCGTTTCCCAGGTGACGATCCCGTCCTTGACGTAGATCTTCCAGGAGCAGCTGCCGGTACAATTTACCCCATGGGTCGACCGCACGATCTTGTCGTGGCTCCAGCGGCCGCGATAGCCGTCCTCCCAGCTGCGGTCTTCGTTCGTCACGACGCCGTGGTCGTTCGAGAAAGTGGCCACGTTCTTGCGAAGGAAAGTCAGGCGATCGAGGAAATGACTCATACTGCCCCGGGGTTATGCTCTCCTGTGTCCGCCCGAGACTCTTATCGGGCCGACCGCTTGAGCCATTGATTTAGGTCATTCGAAAAATGCGAACCGGCGGCCTCAGGAGATATACGCAATTTCCCTAGTGCGGCGGCTGCGCCGAGAGGAAATCCGGCGCCAAGAGGAATGCCCGCTATTCGGCAGGAACGAATATTTCCCCATGCTTGCGGTTCTTGCTGGCACGCGGCCTCGACGTCCGCTTCGGGGGCGCTGCCGCGGCAGCCCCTGACCCTAGGCCTTCCATTTCCGGAAGCTGCGGCAGCTGCCTCAGCGCAGGGATGTTGCGCCGCTCCATCCGAATGATCGCAAGGTGCATCCACAGCATGGCGCCTGCAACCAGCAGGAAAAGCAGCATGAAGCAGCTCGTCCATATCCCGGTAAGGTCAGCCATCGCGCCAAAAGCGATCGGGAGCACGAAACCGCCAAGGCCACCGATCATGCCGACGAGGCCTCCGACCGAGCCGACATTGTCGGGATAATAAACGGGAATGTGCTTGTAGACCGCCGCCATTCCAAAGCTCATGAAAAGACCAAGGACGAAGGTCAGCGACGCGAACGGAACGAGGCGCATCGAAAGAGTGAACTCGACCGGGCCCTTGATGCCCTGGACGACATAGTGGGTACTTGGATAGCTCAGCAGGAATGTCGCAAGGATCGACACTCCGAACGTCAAGTACATGATCGTTCGAGCGCCGAACTTGTCCGAAAGCCACCCGCCGACGGCGCGAAACACGCTGCCGGGCAGCGAAAATGCCGTGGCGAGGAATCCAGCCGTCGCGATTGGAAGGCCGTAAGCGCCGATATAGTAGCGCGGAAGCCAAAGAGCGAGCGCGACAAAGGCGCCAAAAACGAAGAAATAATAGATAGCGAAACGCCAGACCTGCAGCTTTCTCAGCGGCGCGAGCTGCGCTGCAAGCGATATAGTCGCGCCGCTTCGGCGTTGGCTCGCAAGGACTGGGTCATCCTTGGTGAACAGGTAGAAACCGACCGCAACCGCGCCGAGCGCGGCAGCCCAGATCCGCGCAATGCTTACCCAGCCGAGCGAGACCATCAGGAAGGACGAGAAATTGGTGATCGCCGACCCAAAGGTGCCCATTCCGAAAATGCCGAGCGCGGTGCCGGTCCGTTCCTTCGGAAACCAGCGCGCCACGTAGGCGACCCCGGCCGCGAAGCTGCCGCCGGCCACTCCCATTCCAAGCGCGGCGGCAAGGAACTCGGCATAAGTGGTCGCATAGGAGATGAAGAAACCGGCGATCGCTGCGACAAGCATGACCAGGCTCATCACCATGCGTCCGCCGAAGCGATCGGCGAGGATGCCGACGAACAGGCGCGAGATCGAACCGGTCAGGATCGGGGTACCGACGAGCAGCCCGAACTCGGTGTCGTTGAGCCCTAGCTCCTTCTGGATCTTGATCCCGATCATCGAAAAGAGGGTCCACACCGCAAAGCAAGCGGTGAAGCCGATGGTGCTCGCGGCAAGTGCCCACCGGCGTTGGCCTTCCGTCACGTTTACCTGTTCAATCATCTCGCCCCCGATGAGCAGCGGCCTTCCGTTTTTTCCGCGATCATTTCCTCGATGATTGCGGCAAAGACGGCTCCGCCATGCGTTTCATGTTCCATCGAACGGCTCGACTGATCGTTGATTTGGATCACCGCAGCGATCAGGAAATCTACGGAGGAGATCAGCCGATGAGTGACCCCACTGGCATCAGCGATGCGCCGCACGTCGAGCTTCCAGGAACCGCCGGCCTGGTCGCGAAGGAAAAGCCGGAATTATGGCGCGCCTTCCAGGCGCTGGGAGCGGCGGCAAGTGCCGCGGGCCCGTTGAGCGAGCGCGAGCAACGTCTCGTCAACCTCGCGCTCGCGCTCGCCGGCGACAGCGAGGGCGCAACCCATTCGCATTCGCGGCGGGCAATGGCCGAAGGCCTGACGGCGGGCGAGCTCGAGCATGTCGCTTTCCTTGCCGTCACCACCCTTGGCTGGCCGCAGGCGATCCGCGGCCTCACCTGGATCCGCGACGTCACGCGCACGACGTCGAGCGCATAAGAAAAGCCCCGGCCAGGAAGGGTGGGTGGCCGGGGCTTTTTGGAGCCGGACCGGTCGTGTCCGACTGGGAAGTTCCGGTTCCGAGAAGGGAGGAGTCGGTGACCGGATCAGCCGCTATTGGGCCGTAAAACAGCAGAACGCGTTGATTCAGATCATTCGAGCAACAATCAACCGCCCGTTACGCTCATATGCCGTTCGACTGCCGGTCGTTCTGCGTCGATCAGGAACTGATGTCGCCTGGGCTTTCCGGCGAGCAGCTCGTCGAGGGCCTCGGTCACGCCTTGGGCGCCTTTTTGCCGCAACAGCTCGCGCAGTTCCACTCGCTGGTCGTGGCCGAGGCATCCGAACACTGTCCCCGTCGCCGCCACGCGGATGCGGTTGCAGCCGTCGCAGAAATTCTCAGTCAGCGGTGTGATCATGCCGAGGCGAACGCCCGTCCCCTCGACTTCGAAATAACGCGCAGGACCGCCGGTACGGGCGAGCGATGGAATGAGCCTGAACTCATCTTCGAGCCGCGACTTCACTTGCGTCAGCGGCAGGTAATGCTCGGTTCGATCCTCCTCCACCTCTCCAAGCGGCATGGTCTCGATGAGCGTCAGGTCGTGCCCGTTGCGGGAGCACCAACGGAGCATTGGCGCGATTTCGTCCTCGTTCAGCCCCTTGAGGGCGACCATGTTGATCTTGATCGCGAGGCCCGCAGCGGCGGCGGCCTCAATCCCTCTCAGCACTTGTTCGAGCTCTCCGCGCCGAGTGACATGCCGAAAGCGTTCCGGGTCGCGGCTGTCGAGGCTGACGTTGATGCGGCGGATGCCGCTGTCGAACAGCATTGGTGCAAAACGGGCGAGCTGCGTCCCGTTGGTTGTCATCGTGACCTCGTCGAGGCCGTTGCCGATGCGGCGGCCAAGTTCGGCGACGAGATGCTCAACTCCTCGGCGCACCAGGGGCTCGCCACCTGTAAGGCGGATCCGCTTAACCCCGCGCGCAATGAAGACGTCGGCGAGCTCGACGATCTCTTCAAGGCTAAGGACGTCCTTGCGCGGCAGGAAGCTCATCTTTTCCGCCATGCAATAGCGGCATCGAAGATCACACCGGTCCGTTACCGACATGCGCACGTAGGTGATGCGGCGGCCAAATCCGTCGATCATTGATTTAGGTAGGATCACGCGCTCGCCCACACTCACTTCTCGCCGCACGCACTACCCGCGGCGGCGGTCGAGCGCGTGATGTAGATCACCAAGCTGCGCAGCTCGCATCCGTAAGTTCCCGGAGGTGACTTCTTCCTCGAGCCCCATAGCTTTTGACCGATGATCTCCCCGGAAACGTTCGCGCGCTACGCCGCCATGCGCGTTCCGCGCTATACCAGCTATCCGACCGCGCCCCAATTCTCGCCGGACATCGGTTCCAGCAAGTATCGCCGCTGGCTGCAGGCCGTGCCCTCGAGCGAGCCTCTTTCGGTCTATCTCCATATCCCGTTCTGTCGGGAGATGTGCTGGTATTGCGGATGTCATACGACGGTAACGCGGCGCCGGGAACCGATCGAACGCTATGTCGCGGCGCTTTCGAGCGAGATTCGCGAGGTTTCGGGAGAGCTGCGCGAAGAGGTTCAAATCGGACATCTCCATTGGGGCGGAGGATCGCCGACGCTCCTGCCGGAAAGTGCCATCGAACAGCTGTCGCGGCAGCTGCGCGACCGTTTCTCGTTTCGGCCCGACGCCGAAATCGCGGTCGAGGTCGACCCCCGAACGCTGACGCGGTCCGTGGCGGGGGCGTTTGCCGCGGCGGGGATCAACCGGGCGAGCCTGGGAGTCCAAAGCTTCGATCCGGTCGTTCAAAAGGCGATCAACCGCGTGCAAAGCTTCGATGTCACGAGATCCGCGGTCGACCTTTTAAGAACATCGGGAGTCCGCGGTCTCAATTTCGACCTCGTCTATGGCCTCCCATTTCAGAGTGTCTCGTCATGCCTTTCGAGCGTCGAGCGAGCACTCGAGCTTCGTCCCGACAGACTTTCGATTTTTGGATACGCCCATGTGCCCTCGTTCAAGCCGCACCAGCGCAAGATCGACGAACGCGCACTCCCGGCCGAACAGGAACGGCACGAACAGTTCAGGCAAATGGCGCAGCTTCTCGTTCAGCACGGCTATCTTCAGCTCGGCCTCGATCATTTCGCCCTTCCCGCAGATCCTCTCGCGCGCGCCGCGGCGGAAGGCCGGCTTAGGCGAAACTTCCAGGGCTATACGGTCGATAGCTGCCCGACCCTCATCGGTCTTGGCGCTTCCGCCATCGGCCAGCTCAGCGATGGCTTCGTCCAGAATTCAGCCCGCATCCCCGACTATGAAGCACGTATCGCCGTCGATGGCCTCGCAACGACGCGCGGCTGCGCGTTCACCGGCGAGGATCGGCGGCGGGGCGCGGTCATCGAACAGCTGATGTGCAATTACGAGGCCGAGATAGGCAACCTCACCGCGCCCCTTGCTGCGCTCGAGGCCGACGGGTTGATCAGCCGTGACGGGACGAGGATCAAGGTCGCAGAGCAAGCAAGGCCGCTCGTGCGCACCGTAGCGGCGGCCTTTGATGCCTACCTGGCTCGCTCGGGCGCGACGCACGCTCCTGCAGTGTAGCTCAACCGCATTTCGAATAACCGCATTCGAGGCACTGGTCGCACCCTTCGACCTTGGCGAGCCCCGAGGCTCCGCACTGGGGGCACGTGGCACGCGTCCATGGATGGTCGAGCCCATGCTCCCGCCCTGCCGGCTCGGCTGCGCCAAGACCTTGCAGGTGCCGCTCGATGATATTCCCGATCGCCGCGAGCAGCGAAGGGACATAGTGTCCGTCGATCCAGGCTCCGCCGCGCGGGTCGAAGACGGCCTTAAGTTCCTCGGCGACGAAGCTTACGTCCGAACTGCGCCGGAACACTGCCGAAACCATTCGGGTGAGGCCAACCGTCCAGGCATAATGTTCCATGTTCTTCGAGTTGATGAACATCTCGAACGGTCGCCGTTCGCCTTCATGCTCGACATCGTTGATGGTGACGTAGACCGCGTGCGCGCTTTCGGGCCACTTCAGCTTGTAGGTGGTTCCGTGAAGCTTTTCCTCGCGCGCTGCCAGAACCTCCTCGGCCTTTGCGGGGATTGGATCCGCCTTGGGCCCCGAAACGCTGAGGATCGATCCGGTGACCGCGTTCGGCCGGTAGGTGGTCAGCCCCTTGCAGCCAAGATGATAGCCTTCGATGTAGATATCCGCGAACGCATCGAAGCTGATCTCGCGGGGACAATTGACGGTCTTCGAAATCGAGCTGTCGACGAATGGCTGCGCCGCCGCCTGCATCGTGAGATGGTCCGAGGGAAAGAGCGTTTGCGCGCTGACGAAGAGTTCCGCTGGAGGCGGCGCATCGCCCCTGACTGAACGCCAGACGCGCATCGCATAATCCTCGACCTGCTCCTCGCGCACCGTGTCGTCCGGCTGGCGAACTTTCCGCGTGTAGCTGTATGCGAAAACGGGCTCGATGCCCGAGGACACATTGCCGGCGAGCAGCGAGGTCGTTCCGGTCGGCGCGATCGAGGTAAGGCAGCCGTTCCTGAGCCCGTGCCTTCCAATCAGCGCCCTCGTTTGCTCGTCAAGGAGCATGAGGTTTGGCCTCTCCAGCATGCACGGATCATAGAGCGGGAAGCTACCCTTCTCGGCGGCCAACAATGCCGACGCCCGGTAGGCCTCGCGCTTGATGGTCGCGAGCCAGCGCCGTGTAAGGTCCACGGCGTGGCTGCTGCCGTAGGCAGCCCCGCAAAAGAGCAGCGCGTCGGCAAGACCGGTTATCCCAAGCCCGAGCCGGCGCTTGGCCTTCGCCTCGCTTTCCTGCTCTTCGAGCGGATAGCGCGAAATATCGATGATATTGTCGAGCAATCGCACGGCGGTCCGGGCGAGCTCGCCAAGCTGCTCGTCGTCGATCTGCGCATCTGCTTCGAATGGATGCGACACGGCCGTTGCGAGGTTGATGGATCCCAGCAGACATGCCCCGTAGGGAGGCAGCATTTGCTCTCCGCATGGGTTGCTCGCGCTGATTGTCTCGCAGTGGGCGAGATTGTTCTGCTCGTTCACCCGGTCGATGAAGATGACGCCTGGCTCTGCAACCTCGTAGGTTGCGCGCATCAGCTTTTCCCAAAGCTCGCGTGCGCGCACAATTTGGCGAACGTTCCCATCGAAGACGAGCGGCCAGTCGGAATCGGTCCCGAGCGCCGCCATGAACGCGTCGGGGACGAGGACCGACAGGTTGAAGTTGCGAAAGCGTGCGGGATCACGCTTCGCATCGATGAATGCCTCGATGTCAGGGTGGTCGATGCGCAAGCATCCCATCATTGCGCCGCGCCGCTGTCCGGCGGAATTGACGGTGCGGCACATCGCATCCCAGCAGTCCATGAAACTGAGGGGCCCCGAAGCTTCGGCCGCAACCCCTCGCACGAGTGCGCCGCTCGGACGGATCGTCGAGAAATCCATGCCGACGCCGCCGCCTTGCTGCATTGTCAGGCCGGCCTGGCGCAGATGATCGAAGATACCGCCGAGGCTGTCCGGGACGGTTCCCATGACGAAGCAGTTGAAAAGGGTGACGGACCGGCTCGTTCCGGCGCCGGCGAG
Organism: Sphingomicrobium sp.; assembly: GCA_035470745.1. Classification (GTDB taxonomy): domain Bacteria; phylum Pseudomonadota; class Alphaproteobacteria; order Sphingomonadales; family Sphingomonadaceae; genus Sphingomicrobium. The sequence continues at coordinate 15,570 of DATIQO010000115.1, read as the reverse complement.
TATCCTCCCGGCGGGAATGAACTTGAAATCCTCGACGACGCGCCGGAATTGCCCTTCCCAGAATTCCCGCCGGTCCGGCGCTTCGGCAGCTGCCGCTGCCTTGGCAATTCGTGCGGCAGTTTCCGCAAAGCTGCCGTCGCCATCGCCCTCATTGCCGGTGAAGCGGTACTTTGAAGCCCAGATCTCTTCCGCGATCGCCACATCGAACGGCATGCCGCCCTCCCACATCTTGTGGTCAACTTGTTAGCGGACAACAACATCTGCCGAATTGATTCAGATCACCTGCCCCTGGATGAACTGGCGCTACGATCATGCGCCAAAGGCGCAGTTCAATGGCATCCCAGGACCTTCCAAGCAGCCATGCAGGCGCGCCAGCAATCGGATCCGCGGTCGTTTCGGCTGCGAAGGACCTGTTCCCTGGATATTTCGCGCTCGTGATGGCGACGGCGGCCGTCTCGATCGCAAGCTCGCTTCTTGGGCTTGGGATCATCGGACTGGCTCTCTTCTGGCTGAACTGGGTCTTCTACGTTTCGCTCTGGTCGTTGACGTTGATCCGCCTCCTCGCATTCCCGCGGCGGATGCTGAGCGATCTCTTCGATCATCAGCGTGCGCCCGGCTTCTTCACCCTTGTTGCCGGGACTTCCATGCTTGCTACCCAGACCGCGCTGGTGGCGGGCAACAGGGAAATCGCGCAGCAGCTGTGGTGGCTTGCGCTCTTCCTGTGGTTCCTCATCATGTATGCCTTCTTCACTGCCGTGACGGTTCGCCAGCGCAAGCCGACACTTGCGGGCGGCATCAATGGCGCGTGGCTGATTGCCGCGGTCGCCACGCAGTCGATCGTCGTCTCAAGAGGAGCAGTCGACGGGCTTTCGTCTCCGCCCGCGCCGATCCAGTTGCTGTGCGTCGCGATGTTCATGATCGGGAGCATGCTCTATCTCGCGATCATTCCGCTGATCTTCTATCGGCTGACCTTCATCCGGCTCGCGTCACGCGACTTCTCGCCGCCCTATTGGATCAACATGGGCGCGGTCGCGATCACGACCCTTGCGGGCGCGACGCTCATGATGCGGATCGGTCATTGGCCCGTCCTCGACCTGATTGCCTACTTTCTTCCTGGGTTCACGCTCTTCTTCTGGGCTGCCGCGACTTGGTGGATACCCCTCCTCGTGGCACTGATGGTGTGGCGCTACGTCATCCGCAAAGAAGTGCCTCGCTACGAGCCGGCGCTGTGGGGAATGGTGTTCCCGCTTGGCATGTATACTACTGCGACGTTCCAGCTTTCACGGGCGACAGGCCTCTATTTCCTCGTCGCGATCCCGAGAGTGTTCTTGTTCGTCGCGCTCGCAGCATGGTTCGTGGCCTTTGCCGGCCTTGCCCGGCACATCATGGTGAGCCTCGATGAGGCGCGGTTCCCGCAAGTCCCGGAACCTCATGTCAGCTGAACGCCCTGGCCGGGCGCAGACCTGCGGGATTTACGTATGTGAGCCGCGCTCGAGATGGCTCTAACGATCGGTGCATGCCTGATAATTCACCGGGTGCGTACTCGACCCGCGGCGAACGAATGCTCGCACTGCGACGGCGGCGAATGGCCGCGTCGCATCCCTTCTTTCGCGGGGGGTTTCGTCCCTTCTTCTTCCTTGGAGCGGCCTGGGCTGTTGGCGCGCTGACATTGTGGATCTGTTCGCTTAGCGGCGAACTCAACCTCCCGACCGCGCTCGCACCCCTCGCCTGGCACCGCCACGAGATGCTGTTTGGATTTGTCGGCGCGGTGATCGGCGGGTTCGTGCTGACGGCGGTCCCGAACTGGACCGGTCGGCTGCCGATTGCCGGCTGGCCGCTGGGCGCGCTTGTGGCACTCTGGGGCAGCGCCAGGGTCGCTTTACTTTTTTCGGCTCTAACCGGGCTCTGGCTGGCGGCGATCCTCGACGTTGGCTTTTTCCTCGTCCTTGGCGGCCTTGCCGCCCGGGAGGTACTCGAGGCAAATAATCGCAATCTTCCTGTCGTTGGCATGGTGCTCCTCCTTGGAGCCGCCGATGCAGTGGATTACCTCGCCGCGACCGACACGATCCCCTCGCCCGATCTTGGCTGGGAGGCAGCGATTTCGATCATCGTTCTTCTCATCTCGCTGATTGGCGGCAGGATCATCCCGTCGTTCACGCGCAACTGGATGGCAAAGCGCGGTATCACCACCAATCTTCCGACGCAGCCAGGGCGCTTTGACATGTTCGTGATCGGCGCGACTGCAATTGGCCTTTTCGCCTGGCTCGCGGGGCCGAGCGAAACCTCGATGGGGCTTCTTCTCGTTGCCGCAGCAGCGTTGCAGCTGGTGCGCTGGGCGAGGTGGCGCGGCTACAAGAGCTTTTCTGACCCCCTCGTCCTTGTCCTCCACGTCGCTTACGCGTGGATTCCCGTGGGGCTTGCCCTTCTGGGACTTAGCCTGGCGGGTCTCGTGCCGCGGAGCGCCGCGATCCACGCGCTGACCGCCGGCGCAATGGCAACGATGATCCTCGCGGTCATGACGCGGGCCAGTCTTGGCCACACGGCCCGCGCGCTCAAGGCCAACAGCGCGACCGCGATCGCCTACCTCTTGGTCACGCTTGGAGCGTTCCTTCGCGTTGCCGCATCGCTTGGGCTGATCGACTATCGTTCCGGCATCGACGTCGCTGCACTCGCCTGGGGCGGCGCGTTCCTGTTGTTCCTGCTTTCCTACGCACCGGTGCTATTTCGGCCGCGCCTTGGTGAAAAGTTCTAAAGGGGGTCCCGACATGAGTAGCTTGCAAACCGGCGGCGCGCGCCGGCTGATTGGGCTGGCGACGTTGCTGGCGGCCGCAACGCCAGCGCTCGCGGAACAAGACAGCCAGCTCTGGACCGGCGGCATCGTCACCGCGAAGCTGTCGAGGAGCTGGCGCATTTCCGAAGAGGTGACGGCTCGCTTCAGCGACCATAAGAACGGACTTTACGAAATCGAGAGCAACACGCTTGTCGGCTACAATGTCGGAAGCGGCGTCACACTTTGGGCGGGCTATACGCACGACCCCAATTATTCGGGCGGCAATTTCACGGTCATGGAGCAACGAGCGCGTGAGCAGGTCACGATCGACAAGATCGCAAATCTGGGACCTGGGCGCCTCAGCGGCCGCCTCAGGCTCGAGCAGCGCTGGCGCGACGGATTTGACGGCACGGGCTGGCGTGCCCGGCCCTTTCTCAAATATTCATTGCCGCTCCACAAGGGCGGCCGCACCGCTTTCGTCGTCAGTACCGAGCCGTTCTTCAATCTCAACACCACCGGCTTCCAACGAACGAGCGGTCTTGACCGGGCGCGCACCTTCATCGGAATCTCCGCGCCGTTTGCGAAAAACCTGTCCGCCGACATCGGCTATCTGAACCAGCATACTTTCGTTCGGAACGGACCCGACAATGACGATCATGTCGCCTCGGTATCGCTCAATCTGTCAATCTAGCAGTCACTGAGGCTGCCTTAACGATGCCAGCGGATCGAACGATCTGGATCAATCGCGTTCGACGGACAGCCGGCTAGGGGGAAGGTAATGGACGAAACGTCATATCTAGAGCGACGATACTGCCAGGAAATGGCGGCAGTTCAGTCGTCTTCCTGCCCAGCTGCCCGCGCTGCTCACCTCGAAATGGCGCGGTGCTACGCCTCGAGACTCTTGAGCTTATCTGCGCGCGCCCCCACCGTACGCGAAGCCGCTGCCGCGAAGCGAGCGTGACCGGTGATTTCCGGGCGTTGCAGCGGAGGCGACGGCGGCCCTGCCACAAGAAGCGCCGCTGCGAGGCCTGGTGCGCATATCTGAGACCTGCAATCGGCTCGCCGTCAGCTCGCTGACCGGCCGCGCCTTGCGAAATGCTCCCCACTTAGCGGTAGCGGCGCGGCGGCCTTAGAATCGTGTTGCGGATGCAGCTGTTGAAGCCGACCCAGTCAACGCGCGCCGGCCCACGGCGCGCATTCCTGTTGCAAAGATGGATCCGCCAGAGCGGTGGATGCGTCGCGGCAATGAACTTGGCGGCCTCGCTCATGGCGGCCATCTGCCGTCGCTCGCAGCTTTTCTGCCACTGGCAGTTGATGCCGATGTTGAGTGCAACGGGATCGTAAAGCGGCGCCATCGCTCGCGCTTCAGCCGCCGCTGCAATCAACGCGAGCGCGGCTATTGCAACCCTTCCCCTCACCAGCCCAACCTGACATCGGCGAGGGACAAGGGCAACATTCGAGTGATCGAAAAGCATTGCTAAACCAATCTGATACACTCCGGAGCGGTAACTTGTCTTAACGACGAAGCGCCCTTGTCCTGCGCCGAACCGATTAGCGAACGTCTGCTATGCTACTGTTGTAGCTTGCTTTTTTACCTTTTGCGGTCAGCATCGGACGAATTGTGACCGGTATCGGAGGGGCGAAGACATGCGATTATTGAAATTGGCTGCAATTGCAGTCGCGACAATGGTGGGTGCCTCGGCAGCCACGTCGGCAAGCGCAACGACGATGCCCGTCGAGCGCTTCGGGAGGGTCTACGCCGTTTCGGTATGCGGCAAGGTCTCGGCTCCTGGCACGGCGCACTGCTATGCCAAGGTCGTCACCGACGCCCGGGGAAACATCCTTGAGTCGATGATCAATCCCAAGCTCACCCGCAATGCACTGCCGTCGGGCTATGGTCCAAGCGACCTGCGTGCGGCGTACAAAGTCTCGAGCACCGGTAGCGCGAACTACACGATCGCGATCGTCGATGCTTATGGCTATCCAAGTGCCGAGAGCGACCTTGCGAACTATCGCTCGACCTACGGCCTGCCTGCCTGCACGACCAGCAACGGCTGCTTCAAGAAGGTCAATCAAAATGGTGTCGCCGCGAGCTATCCGCGCACCGACACCGGCTGGGACCAGGAACAGGCGCTGGACCTCGACATGGCGAGCGCCATGTGTCCCAACTGCAAGATCATCCTCGTGCAGGCTTCGTCGAGCTCGCTCTCGAACCTTGCCGCCGCGGTCAACACCGCGGTCCAAATGGGCGCCAACGCAGTCTCCAACAGCTATGGCGGCGGCGAGAGCGGCACCAGCAGCTATGAGAACGCGTGGAATCATTCGGGCGTAGCGGTGACCGTCAGCTCCGGCGACAGCGGCTACGGCGTTCAGTTCCCGGCCTCCTCGCCGCATGTGACGGCGGTCGGCGGCACCAGCCTCAGCCGTGCTTCCAACAGTCGCGGTTGGGCCGAGGTCGTGTGGAACGGCGCTGGCAGCGGCTGCAGCTCGGTTTATCCCAAGCCCACCTGGCAGCATGACGGTCTTTGCGCTCGCCGCACCGTCGCCGACGTTTCCGCGGTCGCAGACCCGAACACTGGAGTTGCCGTCTATGGCCCGACCTCGTCGCGCCGTTCGGGATGGATGATCTTCGGTGGAACCAGCGTCGCGGCGCCGCTGATCGCTGGCGTCTATGGCGCGAACGGCGGCACCGCCAATTACGGGTCCGATCCCTATGGCACGAGCGCCACGCTGTTCGATGTTACGAGCGGGAGCAACGGCAGCTGCGGCGGGACCTATTTGTGCACTGGGACGAGCGGCTACGACGGGCCCTCGGGCCTTGGTACGCCGAACGGTACGAGCGCGTTCTAAACTGTTGAGAAGTAAAAAGTTGTGCGGGCGACCGATGTCGCCCGCACATTCATCTTTGGGTCACGTGGTTTTCCTGTAAGGTCCGTTGCGGGATGGGGTGGGATCAAACCTTGAGGCCAATCAGGTTGGTGGCGCGCGGCTGGGCGCATTTGCTCTGCACCCTGCTGCTTATGGCCTTCTTCGGAAGCACCGCGGGCGCCGCGGCCCAGCTGCGGCCGCAGCCCGTTCCTGCGCAGCTCTCACGCGTCCGGCTCATCAGCGAGAGTGCCGATGAAGCGCGATTTGAACTTTCCTTTGATCCCAAGGCGACGAGCTTTGCACCCATAGCGGGGCAGCCGACCCAGCCGGCCGTCGGCTTTGCGTTGACGACGCGCGGCGCCGGCGCGGTTCAGCCCTCGGGGATGAAGGGACTTGTCCGCAACATAAGCTTCGAACAGGCCGACACGGTCCTCATTTTGCGCTTTGGAGTGACTCAGGCGGCAACCGTTGCCGGCGTTCAGATCGGGGACCGCACGATCGATATCACCGTCAGCACCGGACGGGCGCACGACGACAAGAGCACGAGCAATGCCGCGGAAGGATCATCAGCGGGCCTGCCGCCCGCCTTTGCCGCGCCCGAAGGCTATGAGATGGTGCTGCTCAAATATGCGGACGTTTCGGAAATCGTCGGGCTCCTGACCGACGGCCTGACCGTCAAGTCGAATGATCTTTTCATCCCGAGCGAGCCGCAATTCGGCTCCAACAGCCTTACCGGGGGCAACAATTACGCGCCGCAGCAGGTCTCGCAGTCGCCAGGTGCGAGCGACGAGCCGCTCGGCCAGTCGGTCGACGCGTCGATCGGCATCGACCGCAGGCTGAATGCCGTCTGGCTGCGCGGCTCGCCCGACCAGATTGCACGGATGAAGGAGATGATCGCGGCCATCGACATCCCGGTCGATAGCGTCGTCCTCGAAACGCAGTTCGTCGAACTGACCGAACAGGGCCTCAAGGCGCTCGGCATCGACTTCAACAATGCCAACGGTCAGATCGGCGTCGTCACGGTCGGAAGCGGCTCATTCACGATCGGCCTTCCGGAGCAGGGCTGCAATTCCTTTGGCCAGAGTTGCTCCGGCCATGTGACGAGCGCCGGCTTCCAGGCCGCACTCTACGCCCAGATCCAGAGAGGCAATGGCCGCATCGTTTCCCGGCCGCGCATCTCGGCGCAGAGCGGGTCGACAGCCAAGATCATCACCGGCGATGCGCTGCCGATCCTGACCTCGATCGCGCTCTCGGGTGTCAACGGCGTCTCGCAGCAGGTCCAATATGTAAATGTCGGCGTGACCCTGCAGATCGCGCCGCGCGTCAGCGGCGACGGGTTCGTTTCGAGCCATGTCTTCGCGGTCGTCTCGAGCGTGACCGGAACCAGCCAGGGATATCCAACGATCAGTCAGCGCGAGGCCGAAACCTCCGCGACCGTCCGCGACGGCGACTCGTTCGTGATCGGCGGGCTAACGCAGGACGAAACCATCAGCATGAAGTCGAAAGTGCCGCTGCTCGGTGATATCCCGGTGCTTGGCCAGGCCTTTCGCAACGAGCGCACCACGAGATCGAAGACCGAGCTCTACATCATCGTGACGCCGCATATCATCCACAGGGTCGGCAGCCGGACCGACATGGTTCCGGCCAATGCGCCAATCTATGCGCCGACGAGCACGACCGCCATCCCGATCCAGCCGGTTCAGCCCCAGCAGCGCTAGGAGCGCGGGGGCCAAAAAGAAAACGGCGGCGCCGCAAGGCACCGCCGCTTCTCCCACAAACGACCCGAAACTTAGTTCAGGTTGTTCGAGACGTTGTTGAACGTCGAGCTCAGCTTGTTGCCGATGCCCTGCATCGCGCCAATTGCGGCGACTGCGATGAGCGCGGCAATGAGACCATATTCAATGGCCGTCGCGCCCTTGACGTTCTTAATCAATTTCACAAACTTCGCCATCTCCGGTCTCCCATATGGCTCAACGAGACAATACAACCTGCGCAGACCACTCGCGTAGGAAGTCTCGGATTTTGCGCCGGAGTGGTTTAGGAAGTTTTAAATTCCGGCCCCGCAACATGAACTCTTGGTAACTATCTTTCGTCAGTTTCCGAAGATTTCGTGGAGGTGCCGGGCGAGTTCCCTGAGCGGCTTGGTACTATCGCTCCACGAGGGCGGGAGCGGGCTCTGCAGTCTGCGCTGCTGGGCCTCGGCGAAGCCCGCCGGGATCGCGGGTCCAGGCGAATGGTCGACCGCAAGCGCCGAACTCATGAAGCTTCGCCAGATCTGCGCCGGGACGGTGCCGCCGCTCACTTTCCCGAGCGAACCATTATCGTCACGGCCGACCCAGACGCCGACTACGAGGTCGCCCGCAAAGCCGATGAAGAGCGCATCGCGATTCTCCTGCGTCGTTCCGGTCTTGCCGAAGGTCGGGATCAAAAGCGCGGCGCGCCGTCCGGTCCCCTCGTTGGCTGCAGCATAGAGAAGGTCGAGCATCGGCGCCCGATCACGCCGCTGGTCGATCAGCCCGTCATGGTGGAAGAAGCCCGAGAGGCCCTCGGGCTCGCTTGACTCCGGAAGGCCCCGCGCGGCCACGGGATAGCGGCCGTCGGCAACTGCCGCATAAGCCGCCGTGAGTTCGAGCAGGCTGACGCCCGACGTCCCGAGCGCAAGACTGGGGTTGTCGGGCAAGGGCGTCGTGATCCCGAGATCGCGCGCGGCGCGGATGACATTGCTGCGGCCGACGTCTTCCGACAATCGCACCGTCGCGGCATTGCTCGATCGAGCGAAGGCCTCGCGAAGGGTGATCCTGCCGCGATAGATGCGGTCGCTGTTCTCCGGCGTCCAGCCGGCGATGGTGATGGGCTTGTCATCGATGATGCTGTCCGGCGTCCAGCCCGACCGGAACGCCGCAAGATAGACGAACAGCTTGAAGGCGGAGCCGGGTTGGCGGCGTGCCTGCGTTACCCGGTTGAACGGCGATTGCGCGTAGCTGCGGCCGCCGACCATTGCGACGACGCGGCCGTCGGGCCGCATCGCGACGAGCGCCGCCTGCGCGCCCGGGGGCACGCGGCTTATGGCTCTTTCGGCAAATCGCTGAAGCGTCCAGTCAAGCGTCGTTCGAACCTTCACCTCGCCGAAGTCGGGGTCCTGCGACTGCTGCGCGTATGGAATTACCCAGTCGGCAAAATAGGAGCCCGTGGGAACGCTCGAAGCGCGAATGACCGGTCGGGCTGGCCGCACCGAAGCGGCGCGCGCATGGCTGATCACACCGGTGTCCGCCATCGCTTTGAGGACGAGCTCGCTCCGCTTCTGCGCCGCGGCGAGATTATGCGTCGGCGCGAGCCGGGACGGCGCCTGGACCATCCCCGCCAGCATGGCCGACTGGGCAAGACTCAGATTTTCGGGGTCGCGGTTGAAATAATGATGCGCAGCGGCTCTCAGCCCATAGACGCCGTCGCCGAAATAGACGCTGGAGAGATAGCGCGACAGGATCTGCTGCTTGGTCAGCCATGCTTCGAGCCAGAAGGCGATGATTACCTCCTGCGCCTTGCGCTTGAAGGTCCGGTCGCCGGAGAGGAAGTTGGTCTTGGCGAGCTGCTGCGTGATCGTGCTCCCGCCCTGCCTGACGCCGTGCCCGCGAAAGTCCGTGACCATTGCCCTCGCGATACCGTGAGGATCGATACCCCAGTGGTGGTAGAAGCGGCGGTCCTCGATCGCGACGAAGGCTGCCGGCGTTATCGGGTTGAGCCTCGTGACGTCGACGGGAGCCTCCTTGATGGCGCCGTGACGAGCGATCGCATGTCCATCGCTGGAAAGCAGCAGCAGCGCGGGATCCTGCAAGGGCTCGAGCGCGCGGGAAAGAGGCGCGGTAATGACGAGCCAGACCAAGGTGACGAGGATCAGCCCGGCAAGCGAATATAGATAGATCGGCCAGCGGCGCCTGCGCGTCGCCGAAGGTCCGGCGGGCTCGACGCTCTCCGAAACTGGCGGCTCGATGCCGAATGGATCCGGCAGGTCCTCGACCGGTACGCCGCCGCGGCTCCAGATTCCGTCGCTGTCCGCCACCATCATCTTCCAACTGATTTACTTCAGTAATACAGCTTGCGCGATATATCCAGAGACTTGCTGAATGGTCGCTTGCGGGTAAACCCACTCAATGCATCGCCTCGTCGCTTTGCTCGCGCTCGTTGCACTCGCAATGGCGCCGGCCGCATGCCGCAAGCAGCCGCAGGGCGCGCTGAAGGTGGTCGTGATCGGCGGTGCGCCGACGCTCAAGGACCCGGCGGCAGGTCCGCTGTCGGCTCCCGACGAGGTGCTTCTAGGCAATGTCGCGCAAGGGCTCGTCAGCTTCGATGCCGCGGGCAATATCGTCAGCGGTCTCGCCGAACGATGGACCGTCAGCGACGACGGCCTTAGCTATATCTTCCGTCTCGCCGCGGCGAACTGGCCGGATGGTCACAAGATTACGGCCGAGCAGGTTGCGCGGCTGCTGAAGCGGCAGATCGCCGTGCGCAGCAAGAACAGTCTCAAGGACAATCTTGGCGCGATCGAGGACATCGTCGCGATGACCGATCGGGTCGTCGAGATCAATCTCATCGCGCCGCGCCCGGATCTGCTGTCCTATCTCGCGCAGCCGCAAATGGCGATCTTGCGCAACGGCGAGGGCACGGGTCCTTTCCGGGCCACCATCACTCCCGACGGGACGATCCGGCTCCAGCGCGAGGTTGGATCGCCCGACGAGTCGGCTCCCATCAGGGAGCAGCTGCTCCTCGCCGGGGCCTCCGCGCCAGCGACAATCCAGGCGTTCGCCGCGGCCAACGTCGACATGGTGCTTGGCGGAACCTTTGCAGACCTGCCGCTGGTCCAGCGCCTCAAGCTTCCTCGCAACAGCCTTCAATTCGATCCCGCATCCGGATTGTTCGGACTGGTTCCGGCGCGCGCCGACGGATTGCTCGCGGCGCCGGAAGCGCGGTCCCTCCTCTCGCAATCCGTCGACCGTGACGCACTGGTTGCGGCGCTGGCAGTGCCTGGGCTTGTTTCGCGCGCGACGCTCCTCGAGCCCGGCCTCGACGGCCTTTCTGCCCCGATCCAGCCGCCCTGGACCGGCACTCCGCTCGCCCAGCGGCGCGCGGGATTGATCGCGAGCGCCGCGCGGATCTTCAAGGGGCACAGCAACCCGGCCATTTCGATCTACCTTCCAGCCGGGCCCGGCTCGGACATCCTGCTAAGTCGGCTCGCGACCGACTGGGGCGCACTGGGCCTCAAGGTGGAACGGGCGAGCAATCCAGCTGCGGCTGACCTGCGGCTGATCGACGCGGTTGCACCCTCGACCTCGCCCGCATGGTTCGTGCGCCAGCTCCGCTGCGGCATCGCCCCGATATGCGACCACGACGCCGACGCGCTGATGGACGGGGCGCGGCAAAACCCAGTCCCGGCGCAGCGCTATGCGCTCCTCGGCCAGGCCGCGGCCAAGATCGAGAGCGAGCAGCTGATCATCCCGCTAACGGCGCCGATACGCTGGTCGATTGTCTCGGCGCGCGTGCTCAACTTCGCCGGGAACCGTTACGCTCGCCACACGCTCACCGACCTCGAAGCGAAATCCTCCACCGGAGATTGAGGCGATGGCGATGCGGATCGATGAACGGTTCTTGGCTCTGACCGTCGGGACCGATCCGCAATCGGTGCGCCAGCGCGTGGAGGCGATGGAAAAACTGCTCGAGAGACTGGTCGTCATTCCACTCGTCAACCGACCGGTCGGGCTCGATGTCATCCTCGACGTCGTGCCGGTTGTCGGCGACATCGCGGCCGCCGCGCTAGGTGCCTATATCGTCTGGGAAGGCCGCAATATCGGCATGTCCAGATGGCAGCTGGCGAAAATGGCGGGCAATGTCGGGTTCGACTGGCTGCTCGGGCTGATCCCCTTCGTCGGAGCGATTCCGGACTTCTTCTTCCGGTCAAACACTCGCAACCTAAAGATGATCAGGCGCCATCTCGACACGCACCATCCCGCGGGTGCGCTCGTCGATGGAGAAGCAACAGCTGCGCCCTAGAACCCCCGCGGCGCGATCCAGTCATGATCCCAGTCGACCTCGTCGCGAACCGGTCGTCCAGAGCGGTCGGTGCTCGGCCGGAACCGGAAGCGCTCCTCCATCAAGCGGCAGGTTAGCGCGTCGAGCTCGGCAATGCCGCTCGAGCGCGTTACCCGGCAGTTGGTGACGCGCCCGTTCGTCTCGACGGTAAAGGTGACGCTGACCCGCCCGCCAATGCCGGCGTTGCCAAGAGATCTTGGGTAATCGGACGGCATGATATCGCCGGCGATCTTCTCGAGGTCCTCACCCCCTGCGCCATCGCCGTAGCCCTCGCCGCCCGTCCCACCACCTGCGCCCGAGCCAAAGGCCGGGCCGCTTCCAGAGCCTCCGCCTGACGCAGGCGCGGCGGGTCGGAGCGCGACGATCGGGGTAACGCTAGGAGGAGCGTGAGCAGGCTGGGGGCCCGGCGAGCCGCCGATCGGTTTGGGTTCCGACCGAGGCGCCGCCGCCGCTTGGTGAACGGCGCGGCGCTCCGGCTTTGGCTGGACCGGCCTCGCTTTGATTGGGGGTGCGGTAGGCAAGGCGACATCGATCAGGCGCTCTACCGCTTCGCCACTTGCGCCGATGTCGACGCGCAGGCCGTTGAGGAGCACCAGTCCAAGGACCAGCTGCACGAGCAGGACCGCGGCGAGCGCAGCGATGCGCTCCCGCGGCCTGACGTCGGCTGCAGCGGGCATCAGGCGCCCGCGTCAGCGCTTAACGGGTGTAGTAGCAGCGGTAATGCGCGGTCATGCTGCGATCGACCGCGCCGCCCGCAACCGCGCCGCCGACGGCTCCCGCAGCCGTGCCGAGAAGGCCGTGCCCAAGCAGGCTGTGACCGACGACCGCTCCAGCGACACCGCCGGCAACGGTTCCGGTTGTCGCCGACGAGTGGCGGCAGACCTTATGCCGATAGGTGGTGTGGCTGTAATAATGGTGGTGATGATGGGTAGCCGCGAGCGCGGGACTGCCAAGCGGCGACACCGCCGACATTCCAAGCGCTGCTGCGATCGTAACTTTCAGGCCTTTAGTCATTCGTCCAATTCCTTCTGTTTCGGCTCATCAACGACTGTGTCGGCGACAGGTTTCACGGGCAAGTCGGTAACGGCGACGCGTTGTTCGCCTCCGACGCCCCGTGCGTGTTAACTTGTGCTTATGCCAACGCAGGTGCGGATGATGATATTCGAGCGTCCCGGCGCGCCTCTCCGCATGGTCGAACGCCCGCTGGAGCAGCCGTCCGGCTCGGACCTTTTGATCGAGGTCAGTGCATGCGGCGTTTGCAGGACGGACCTCCACATCGTCGACGGCGACATTGACGGACAATTGCCGATCGTTCCGGGACACGAGATCGTCGGGCGCGTCCTGGCGCTTGCGCCCGGAGCGAAGGACTTTGCCGTGGGAGACCGCATCGGTGTCCCATGGCTCGGTGGAACCGACGGAAGCTGTTACTATTGCAGGCACGGCCAGGAGAATTTGTGCGACGCGCCCATTTTCACCGGCTTCACGCGCGACGGCGGCTACGCCAGCCATGTTGTGGCTGACTCGCGCTTCTGCCTCCATCTTCCTCCCCAGTTCGACGACGTCGGCGCCGCGCCTTTGCTGTGCGCCGGGCTGATCGGCTACCGCTCGTTGAAGATCGCGGGCGCGGGCGAGAATATCGGCTTCTATGGATTTGGCGCGGCCGCGCACATCCTGACGCAAGTTGCCCTGTGGGAGGGCCGGCGCGTGTTTGCCTTCACGCGCGACGGCGATGCGAAAACGCAGGGCTTTGCGCGTTCGCTCGGCTGCGCCTGGGCGGGCGGATCGAGCGAACCCTCACCCGAACCGCTCGATGCCGCGATCATCTTCGCGCCGGTCGGACCGCTCGTCGCCAAGGCATTGAAGCAGGTCCGCAAGGGCGGCCGCGTCGTCTGCGCCGGGATCCACATGAGCGACATCCCAGCCTTCCCCTACGAGGATCTGTGGGGAGAGCGCGCGATCCTCTCGGTTGCGAACCTCACCCGGGCCGATGGCCGGGAGTTCATGGAAATCGCCGCGAAGGCCAACGTGAGAACAAGTACGACCATCTTCCCCCTCGCTCGGGCGAACGACGCGCTTGCAGCGCTTCGCTCCGGAACGCTCGAAGGGGCGGCGGTACTTGTTCCCTAAGGAGATCTGCCTGCCGCCGATCGCGCCGCACCTGGCGGCCCGATCCGGCTAGTCGCCGCTGATGGCGGGATCGATCCCTTCAGGATGATCGATGATCGGGAGGATGGGCTTGCCGACGTCTCCCTTGCCGACCGTCCGCCCCGCCATCTCGAGCATTCGCTCGAGCGGGACCCGGGCGAGGCTCATGACCTCGGGACTGAGCTCGATCCTCGGCTCGAGGTCGCGGAGCGCGACATAGAGCTTCTCGAGCGTGTTGAGCGCCATATACGGGCACATGTTGCAGTTGCAGTTGCCGTCGCCGCCAGGGACGCCGATGAACGTCTTGTGCGGCGCCGCTTTCTCCATCTGGTGGATGATGTGGGGCTCGGTCGCGACAAGGATCGTCTGGGCGGGACTGGTGAGCGCAAAGTCGAGGATCGCCTTGGTCGAGCCGACGAGGTCTGCATGATCGACGATATGCGGGGGGCACTCGGGGTGGGCTGCGACCGGCGCGCCGGGATATTCGGCCTTGAGCTTTAAGAGCTCGGTTTCGCTGAAGGCCTGGTGGACGATGCAGATGCCGGGCCAGAGCAGCATTTCGCGATTGAACTTGCGTGCAAGATAGCCGCCAAGATGCCGGTCCGGACCGAAGATGATCTTCTGGTCCTTGGGGATCTGCTCGAGAATGACGTGCGCGCTGCTTGACGTGACGATGATGTCGCTGAGCGCCTTCACCGCCGCAGAGCAGTTGATGTAGGTGAGCGCAATATGATCGGGATGAGCCTCCCGGAACGCCTTGAACTGGTCCGGCGGGCAGCTGTCCTCGAGCGAGCAGCCGGCATCCATGTCGGGAAGGACGACGGTCTTTTCAGGCGACAGGATCTTTGCCGTCTCGGCCATGAAACGAACACCGCAAAAAGCGATCACGTCCGCGTCAGTCGCCGCGGCCTTGCGCGACAGGTCGAGGCTGTCGCCCACGAAGTCGGCAAGGTCCTGGATTTCGGGCTTCTGGTAATAATGAGCAAGGATGACGGCGTTCCGCTCGCGCTTCAGCCGCTCGATCTCGCCAAGCAGGTCGAGCCCTTTTAAACTCGTTGTCTGAACCGTCATTTCTGCCCTTCGGCGGCTCGCCGTCGCTCCGCCTCCCTGATTGCATCCTCATATGGGGTCGAAAGGTCCATATAGCTAGGTTCGTTGGACCCGTCGGTCGGAAAGCGCGCAACCACCTTCACATCCTTGAAGCCGGCCGCCAGCAGCGGCATGGCGAAGCTGCGCGCGACGGCCGTGCGCGCCGATTGCCGCGCGAGCTGCATCGGCACGGCCGCGGTCGCCTGCTTGCGCAGGTCCGCGACTGCCCGCGCCCGGTTGGCGTCATCGAGCTGCTGGTTGGCATTCGTCAGCGCCGACAGGACGCCGCCGCCGCCATATTCCTTGACCGCGTTGATATCGACGTCGGGGCCGGCAACGTCGAGTTCGGGGAGCTCGACCTGCAGCGTGTGGCTGGAGGCGTCCCAGCTTACGTCCTTGTTCTGAAGCTTCGACAGGTCGAGCTCGTAGCGAACGTCGCCAGGAAGGATCAGCGTCCGCTCGGAACTGACCAGCCCGCCAAGCTTCTGCTCCTGGCTGGTGACGACCGATACGTAGCGCGCGGCAAATACCGTCAGCCGGTTCTGCGCCCGCATCGATTGAAGGCTTGCGCTCGCAATCGTCTGCGGATTGGGACCGCCGAAAATCCTGTCGGCAAG
>DATIQO010000114.1:0-3903 GCA_035470745.1 Sphingomicrobium sp. | reverse complement strand
TCCCTCGACCTTCACGATCAGACAGCTCGGACCTCGATCAGCCAGTTTCATCGGCGGCCAGCCGATAACCGACCGCAGGCTCTGTCTTGATGATGCGAGGCCGGCCCGGATCCTGCTCGATCTTTGCCCGCAAGCCCCTAGCGGTCACGCGCAGATATTCGACGTTCCGCTCATGCGCGGGTCCCCAAACGGTACGGAGCAGCTGGGCATGGGTAAGCACCCGGCCTGGATGCTTGGCGAGCGCTTCGAGCACGCCATATTCCTTGGGCGTCAGGTGAATATCACGGCCGTCGCGTCGTACGCGGCGGGCAAGCAAATCGATCTCAAGCCCGTCAAGATTGAGAACCGGTCCTCCCCCGCTGCTGACGCGCTGGCGAAGCGCGCGGCGAAGGCGAGCCAGCACCTCGTCGCTGTCGAACGGTTTCGTCACATAATCATCGGCGCCAAGATCGAGCGCGGCAATCTTTTCCGACGTCGCTTCGCGCGCCGAAATGACCAGCAGCGCCGCTCCCGATCTTGCAATCAACGGCACCAACTCGAGGCCTTCGCGGTCCGGCAGCCCCAAATCGAGCAGAACCGCGTCGGGTCGGTCGATGTCGAGGGCGTTCTGGGCTTCGCGGGCGGTGCTTGCCTCGACGACCAAATAGCCGACGCGCTCGAGCGCGGCTCTCAGCAGCCGGCGTATCGCAGGTTCATCGTCAACGATGACGATCTTGTAACCGGTCATTCCGCGATTTCCGCGGCGCGAACGACTAAATGTTCGGGGAACAGGATGGTGAAGCAGGCTCCGCCCCCCTTCTCATTGTTCCGGGCGCTGACCTTGAGGCCCATCGCCTCGACGAAGCCTTTGACAATCGCCAGTCCGAGCCCCGTCCCACCTTTTCGGTCCGAGCCTTCAACGCGGACGAATGTTTCGAAAACCCTCGCTTCCTCGCCGGGCGGGAGGCCAGGGCCTTCATCGATTACGGATAGGCTGACCCCGTCTCGGCTGCGATTGGCGGCAATGGAGATGGCTGTCTTGGCGCCGGAATATTTGGCTGCGTTCTCAAGCAGGTTCACGAGACATTGGTGGAAGAGCTGCGGGTCCACGCGAACGAGCGGCAGATCGGGCGGAACGTCGAGCCGAATTGGGTGCCCCTTGAGCTCGCGCCTGAGCTGCTCGGCAGCCGCGGCGACGGCTTCAGCAAGATCGACCGGCTCGAGGTTGAGCTGCAGGCCACCGGCTTCGACGCGAACCATGTCGAGCATGTTGGTGACGAAGCGGCTCAACCGCCCGCTTTCGTTCTCGATGTCGGCGAGGAGCGCCGGATCGGCGCCCTTCTTTGCTTTCTTCAGCTCATTGGTTGCCGCGATGATGGCGGTAAGCGGGGTTCTAAGGTCGTGACTGACGGACGACAAAAGGGCGCCGCGGAGCCGATCGCGCTCGCGTAGCTGAGCAACGGTGCTCATCTCCTCGCTGAGCTTCACGCGCTCGAGCGCGAGCGCAGCCTGGTCGATGAAGCTCATCAGGAAAGGCAACCGGTCGGGTCGTACAGGCTCACTTCCGTCTTTCTTGGCGACCCCGAGGACGCCGAGCGCTTCTTCGCCGGCGAGCAGGGGCTGGAAAAGCCATTCCGACGCGGCGAGCGTATTCGAGCCTCTCCCGGTCGCCTCCTTATGTTCGAAGCCCCACTCCGCCGCGGCGGTATCGATCGGCCCAAGGACGCTTCCAGGAGGGACTGCGGACGTCAATTCGAGCGTCCCCGCTTCGCCCGGCAGCAGAAGCACCGCATCGACGTCGAACTGGCCGGCAACTTCGCCGCACAAGGTCTGCCCAAGCTCCAGCCGCGAGCTGATGCCCGTCAGCATTCTTGCAAAGCTTGCGAGCGCCGCGTTCTGGCCGGAGCTTCGCTCCGCAAGGTCCGCCTGGACCCTGGTGCGCGAGGCAAGCTGGCTGGTGACAATCGCGACCGCGATGAAGACCGCGACGGTGAGCACATTTTCCGGGTCCTCGATCGTGAAAGTGTAGATCGGCGGCAGGAAGAAGAAATTATAGGCGAGTGCCGACAAGATGCCCGTGAAGACGCCCGTGCGCATCCCATAGAGGCTTGCCGAGGCGAGGACGGGAATAAGGTATACGAGGGCCACGTTCGCAAGGCCGCCGAACGCATGAACGACGACCGCGAGCGCCGTGAAGCCTGCAACGAGCACGGCGGAAACAAGATAGCCCGCGGGCGAGCCCCAGGGGCGGCGGCTTGGTGCGTGGCCCTTGGCGCCAACCGCCTGCTCGCCGAGCGCCTCGTGCGGAAGAACGTGGACAGCGACCCCTGGCGTCTCGCGCA
Source organism: Sphingomicrobium sp. (assembly GCA_035470745.1). Lineage (GTDB taxonomy): Bacteria > Pseudomonadota > Alphaproteobacteria > Sphingomonadales > Sphingomonadaceae > Sphingomicrobium. The sequence goes on along the minus strand of DATIQO010000114.1, from coordinate 1,582 downwards.
CGAGGCGGTCGACGACCGTCCCGTGCCTCAGCTCGAACCATCTGGAGCGCACCGATTTTCCTACGACGAGCTGTGTTGCGCGGGCGTCGCTGAGGAACGCCTTTAGCGGTTCGACGACGTTAGGGCCCGCGACGCTTGCGACATTGGCGCCGAGCTGCGCTGCCAGCTGCATGTTCTCGGCAACCTGCTGCCGCTGCCCGGGCGTAAAGCCGAGCGACCGCGGCGTTTCGATATAGACGGCGGTCCACGGCGCACCTTGAGCGTCCGCGAGGCGCTTGGCGGCTCTGATCAGCGATTTCGAGCCGGGCAGTTCGCTGACTGCAACGACGATCCGCTCGCCCGCCGCCCAATTCCCCGCGAGCGCATGCGCGCGGATATAATCGAGCATCTGCGTGTCGACGGCCTGCGCGGCGCGGCGGAGTGCAAGTTCGCGAAGGGCCGACAGGTTCGATTTCGAGAAGAAATGGCCAAGCGCCCGCGTCGCCTCTTCGGGAATATAGACCTTCCCTTCCTTGAGGCGCTCGATCAGCTCGTCGGGAGGGATGTCGACCACCTCGAGCTCCGCCGCCTCGACGATGCGATCGGGGACGGTCTCGCGAACGCGCACCTTGGTAAAGGAGGCGACCACATCGTTGAGGCTCTCGACATGCTGAACATTGAGCGTCGAGAAAACGTCGATCCCGGCCGCGAGCAGCTCCTCGACATCCTGCCAGCGCTTGGCATGGCGCGAGCCGGGCGCATTGGTGTGCGCGAGCTCGTCGACGAGCGCGAGCTGGGGCCTTCGCTCGAGGATCGCGTCGACGTCCATTTCCGACAGGATGCGCCCCTGGTACTCGACCTGCCTGCGGGGCATGACCGACATGCCTTCGAGGAGCGCCTGCGTTTCGGCGCGGCCGTGGGTCTCGACGACACCGATCACGACGTCGACGCCCGCCTTCTTTCGCGCTGCGCCCTCGGTCAGCATCTCATAGGTCTTGCCAACCCCTGGAGCTGCACCGAGGAAGATCTTTAGGCGGCCGCGGCCCTCCTGCGCGGCCTCGCGTAAAAGTGCCTCTGGCGAGGGGCGATCGCTATGGTCGGCCGGCATCACCTCGCGGATTTTGCGCTCATGGCATCGACTTGTCGATTGAGAGCAAGAACATTGACGTGCGCCTCGCCAAGGAAGCCGAGCGTCGGCCCGGCGATCGACTGCTGAACGAGCCTCTGGACTTCCTCTGGCGCAAGCCCGCGCGCCTTGGCGACGCGAGGTACCTGCGAAAGCGCATTTTCCGGGGAGATGTCGGGATCAAGCCCTGACCCGGACGCTGTCACCATGTCCGCGGGAACGGGGCCAGTCATGCCGTCGGCCCGCGCCTCCTTTATGTTCGCCGCGATATTCTCGGCGAGCTGCTTCGAGGTCGGGCCGAGGTTTGAACCCGACGAAGCCGATGCGTCATAGCCCTTGCCCGCGGCCGATGGCCGCGGGTGGAAATATCCGGGCTTCGCAAAGCCTTGCGCGATCAGCTCCGACCCGACGACGCGGCTGCCGTCGCGCACGAGACTGCCGTTTGCCTGGTGCGGGAAGACGAGCTGCGCAATTGCG
>DATIQO010000113.1:0-9281 GCA_035470745.1 Sphingomicrobium sp. | reverse complement strand
GGCTCGACGATCCTGACGGTCTAAACACGCGCCTTCACATTTCGCCCTCCCCCAGCTAAGCCTCCGCGACTTTTCGCGAACAGAGAGGAATCGCTTGGCCAAGGAAGAACTGCTCGAGATGCGCGGCACGGTGGTGGAGCTGCTGCCCAATGCGATGTTCCGCGTCCGCCTCGAGAACGGCCATGAGATTCTCGGCCACACCGCCGGAAAGATGCGCAAGAACCGCATCCGGGTGCTGACGGGCGATGAAGTCCTCGTTGAGCTGACGCCCTACGATCTCACCAAGGGGCGCATCACTTACCGCTTCATGCCCGGCCGCGGAGGCCCGCCCGGCTACTGATGAGGCTCGTACTCGCCTCGGCGAGCCCCCGCCGCCTCGACCTGCTTGCCCGCATTGGCCTTAAACCCGATGCCGTGGTTCCCGCCGACATCGACGAGAGCGTTCCCAAAGGCGAGCTGCCGCGCCAGCATGCGCTTCGCCTCGCGCGGGAGAAGGCCGAGATCGTCGCAGCGAAGGAACCGGATGCGCTCGTACTGGCCGCCGACACCGTCGTTGCCGTCGGGCGGCGCATTTTGCCCAAGGTCGAGGATGAAGCGACGCTGCGCGCCTGCATGGAGCTGCTGTCCGGTCGCCGTCACCGCGTATTGACCGGCGTCGCGCTTGCCGTTCCCGGGAAGGGCGTGCGCGATCGACTGGTCGAGACGATGATCGCGATGAAGCGCCTCAGCAGCGAGGAAATCGATTTTTACGCCCGCCACGGGGAGTGGCGCGGAAAGGCGGGCGGATACGCACTCCAGGGCTACGGCGAGATTTATGTTCGCCACATCGCGGGCAGCTATTCGAACGTTGTCGGGCTGCCGCTTGCCGAGACGCGAGTGCTGCTGAAATCGGCGGGATATCCGATTGCCTGAATGGCTGATCGAGCGCGGGATCGGCGAGACCCGGGCCGCCCTCGTCGAGGCTGGTGAAATCATCGAAGCTCGAGTGCAGCTCGACGGGACCATACCATCGGGAAGCGTGCTCGAAGCTCGATTGGCGAATATTGGAACCAACGGCCGGAATGCCATTGCGGTCGCCGAAAGGGGGACGGAGTTTATGCTTCCTCGCGGCGCGCCCGGCGCAACGCAGGGCGCAACCATCGCAATCGAGGTCACCCGCGAGCCCGTACCCGGAAGCGAGCCGTGGAAACGTCCGCTTGCCCGCCTCACCAACCAGACGCCGCGCTTGGTGCCTTCGCTTGCCGATAGCCTCTCGGGGCAATCGCTCACATTCCCGAGCGCGTCCGACACGCTTGGCGATGCTGGATGGGACGATCTCGTCGATGAAGCCCGATCGGGCGCCGTCACCTTCGCCGGCGGCGCGCTGCGCATCTCCCCGACACCGGCCATGACATTGATCGACATTGACGGTTATCTTCCCCCCGACGAGCTTGCAGTTCTCGGCGCTGGAGAAGCAGTTCGAACGGTGCGCCGCCTCGATATCGGGGGCTCGATCGGAATCGACTTGCCGACGACCGGCGCCAGGAGCGCACGGCAGGCAGCTGCGGCCGCGATTGATGCGGGTCTTCCGCAGCCCTTCGAACGCACGGCAGTCAACGGATTCGGGTTCGTGCAGATCGTTTGTCCAAGGCTCCGCGCCTCGATTGCAGAGCTTGCCCAGGACCGAGCCGCGTTCGAGGCTCGTGCACTCCTGCGACGCCTCGCCTTCGATGCACCGGGACCCAAGCGCATCGTCGTCCATCCGGCGGTTGCGCGCGTGCTCGAAGATCGGAGCGAGTGGATCACCAGCCTCGCTCGGCAGCTCGGAGGCTCGATTGAGTTGCGCGGCAACGCCGCTATCCCCATGTCGGGCGGATATGCCGAACCCCTCTAAAGCGTCAAAAACTTGTCCCTTGTGCCGCCGACCCGAGCATCCGGAGCACGCGCCTTTTTGCAGTCGCGGCTGCAAGGACCGTGACCTCCTGAATTGGCTGGGAGAAGGCTATCGGATACCGGGTCCTGCAGCCGATCCCGAGAGGGTGGACAGCGGAGATAGCGAAAGCTAGTGAGCGCGCTGCTTGAGCGGGCGGCCTGCCCGAGTTCAAGAGCCCAGGTAGCTCAGTTGGTAGAGCACGTGACTGAAAATCACGGTGTCGGTGGTTCGATCCCGCCCCTGGGCACCACCCTTTCGAAAAATTGTTTAGTTTTCAGTGGCCTGCGCCCATTGTCTCTGCTCCTTCAAGGGGCCACCGGAGCGCATGCCAGGAGCATGAGCACGCCAAGGACAATGATGCCCACCTCGCCAATGGAAGCACGCCACCCATGCAGAGGTTTCGGCATGTGGACATGCATAGGGGCGCCCTCCGTTTCGCAAGCGTAACATAAGGGATCATGCCTGCAATGGGTCAGACCCAGACGGCGCGTTTGAGCGAGTTGCTGCCATTGTGGCCTTCACACAATCCGCGCGAGTCGAGACGCCCGCCGCCACGTCAGCGAGCGCCTCCACTGGAGTTAGCCGTTTGGTTAGTGCGGCTGGTTGGCGCAGGCCACGTCGTACTGCGATGTCGACGCGCTGTTACGCGAGTTCTGCGGCTGCGTTCCCGCATATTTCTGATCGGCGGTGCCGCCGCTGAACGCCGATCCTGGGGCACTTCCCGAACCGCCCGGAGGCGAGCCTGTCGTCTCGCAGGACTGCATCGGCTGGCCTGTCGTGTGCTGAGGAGAGTTCGAGTGATTGTATCCGCCGCCGTTTCCGGTCGGCGAATTGGGCGTGGCGGTCGTGGTAGAATGTAAGCCGTTGTTCGACCCACCGCCCGGCGGCGACGCCATCGCTATGGCCGGTGCGGCGGCAATCGCTCCGGCCGCCATCAGGAGGCGAATAGGTTTCATAGTTCGGGGTCCTTTTCGTTGCGTGGCCCCCTCAGCCGGGCGTTTGAACGCGCGGCGTGCCACGTAATCGGAGCGTCAAACGCACGCTCACTGCGCATCAACGGAGCGGACCCGCACGCCGTTGCTCCACCCACCCCGCACCCGGCACGCCTCGCATCCAATCGGTCGAGAACGAACAGAGGGGATACTCTGTCAACCAAAGCGGTACTGGCGTGTACCTTGTTGCCAAGGCGTACCTGTTATGAGTTCTGAGTTTGACGTTGATCGAACCCGACCAGTGGCAGGAATGGGCCCAAAGGCGAATTCCGGATCAGCGCTGTCGGCGCAGCGTCAGGAACCATTTCTCTCCAACGAACATCAAGTGTGCCAGGAGAGGAGAACGTCATGGCAAGTCTCAATGATGAGCGCCACGGTCATCCGCAAAGCACCGTCAAGATCGCCGGCCACCCGCTTCACCCGATGCTCGTTCAGTTCCCGATCGTGTGTTTCATACTCACTCTTGTGTTCGACATACTCTATACGCGCGGACAGACCGACGTAGCGCGGTGGACGATCTGGCTACTTGGTATTGGCCTCGCAATGGGCGCCTTGGCCGCCGTGGCCGGTCTTACGGACTTCCTCGGCGAAAAGCGGATACAAGGCTCGGATGCTATCAAGCACGCTGTCGCCAACGTCACCGCAGTCGTGCTTGAGGTTGTGAACCTTATCCTGCGGCTGAAAAGCACGGATTCGATCGGCTCGACTGGCGTCTACATCTCGCTCGTGGTCGTACTGATCCTGCTTTACAGCGGCTGGAAAGGTGGTGACCTCGTCTACCGCCACGGCATGGGCGTCAACGATAGCGCCCCGTGAGCCAAATTTAGATCATGATCGCCGTAGCAAAGACGACATAAAGAGACTGGTCGCGACGAAGGCGGCATCCGTCCGCCTGCACGATGTGGCTTAAGGTGCGCCGCAGTCGCTTGTGATTCGCGAGCAGCGCGATGCCGGCGACACCATAGGCAATCGTTGCCGGAATGAGTGGTCCACCAAGAGCAGCGCCAAGATCGACGGAGCCGCCCTCACCTCAGAGCGCATGCACGCCGAGCTCATATTCGCTCGCGCTCGGATAAGGATCGGGCCCACAAAATTCCTCGGCGGCCGCCCGGTTGGTAACGATGATCTGGCGCCCCCGGAGGTAAAGCCCGTTCGCAGCGAGCGTCTGGAGGGTGCGCGAAAGCGTTTCCGGCTGCATCCCGATGCGCGATGCGAGCTGACGCTTGGAGAACGGAATTTCGGGCGTCGCCTCCGCGCGCGACGCGTCGTGGAGCCGCAGCAGGAAAGCCGCCAGGCGCTGCGAGGGCGAGCGGCACTTCAAATCGAGGATAATCTTGAGCGCGACGCGCCATTGCCCGGCCATGATCCGCGCCAGCGCCAAGGCCAATTGGGCACAGTCGTTTGCCTCTCGCCGGACGGTTTCGGCATCGATCATCATGATCCTCGATGCGGTAAGAGCGCGGGCGGAAATGAGGTACGGCTCCGCGTAAAGGGCAGCCGCTGGCATCAGGACATCGCCCGCCGCCATCATGAGCGCAGTGCATTCATGGCCTCTGTACGTGCAGGAAAGATCGACGATGCCGCCAAGGACGATGTGGAGGTCTCGCGGGGTCTCTCCATCCCCGAACAACTCGCCCCGCGGCGCGACCCGCTCGATCCGGGAGACGTCGATCAGACGCTGCCGGACAGGCTCGGGCAGGCCGGACAGGAGGTAGACGTCAGCAGCAGCAAAGCCCGGATGGGAGGAGCCCTCTACGACCGGACTGCTGATCGTGAGTTGATCCATAGCGCCACAAATAATGCGCCAAGTGGCGCAAAGGCAAACTTGGGCTCCGCCACCATCTCCCCAAGCCGCCGGGAAATGCGAATGACGATCCTGCGCAATGGCAAGGCTCGCCATACTGTTGGCCTCGATCTCACCGTTTGGCACCACTTCGGCAGGCGGTGGTTGATCTTGCACAACCTTCCTTTCTTGCCGCAGCCATCAGGGCGGCCAAGCGTTGTGTGGAAATGGTCCTGAAAAAGGAGATACGACCATGCCAGCAAAGTCTGGAGCTCAGCAAAAAGCCGCAGGAGCGGCCCTTTCGGCCAAGCGGGGCGACACGCCGAAGAGCCATCTCCAGGGCGCTTCCAAATCCATGATGTCGATGAGCGAGAAGGAGCTCGAAAAAATGGCTTCGACCTCGCGCAAGGGCAAACCCGAGCACAAGCACAAGTAGGGCCGGGAACCCGAGCTAACGCACGTCCGCGTTCGCTCGCCGGAGAACGAGAAGCCCACAAGCCGCCTTCGGCAGGTGCAGGCGGCGACGGCTAAAGCTTCTGCGTCAGCTCCGGGACGATCTTGAACAGGTCGCCGACGAGGCCGATGTCGGCGACCTGGAAGATCGGCGCTTCTTCGTCCTTGTTGATGGCGATGATCGTCTTTGAATCCTTCATCCCGGCAAGATGCTGGATTGCTCCCGAGATTCCGATCGCGACATAGACCTCGGGCGCGACGATCTTGCCGGTCTGCCCGACCTGGTAGTCGTTGGGCGCATAGCCTGCATCGACAGCAGCGCGCGACGCGCCGACCGCGGCGCCGAGCTTGTCGGCAAGCGGGTCGAGGAGCGCATGGAATTGCTCGCTGCTGCCGAAAGCGCGTCCACCCGAGACGATGACCTTGGCGCTTGTAAGTTCGGGACGTTCGCTCGCGGACGCTTCCATCGAGACGAACGCAATCTTGCCGTCGCCCGGCCCGGCGTCGACTTTTTCGACCGCCGCGGAGCCGTCCCCGACAGCGGCCTTCTCGAACGCCGTTGTGCGAACCGTCAGGACCTTCTTCGCGTCCTTCGACTTGACCGTCGCGATCGCATTGCCGGCGTAGATCGGACGCGTGAACGTGTCCGGTCCCTCGACCGAGAGGATGTCGCTGACCTGCATGACGTCAATGAGCGCAGCGACGCGCGGGGCGATATTCTTCCCGAAGGTCGTCGCGGGCGCAAGGAAAGCGTCGTAGCCGTCCATCAGTCTTGCAGCGACGGGAGCGACATTCTCGGCAAGATCGTGATCAAGCTGCGGTGCATCGGCGACGAGCACCTTGGCGATACCGGCGATCTTTGCTGCGGCCTCGGCTGCTCCTGCGACGTTGTTGCCTGCAACCAGCAGGTGGACATCGCCGAGCTTCGCGGCTGCGGTCACTGTCGCGAGCGTCGCATCCTTGACGTTGCTGCCGTCATGTTCCGCCAGGACAAGCACGCTCATTTCGCAATCCCCATGCCATGCAGCCGCTCGACCAGCTCGTCGACGCTGCCAACCTTGATTCCCGCCTGGCGCCTCGCCGGCTCAGTCACCTTGAGCGTCTCGAGGCGCCGCGCGACGTCGATGCCATAGTCGCCGGGCGACTTGGTCGCGAGCGGCTTCGATTTCGCCTTCATGATGTTGGGAAGCGAAGCATAGCGCGGTTCGTTGAGGCGCAGGTCGGTGGTGACCACAGCTGGAAGCTGCAGCCTGACCGTTTCGAGGCCGCCATCGACTTCGCGCGTCACCGTGGCGGTATCGCCAACCTCGATCTTCGAGGCGAAGGTACCCTGCGGCCAGCCGAGAAGCGCCGCGAGCATTTGGCCGGTCGCATTGTTATCGTCGTCGATCGCCTGCTTGCCGAGAATGACCAGCTGCGGCTGCTCGTCCGCTGCCACCTTGGCGAGGATCTTGGCGACCGCCAGCGGCTCGACTTCCTCTTCGGTCTGGACGAGGATCGCGCGGTCGGCACCCATCGCAAGCGCGGTTCGAAGGGTTTCCTGTGCCTTGGCGGGCCCGATCGACACAGCGACGATCTCCGTCGCGACGCCCTTTTCCTTGAGGCGGATCGCTTCTTCGACCGCGATCTCGTCGAATGGGTTCATGCTCATCTTGACGTTGGCAAGATCGACGCCCGAGCCGTCCATCTTCACCCGGGGCTTCACGTTATAGTCGATCACCCGCTTGACGGCGACCAGCAGCTTCATCGGATATGCCTCCTCATTTGCGGGCGCCATAGACAAGGCGTGACAGAGAATCCAAGCTTGGCAGTACTAACCGTCGGAAACCGAAGTGCTGGCAATCCTCCCGGCAGGCGCGCTGCCGAGGGGGGTTCGGCAAAGCAGTCAGGCTGGTACGGCTTCTTTCACTTCGGCAACGATCTTCTTCGCCGCGTCACCAAGGTCATTGGCAGCGATGATCGGCAGACCGGACGAGGCGAGAATGTCCTTGCCCTGCTGGACGTTCGTCCCTTCGAGCCGCACGACGAGAGGAACGCGAAGGTCGACTTCACGGGCGGCCGCGACAATCCCCTCGGCAATGATGTCACAGCGCATGATGCCGCCGAAGATGTTGACGAGGATGCCCTTCACCGCGGGATCGCTGAGGATGATCTTGAACGCGGCGGTCACCTTTTCCTTCGAAGCACCGCCGCCGACGTCGAGGAAGTTGGCGGGCTCGCCCCCTTCGAGCTTGATGATGTCCATCGTCGCCATGGCAAGCCCGGCGCCATTGACCATGCAGCCGATCGAGCCGTCGAGCTTGATGTAGCTGAGATCGAATTTGGACGCCTCGACCTCCATCGGATCCTCTTCCGAAAGGTCGCGCAGCTGCTCGAGGTCCGGATGTCGGAAGTCGGCATTGCTGTCGAAGCCGACCTTTGCGTCGAGAACCATGAGCTGCTGCTTGTCGGTGATTGCGAGCGGGTTGATTTCGATCTGCGACGCGTCGGTACCGAGGAACGCTTCGTAGAGCTTTGCCAATACCTTCCCCGCCTGCTTGGCAAGGTCCCCGGTGAGCCCGAGCGCGGCAGCCACCTCCCGGCCATGATGCGGCATCAATCCCGTCGCCGGATCGATGGTGATCGTGCTGATCTTTTCCGGCGAATCATGGGCGACCTTCTCGATCTCCATGCCGCCTTCGGTGGACGCGACAACCGCGATGCGGCCAGTCTCGCGATCGACGAGGAGGGCAAGGTAGAATTCCTTGGCGATGTCGACACCGTCAGTGACGTAGAGCCGCTGGACCTCCTTGCCGTGGGGGCCGGTCTGGACCGTCACGAGCGTATGGCCAAGCATCTCGGCGGCGTTCTCGCGCACCTCGTCGATCGAACGTGCGAGCCGGACGCCGCCCTTCGCCGATTCGGGAAGCTCCTTGAACTTGCCCTTGCCGCGGCCTCCGGCGTGAATCTGCGCCTTGACGACCCAGAGGGGCCCAGGAAGCCGCTTCGCGGCCTCGACGGCCTCGGCAACGCTCATTGCCGCATAGCCGGCGGGAACCGGTACGCCATATTTCGCGAGCAGTTCCTTGGCTTGGTATTCGTGGATGTTCATGGCGGCGCCCTAAAGCAGAATGATCGAGGCGATGCAAAAGCTTCGCGTCGCCGGGGCACCCGGACAGCTCGCATCCCATGGCGCTGGCTACGCCCAGGCTCGTGCCCCGGGCCTCAAGGAGCCGGCGGCAGCGCGAGTCGCATCGCTGGACTCTTTGGCCCGAGGTAGGACAGATAATTGGCCATCGTGGTCAACGCCGAGCGCCCTCTTCGCAAGATCATCCACGTCGACATGGACGCCTTCTACGCGTCGGTCGAACAGCGGGACGATCCCTCGCTCAAGGGCCGGCCGGTCGCGGTCGGCGGCGGCCATCGCGGAGTCGTCGCGGCAGCGAGCTATGAAGCACGCAAGTACGGCGTGCGCTCGGCGATGCCGTCGATCACCGCGAAGCGGCGGTGCCCCGAGATCATCTTCGTCAAGCCGCGCTTCGACGTCTATCGGGCGGTCAGTCAGCAGATCCGCGCGATCTTTGCCGACTATACCGAACTGATCGAGCCGCTCAGCCTCGACGAAGCCTATCTCGACGTGACCGAAGATGTGCGCGGTCTTGGCAGTGCGCGCGCGATCGCCGAGGACATTCGCCGCCGCATCCGCGAGGAAACCGGGCTTACCGCTTCAGCAGGCGTTTCCTATTGCAAGTTCATCGCCAAGCTCGCCTCCGACTATCGCAAGCCCGACGGCCTCACCGTCGTCACGCCCGAGCGCGGACCCGATTTCGTGGGATCGCTCCCGGTTGGAAGTTTCCATGGGGTTGGCCCCGTCACTGCCCGGAAAATGGAGAGGCTGGGCATTCTCACCGGCGCCGATTTGCGTGACTGGAGCCTGCCGGCACTGGAAGCGCAGTTCGGGAGTTCGGGATCATGGTACTATCGGATCTGCCGCGGCATCGATGAGCGGGAGGTCAAGCCTGACCGCCCCTACAAGTCAGTCAGTGCCGAGCGGACGTTTGACGAGGACCTTGTCGATGCCGACAGGCTGGCGCGCGAGCTCGACCGTATCGCCGGCTATGCCTGGGAGCGCGTGAAGCGCGCCGACGTCACCGGCCGAACC
>DATIQO010000112.1:0-6797 GCA_035470745.1 Sphingomicrobium sp. | reverse complement strand
CTCGGCGCTCAATAACCTTAGCGTTCCCGTCAGCGTCCAGGTCCCGGTCGGCGTCGCCGCCAACGTCTGCGGCGTGAACGCCAATGTGCTCGCCAAGCAGAAGAAGACGGGCGATGCGACCTGCACCGCGCGCAATGGCTCGAAAGCGCTCGCAAACGCGGTCGCCGCGCAAAAGCTGTCGCAAACGAAGTAGCGCTATTTTCCCGTGCAAACAGGAGCTCGGCCGGAGCGATCCGGCCGGGCTCCCGGGCTAGCTCGGCTCGGCGCTGAGATCCCCCGCCAGCCCCAGCTTCCAGTCGAGTTCGTCGGTGAGACGGGCGACAGCGTTGCCGGGAGCAAAGCTCAGTTCCCCAAGATATGGCTCGTCCTCGTCGTCGAGCAGGAAATCGACCCGCACGAAACCGAGCGGCGCACCGATCGCGCGTGCGGCAGCGCCCATCCGCTCGCGCGCCTTTGCCGACGGGAGCTCGGTGACCGCCGGCGGCGTGTCGTCCTGGTCCGGCAGCGGATCGAAGGCTGGAGTGAAGTAGCTCTTGCGAGAAGCGCCTCCGCCGAGCTTTTGATAGGCAATGATGAGTTCGATCTCGCCCGCGATCACGAGGAAGTTCCACGAGGTCGTATCTTCCGCGCTTCCGATCGCCGGCTCCAGCAGCAGCTCGCGCGGGAAAACATTGTACCACCATTCCCCGCGCCACCAATTATAGTCCTTGGCGAGATGGCGCGCGAATTCAGCGTCGAGCGCCTCCGCTTCTTCATCTTTGATCGGGTAGCTGACGCGCCGATAGCGGTCCGCCCCGTGGTTCGTTTTCAAATAATAGGTGCCGGGCTCGATCTCGCCGGCGCGCGGGACGCGCGGTAGCCGCGAATGCCAGACGATCGGCGGGCAGCGGACGAGATCCCTGGCATCGGCCGGAATGAAGCTCGCGGTCAAAAGCTTGTTGCCTGTTTCGGGGACTTTGAGCGGACGGAAGAACTTCGCCCAGAAGATCTTGTCGCTGTAGCGCTGGGGCGAGACGATGTCGGGGAAGCGTCCATGCACTTCCAGGAACTGCGCCGTTGCTGTGACGATGACGGAAGGAAATACGGCGGCAGAATAAAAGTCGACGCCGCGCAAATACCCAGGGCGAGGCGCGCTCTGCAGCGGCGATCCCTTGCGTGCAGCGATGCGGCCATATTGGAGCAGCGGGTGGGGGATTTTCGCGCTCTCGGCACGCTCCGGAATGAAAGGCGCGGGGGTTGGTTCATCGTCTGCATCCATCGCCCGCCCCATACAGGTTCGGCGGCCCTGCCAACACCGCCGCTAAGCGCATGGCTCGATGGGCGTTTGCAAGGACGCCCCCGCAGCCCTTTCTAGCGGGCCATCATCGATCCGCGCTTTGCTCGGCCTGGGTCATGAGGCGCCAGTTCATTCGCGGGTAGGAGTTCAGCTGGCGTCCAAGACTGCTCGTGATGAACGTCAACCGCTCAACGGTTCGGCTGTGCACGAGCGGACCCGCATCGAGATAGCGAAACGGCGTGCCCTCGGCGAGGCGCAAGAATTCCGCCTTGGCTTCTTCATCGTCGCCCGTGACGAGGACGTCGCTCAAGCTGTCACCGAATTGCGGCTGGTCGAAAACCTCCCAGAAGACGTTCTTGAAGGCACCAACGATACGCGCCTTTGGGAAGCGCCGCTGGAGTTCCTCGGCTCCGCTCGTGTCCCAGGGGGTGACGAAGTCGCTATAGTCTTCGTTGAACGGATTGCTGATGTCGATCACGAGCTTGCCCGCAAGGCTTGGGCAATGGCGCTCGAGCAGGTCGAAGAGGCCGTCGCGGATGAAAACCGCGGGAAGAACGACAGGAGCGCCCTGCGCGTCCGAATAGCTGCCGCCGCGAAGGGTCGGGATGCCGAGCGCATCGACGATGCCGGCGGAACGGCCGGGATCTCGCGAGCCGAGCACCACCCGTCGGCCCGCACGGGCGAACATCGCTGCGAGGCGAGAGCCCATCCGTCCCGTGCCGAGAACGCCAAGCTCTGGCTCCCAGCTCTTCAAAGCCGTCACAAATCGTCCTTTCTCGATCGTGGTCAGGATGGGCGCCCCTAATGGCCCCCGAACATCCCGGCCAACGGAAGTTCCAAGGCAGCCGATAAACTGAACTTATGACTTGCGGCTTTTAACGAGCGCGGCTGAGCGGCGGACAGGCCGCGCGCTTCGCAATCCGCGAAGCGGTGGGGGAGGGACGAACGATCGCTGCCTTCGCGGTTGCATCATCCTCAGGATCGTCGCACGGCGCACTCATGTTCCTGCTCGTCTTTGCAGCAGCGCAGGTGGCGACCCCGGTGGTCCAGTGCAGCTTTGATCCCGCGACAATGCAGTTCGCAGGCACTCCCCTTGAGCAGGCACAATGCCTGCTGAGGCCGCTCCAGCGCGGCGGCGAACCTGGCGCCGAACGGCCACTTCCTGCACCGCTCGCCAGCCTCGTCGGGACGAGGGTCGACATCGATGAGGAGAAGCTCGCGCGCGCTCTTCGACGCGCAAGGATCGCCTTGCCGGCGACGACGCCCGTCTCCGAAACCGCAAACCATCTTCGGGCGGCTTACTTCGTCATCCATGACACCAGTTCTCCTTATCTTGGAAGGAGACCGTTCCCGCCTCGTCTCGGCGGCAAGGGGCGCTTCAACGATGTTCGCCAGTTTCTTGGCAAGGACGCGGTAGCGCATTTGTTCAACGATCGGCGCGGCCGCGTCAGCATCGGCCATGATTTGGAGGTCGGATGGCGGGCGACAAAGCTCGAGAGCATGCTTGGCGATCCAGTCCGCGGCAGGTTCCTGCATGTCGAGAATGTCCAGCCGCGGCGGGAAGACGCGTCGGGATCGCCGGGGAATGATCGGATCGCGCCGGTGCCGGGCTTTACCAGCCGGCAATATAAGACGCTTGCACTCCTTTATGTCCTTGCAAGCACGCGCGCGGGAACGTGGCTGGTGCCCGCCTTTCATGCCAATATCGATCGCGGCATTGCCGGCGCTCATGACGATCCGCAGAATTTCGATCTCGATGAATTCTGCAAGGAGCTGGCCGACTGGACCTCAAGGCTTGCACGGCTGAACCGAGGGTCCTGAAAAAGCCGCCATTCCAGCTCCTCTTTTCGCTGCTGCCGCCTCCGGATGGTGGTAAATGCCGCTTCCCCGACTCAGGGGAAGGCAGGGAGGCACGCATGGCGACAATGGCTCCGCCGCAACCGGTGCAAACTCTTCAGCCGGATCCGGCAAAACTCGAACAATTCATGCACAAGATGGTCGGTGACATGGCCGCCGCAATGAGCGGCAGCCTGGTCATCACGGGCGTCAAGCTCGGACTATATGGCAAGCTTGCCCAATTGGGGCCGGCAAGTAGCCGCCAGCTCGCGGACGAGCTGAACCTCGACGAGCGATATGTGCGCGAGTGGCTCGCGGCGCAGGCGGCATCAGGCTTTGTCGATTATGATCCTGCGAGCGAAAGATTCTCGATGAATCCCGAGCAGATCATGGCCCTCGCGAACGAGGATTCGCCGGTCTACGTCGCTCCAGCATTCGAGCTGATCGCGTCTGGCTACATCGACGAACCGAAGATCACCGATGCCTTTCAGTCTGGAGCCGGTGTCGGCTGGCACGAGCATCACGAATGCCTGTTCCGCGGCTGCGAGAAGTTCTTCCGTCCAGGCTATCGCGCGAACCTCGTCAGCGCATGGCTTCCGGCGCTTGAAGGCGTGGTCGAGAAACTCGAGCGCGGCGGCAAGGTTGCCGACATCGGCTGCGGTGCCGGGGCCTCGACCATCATCATGGCGGCCGCCTTTCCAAGGAGCGAGTTCGTGGGCTTCGACTATCACGACAAGTCGGTCGAGCGCGCCCGCGAGGCGGCAGCGGAGGCGGGCGATCTGCCCAATCTTCGGTTTGAAGTCGCCAAGGCGAAGGAAGCGGCGGGCGGCGACTACGACCTCATCTGCTGCTTCGATTGCCTGCACGACATGGGTGACCCGGTCGGAGCCGCAAGGCATGTTCGCGATATGCTCAAGCCCGACGGCACTTTCATGATCGTCGAGCCGATGGCCGCCGATAATCTGAGCGACAACATCAACCCGGTCGGGAGGATGTATTATTCGGCATCGACCATGATCTGCACGCCCGGGTCAAAGGCGCAGGAGGTCGGGCTCGCGCTGGGCGCGCAGGCAGGGGAAGCGCGTCTCAGGACCGTGCTGAGCTCGGCCGGCTTCGGCTCCGTCAGGCGCGCCGCCGAGACGCCGTTCAACATGGTCATCGAGGCCAAGCCCTAGCGGCGTTCGAAGAGGCTCGGATGCAAGGGAAGTGCCGCCGGAACGAGCGGCGCTTCCCTTGCCAAGCCTGACACCTTTTTCCCGCATGTTCGGCGGACGCATCGAGCGCTAAGTCACGCGCTTATGCGCAAGCCAAGGCAGTCACCGGACGAGTCGTCGCTAACCCTGGCGCTGCGCGGCGACGGCGCGATGAAGATCAAGCCGCTTGGTGCGCGGCGCTGGCATCCTTCGGACATCTACCATCAGCTGATCACCCTCACATGGCCGCAGCTGATCGCGCTGTTCGTCGCGACCTTCCTTTGCTTCAACTTCCTCTTCGCCTTCCTCTACGGGCTGGATCCGCAAGGAATTAATTGGGGCGACACGAAGGTCAACGCGGCGCCTTACTGGCGCGCTTTCTTCTTCAGCATCGATACGGTCGCAACGATCGGCTACGGCAACATGTATCCGGTTTCGGTGCTGACCAATATCCTGGTCGTCGTCGAGATTACGCTCGGCATCCTCTTCTTCGCGCTAGTGACGGGCATTGCCTTTGCGCGCTTCTCGAGGCCGACCGCGCGCGTCCTGTTTTCCCGCGTCGCCGTGGTTTCGCACGTCCACGGCAAGCCGACCCTCATGTTCAGGGCTGCGAACCAGCGGCACAATCTCGTCTTCGAGGCGCGCGCGACGGTCTCGATCCTGTCCGACGAAGAGGTCGACGGGATGACGATGCGCCGGTTCCGGGATCTTCGGCTCGCAAGGGCATCGACCCCGGTGTTCGCGCTGAGCTGGATGATGATGCACGAGATCGGTCCGGACAGCCCGATCGCGGCCTGGCTCGAGCAGCAGGCGGCGCAGCCCGATGCCGAGATCGTCGTCCTGCTGACGGGAATGGACGAGCGCAGCGGCCAGAATATTCACGCTCGCTGGGCCTATCGCGCCGGCGATATCCGCTGGAACGCCAGGCTCGTCGACATCATCGGAATTCTTCCCGACGGGACTCGCACCATCGACTACAGCCGCTTTCACGAAACGGTCGAGGATGACCCGGTCGAAGGCGCTCAACCATCGCTCAATTGATGGCATCGCCGAACTTGATCCAGGGATGGCCAGCCGCGGCGAACGAAGAGGTTCCTAAGCAGTCGCGATCGCCGGAACGAGCATCATTTCCTTGCGGCGAACCTGCTGGCGAAGGCTGAGGCTGATCGCGCCCGAGGCAATGAACAGAAGCGGGATCAGCATCAGGCCGAAGTGATAGCTGCCCGTGCTGTCCTTGCTGATCCCCCACAGGACAGGAACCACGAAGGCGCCGAGCTGCGCGAGCGTGTTGATGCAAGCGACGGCGACTGCGACCATCCGGCACTGGACCACTTCTGTTGCAACGAGGTTCGTCGAGAGCGTCAGCGCAGGCCAGAAGAAGGACATCCCGAGATAGGCCGTGACCAGCATCGCAGGAGTGTTCGCAAAGCCCATTGCGGCGAAGCAGCCGGCAACCATGAATGTGCTGCCAAGGAGGTGACCGAAGCGACTGCCGATCCGATCGCTGTGCCAGCCCGAGGCGAGCATTCCCAAGACTGTCATCAGGCCGCCGCAGCTGATCAGGAAGCCGACGTGCCGGACATCCATGCCCGTTCCCGTCATCAGGACCTGCGGGGCGATCAGCGCGAACCCCATATATCCGCCGATGGTCAGGCATGCGATGGCCGCGAGCTGCAGCACCAGCGGATCGCGAAGGGCGAAAAGGACGTTCGTGCGCTCCCCCGCGCCGAGGCGCGCGTTCTCGGCGGCGAGCTCCCGTTCGATCCATCCCCGCTCGTCGTCGTTCAGCCAGCGGGCGGTCCGGGGCGAATCGGGAAGGAGCCAGAACATGGCGACGCCAAGCGCGATTGTTGGCGCTCCCTCGAGGAGGAACAGCCATTGCCAGCCGCGAAGGCCCGCGAGACCGTCGAGGCCGAGCAGCCAGGTCGAGAGCAGGCCACCAACGATCGAGGTCACGCCGCCGAAGCAATAAAAGCGGCTGATCGCCCGGCCGCGGAACGTGGCCGGATACCAGCTCGCGAGGTAGAACATGCAGGTCGGCCAGAACCCTGCCTCGGCGGCCCCGAGCAGCAGGCGCATGATGTAGAACTGGACGGGCGTTCTTATGGCCATCATTCCCGCCGACAGCAGGCCCCAGCTGATCATGATCCGCACGATCCAGCGGCGCGCTCCAATTCGCGGCATCACCATCCCCGAGGGAATTTCCAACAGAGCGTAAGTGAGAAAGAAGAAGCCGCCTCCAAGGCCGTAGACGGTGGCGCTGAACTTGAGGTCGAGGTTCATTTGCGTCGCCGCAAAGCTCACGTTCAGCCGGTCGAGATAGGAGCAGAGATATCCAAGGCCGAGAAGCGGGATGATGCGCCACGAAGCCTTGGCCATCGCGCCTTGGGCGACCGAAGTGGATGCGCCCATGGCGTCGTCCTCCGTTCAGCTGTGCAGAGCTCTCGCCGAACAAGGGGTCGCATGCCGGGCTCTATCGCCCGAACGGCACC
>DATIQO010000111.1:0-21609 GCA_035470745.1 Sphingomicrobium sp. | reverse complement strand
AGTGACAGCATCAGCAGGTCACGCGCTTCGAATACCGGCTCCTTATCGTCCTGCATGTCCTTGGAATAAGCGAGCGGCAGTCCCTTCATCGTCGCCATCAGCGCGGTCAGCGACCCGAGAATGCGTCCACTATGGCCGCGGACCAGCTCGGCAGCGTCGGGATTTCGCTTTTGCGGCATGATCGAGGAGCCCGTCGAATATTCGTCCGACAGCTTGACGAAGCCGAACGGGCCGCTTGCCCAGATGATGAGCTCCTCGGCGAGCCTCGAGAGGTGGAGGGCGCACTGGCTCGCCGCAGCGAGATAATCGAGCGCGAAATCGCGATCGGAGACACTATCGAGGCTGTTCGCGGTGGGCCGATCGAACCCGAGCGCGTCGGCAACGGCGTGGCGGTCGATCGGAAAACCGGTGCCGGCGAGCGCGGCGCTCCCGAGCGGGCATTCGTTCGTCCGCGCGCGGGCATCGGTGAAGCGCGACGCGTCGCGCCGAAGCATTTCATAATAAGCGAGAAGGTGGTGGCCGAGCGTAACCGGCTGCGCCACCTGGAGGTGGGTGAAGCCAGGCATCACCGTATCGGCATGCTCTTCGGCGCGTCCGACGAGCACGCGCTGGACGTTTCGGATCGCGTCCACCGCCTCGTCGCAAGCGCCGCGGACCCACAGCCTGAAGTCCGTCGCGACCTGGTCGTTGCGCGACCTTGCGGTATGGAGACGTCCAGCGGGCACTCCGATCAACTCGCCGAGGCGATGTTCGACCGTCATGTGGATGTCTTCGAGATCGACCCGTTCGGGAACGCCATCGCGCTCGTATTCGGCGGCGATCCGGTCGAGCCCTTCGAGGATCGCCGCGGCGTCGCCCTCGCCAATGATGCCCTGGTCGCGGAGCATCGCCGCATGTGCCTTGGAGGCGGCAATGTCCTCGCGCCAGAGCCGCTTGTCGAAGCCGATCGAGGCGTTGATGCGCGTCATCAGCTCGGCCGGCTTGGTTGCGAAGCGTCCGCCCCAGGTTCGTTGTGCCGGAGGTTGATCGACCATCGCTGCCCGGTGCCACGCACGGTCACGGCGGTCAAATGGACGCGGCTAGTGAAGTTGCCCGCACTCGCGGTTTGCCGGCACCGCAATGTCCATTTTCGCGGGGCGCGGAAGGTTCAGCGAACCCATGATGGCGATGAATTCGTCGAGCGTCTTGCCGCCGCCCAATCGGGGATTGCGCGCCCGCTCCTGGCCGATGCTGCTGACATGTCGCTGTTGATAGTCGTGACCTGGATAGACGAGCGTGTCGTTGGGCAGCGCAAACAGCTTGTCGTGCACCGAGCGGTAGAGGGTTGCTGCATCTCCGTTCTGGAAATCGGTTCTCCCGCAACCGTCGATCAGCAACGCATCGCCGGTGAAGAGACGCGCAGCGCCCGGCACATCGAGGAAATAGGCATGATGATCGTCGGTATGGCCGGGGGTATAGAGCGGTTGCAGCTCAAGGCTGCCGAACCGGATCGGCTCGCCCTCCCTCACCTCGAGGTCGACATGCGCAGCGCCGCTCTTCTCCGGGACCGCGCATTTGCACCCGGTCCTTTCGCGCAGCCTCGATGCACTCGTCACATGATCGGCATGGATGTGGGTCTCGACGGTGAAGCGAAGCGCGAGTTCAAGGTCGGCAAGAATCTGCAGATCGCGCTCGACGGTTTCGAGTACCGGGTCGACGAGGACGGCCTCGCGGCTCTCCTCGCTTGCGATGAGATAGGTATAGGCCGACGACTGCGGTTCGAAGAGCTGGCGAAATAGCATCAAATCCCCCTTGCCCGGATGGCGATTCATAGCCCATCGGCGAGCCAATGAACATTTGCGTTGTGGGAGCCGGCGCAATCGGCGGCTGGATCGCGGCGAGGCTCGCCCTTGCCGGCAATGACGTGTCCGTAATTTCCCGAGGAGAGACGCTGCATGCCATCGATACCGAAGGCCTGCTGCTGACGGACGCTGGCGATACGCGCTGCGTCGCGGTAGCGACCGCCGACAATCCCGCCGCTTTAGGGGTCCAGGACCTCCTTGTCGTAGCGGTGAAGGCGCCTGCCTTGCCGCAGATCGCAGCGAGTCTCGAAACGCTCGTCGGTCCCGAGACGCAGATAATCCCGATGCTGAACGGCGTGCCCTGGTGGTTTACCAGCGATCCCTTGTGGTCCGTCGATCCGGAGATCACGATCGCCGATGCGCTGCCCGTGGAGCAGGTCGCCGGCTGCGTCGTTCATGCAAGCTGCTATCGCAGCGCCCCCAATCACGTCGTCGTCAAGCATGCGGAGAAGCTCATCCTCGGCGAGCCCGCCGGAAGCATCAGCGAGCGCATCGAGAGGCTCTGTACCTTGTTCAGGAATTCCGGGATTCGAAGCGAGGCGAGCGAGAACGTTCGGCGCTCCATCTGGTACAAGCTGTGGGGCAATGCGACGATCAACCCCCTATCGGCGCTGACGCGGTCCACCGCCGACAAGCTTCTTGGCGACGAGGACGTCCGCGCCTTCATGGCGGAGGCCATGGACGAGCTTGCCGCCGTTGGAGCTGAGATCGACTGCCCGATCAGCGAAACGGCACAGGACCGCATGGCGGTGACCGCCCGCCTCGGCGCGTTCAAGTCATCGATGCTCCAGGATGTCGAGGCGTGCCGCCCGATCGAACTCGAAGCGCTGCTCGGGGCACCCCGCGAAATCGCGCGGCGAGCCGGCGTTCCGACGCCGCAGCTCGATCGGCTCTATGCATTGACCCGGCTCATGGGCGAGAATCTGGGCCTGCTTTAAGCCGCGGCGACGATTCGTCCGACGCACTCACCAAAGCCGATCCGCACTGCCCCCTCGCCTTCGCACCAGGCGCTGAGCGTGATTTCATCTCCGTCCTCGAGAAAAGTGCGTCGCTCTCCGGTTGCAAGCTCGAGCGGCTGCTTTCCGCCGCGAGAAATCTCCAGCAACGAACCAAGGCCGCTGTCATCTTGTGTCGAAAGCGTGCCGGTTCCGATCAGGTCTCCGGCCTGGAGGTTGCATCCGCTCGACGTGTGGTGCGCGACGATCTGCGCCGCGCTCCAGTACATTGCCGCCTGGGCCGAACCGCGCGAGAGGACATAAGGCGCAGCTCCCTCGCGCCGCATTCGCGCTGTCGTAAGGGTCGCCTCGAGCTCGATGGCGAGGCCGCCGCTGCTGCGGTCGGCGGGGTCGTCGAGATAGGGCAAGGGCTGAGGGTCATCGCTCGATCGCTGGGGCATCGGCTTTCTGAACGGCGCGAGCGCCTGCGGGCTCACCACCCAGGCACTGACGCTCGTCAGGAAATTCTTGGCGAGAAACGGCCCAAGCGGCTGATACTCCCAGGCCTGGATATCGCGCGCCGACCAGTCGTTGAGGAGGCAATAGCCGGCAATATGCTCGGCAGCTTCCCCGATCGGTATCGGTGAGCCGAGTTCATTGCCTTCCCCGATCCACAGGCCAAGCTCCAGCTCATAGTCCAGCCGCCGGCTTGGCCCATATTCGGGAACCTCCGCATCGGGCGCTTTGCGCTGCCCGCTCGGCCGGATCACCGGCTCGCCCGAAACACGCACGGAGCTTGCCCGGCCATGGTAGCCGATCGGGACATATTTATAGTTGGGCAACAGCGGATTGTCGGGGCGAAACTGCTTGCCGACGTTGGTGGCGTGATGGATCCCGACGTAAAAGTCGGTGTAGTCGCCGATCACGCACGGAAGGTGCATGCGCACTTCGGTCTGGCCGACCAATTCGGGTTCGACATCGTCGCGGTAGCGCTCATCCGAGAGGATCTCCACGAGACGAGCTCGAAGCTGCCGCTGCGCATCGAGGCCCCGGGCCAGCCATGCATTGAGCACCGGCTGCGCTAGGTCCGCTCGCCAATCCTCGTCGAGGAGGTCCGCTATTCCGCAAAGATCGAGTATATAATCGCCGATCGCAACGCCGGCGCGGCGCCGGCGCTCCCCGACCGAGAAGATGCCGAGCGGCAGGTTCTGGATCGGGAAGTCGCTTCCTTCTGCGCTGTCGACCCAGCAGGTGAGCGCGGGGTCGTTGGTCTCGTCGGGTCGGCTCATGGCAGCTTGGCCTTTGGAAATCCGCTCCATGCCTCGTCATAGTCGCTCTGCGCGCGCTCGAGCGCGTATCGCGTCGGCCGGTACGGCCAGCAGGTCTCGACCATGAACGCCATCGTGTCCTCGATCTTCGCGGGCTTGAGCTCGGCGTCGCTCGCCTTGCGCCAGCTTTCGACATCGGGCCCGTGGCCACTCATCAGGTTATGGAGGCTAAGTCCGCCGGGCTGGAAGCCTTCCGCCTTCGCATCATAGGCTCCGCTGATAAGGCCCATCGCCTCGCTCATCACATTGCGGTGGAACCAGGGCGGGCGGAACGTGTCCTCGGCGACCATCCAGCGCGGCGGGAAGATCACGAAGTCGGCGTTGGCGCGACCCGGAAGATCGCTTGGCGAGGTCAGCACGGTGAAGATGGAAGGGTCGGGATGATCGAAGCTGACCGTACCGATGACGTTGAACTTCGAAAGGTCGTAGCGCCACGGCACGTAATTGCCGTGCCATGCGACGACGTCGAGAGGGGAATGGTCGAGCGTCATGGACCAGAGCGAACCGAGTGATTTCTGGATGACTTCGGTCGGCTGGTCCTTGTCCTCGAACCACGCCGCGGGCGTTTCGAAATCGCGCGCATTGGCGAGACCGTTGCTGCCGATCGGGCCAAGTTCGGGAAGGCGGAACGGAACTCCGTGGTTCTCGGCGACATAGCCCCATGCTTCGCCATCGACTTCGACCCGGAACCTCAGCCCACGCGGAACCAGCCCGACGAAGCCAGGGTCGAGCTCGATGACGCCGAGCTCGGTTGCGATGCGAAGCGCGCCGTGCTGCGGAATGATCAGCATCTCACCGTCAGCATCGACGAAGACGCGGTTTTCCATGCTTTTCGACGCGCGGTAGAGATGGATCGCGACGCCTTCGAGATCGGCGGGGTCACGATTGACGAGCATGGTCACCATGCCGTCGATGAAATCCTTGCCTTGCGGGAGGTCGCTTGGCCGATCCCAGCGAAGACGGTTTGGCGCGAGCGGCTCAGTCACGGTCCCGGGCGCGAACAGCGGCGCTCCGTCGTAGCGGACGAACGGTCGATGGTCAGCGGTCGGCCGCATTCGATACAGCCAAGTCCGGCGATTCTCGTGTCGCGGCATGGTGAAGGCCGTACCCGAGAGCTGCTCGGCGTAGAGCCCGTAGGCGGGGCGCTGGGGCGAGTTGCGGCCCTTGGGCAGGGCGCCATCGACAGCCTCGCTTTCAAACTGGCCGCCGAAACCTGTCATGTAGCTCATCGCCGCCGGTTACTGCCTTGGCGGCGCAAAAACAAACGGGCGCGGCTCCAGATGGAACCGCGCCCGCGCTCGGACGGGGACTCGCTACCCGTCCGCGCCGATCGGCAGGCTTCAGTTGTGGTTGACGTTTACGTCGATGCTGTTTGGAACGTTGATGTTTGTCGCCTTGCCGCCAAGGCCAAGCTGGCCGCGGAAGATGAACAGCAGGACGAGGACGATGATGATCAGCAGGACGACGGCGAGCACTCCGCCGCCTCCGCCGCCATTACCGGTCTCGACGATCGTCGTGTGCTCGCGCTCGACGTCGTCGCGGTCAGTGTCGGCCATGAAACTCTCCCTGTTTTCCCCTGTTATGTTGGCGAAACGAACGAACTGCCGCGTGCGCGGTTCCGGTGGAGGAACAAGTCCATGAAATTGGGACCGATTGGGTTCGCTCTCGCACTCGCGCTCACGTCCTGCGGCCCGCGACGCGAACCGCAGCAGCCGGCAAACAATGCAAGTGCGCCCGTGCTGCCGTCCCTCGGCGCACCAAGCGCACCGAGCGCGGTCGCGAACGATGCAGGGCCCGCCGCGCCGGAGAAGGCCGCAATCGACCCCAAGAGCAGGGAAGCGGCGAGCGAGCTGGTCGGCCACTTCGTCGATCTTCTGAACCGGCGGCGTTTTGGTGAGGCCTACATGCTGCTTGGGCCGAACGCGCCGCCCCGAGGCGACTTCGACCGCCAATTCTCGCGCTACCGCGATCTCAAGGTGGCTGCCGGTGCTGCTGGCGACGAGGAGGGCGCCGCAGGATCGATCTACCTCTCGGTTCCGCTCACCGTCTCGGGCACCCTCGATCAAAACAGCGCGAGGCGTTCGGCAACCGCGATTGTCAGGCGAGTGAACGACGTTCCCGGTTCGAGCGAGGCGCAGCGTCGCTGGCACATCGAGCGCATCGACTGGGGAAATTCGCCCTAGAAGCTGTTGAGCTCGCTTGCGAGCCTGTTCGTGTCCTCGCCCGTGACGGTCGCGCCCATCGCGTCCGTCGACTGCTCTGAATTGGCCGAGACATTCTGGTCCTCGGCCTGCGAGCCGGCGAAATCATAGGCGAACCAGATGATGCCGGCGGCCCACAAAAGGGCCATCCAGCGGCTCTTGAAGATCGTGCTCGAGCGCATCGGGACCATGCCCCCGATTGTCGCGCCGGATCTTTAAGAATGCGTTGCGCTGCGCTCGCGATCCTGGTGGCTCACTTCGCGATAGGGATAGCGGTCACGAATGCGGGTGTTGAAGTAGATCCCTTTCGCGAAGGCCGAGCGGAAGGTGTCGGCGACCTCCCGCGGCACTTCGGAATAGACGTAGCGTCGGCCCGTCGTGAACTCGACCCAGAGCTGGGAGCTGTCGGGACAATAAGCAAATCGACGAATGACGCTTGAGGGCATGGGCCCTCAAACGCATCAGGCGGCGTCTGGAGCCGAGAGCCGAACGCGCCGGCCGCTCAGCGCCCCTGCCATTCCGCCGAGTGCAAGAGCGGCCCCGGCAATTGCAATCGTCGTCCAGTGATAATCTTCGAGCCATGTCGAAAAGCCCATGGCGAGGATGGGCACGATCACGCTCGAATAAGCTGTCTTCGCCGGGCCGATCTTGCGGATGACGGGATAGTAGAGGCTGAAGGTCAGGACCGACGCGGCCAGTGCAAGGTAGATGAGCCCTGCCCAATAGGCGGGCCGTGCGTCGAAGACCGGCGGACCGGTCATCACGAGCGCGATGATCGCATCGACGATGGCGCCGGCGGCCATCGACCATGCGAGCAGCGCAAAGAGCGGGAAGCGCCTGATCTCGGGGCGGGCCTGCATGACGTTTGCGGTTGAGGCTCCGAGCATTCCAACGAGCGTGAGGCCGATACCGGCAGCAACCTGGGGCGCGGTCGCCGCGTGCGTGCGCAGCTCATGGGCGAAAAGCAGCACAATGCCGGCAACCGCCACGAGCGAGCTCAAGGCGAACCGGCGGCTCGGCCGATGGCCAAGAAGCGCCCAGGACAGCAGGCTGCTCGGGATGAGGAGAAGTGCGAATACGGTTGCGACGACGCCCGACGTGATGTGCCGCTCTGCAAGATAGACGGCATCGAAATTGACGCAGAATTGCGTAACGCCGAGAAAAACGGCGGCGAGCAAGCCCTTGCGGCCAAGACGCAGGTCCTCGCCCTTCCAGGCGGCAAGAGCCGCCATCGCCGCCGCCGCGATCAAAAAGCGATATGCGACCGACCATTGGGGCGGGACGGTTCCGAGCTGGCCGCGAATGACGATCCAGGTCGAGCCCCAGATCGCCGTAAAGATGATGAACGGAAGGACAATGCCGCGAACGCCGTCCTCGGCCGGAAGGCGGCGCAGTTCGCAGTCAGTGAGGGTTGGCCGGGGCTTCACCATTGCTGCCTAGGCGACCCGTCTGGACATGCGCCAATGAATGCGGCGATGCGACCGATAAGCCGCGCTTATATGACTACTCACAAGAGCGCGATCGCCGAAGCGAGCCGCTCGAGTGCCTCGCCCTCCTGGTCCCAGCTGGTGACCAGCCTGATCTCGCCGGGCCCCCAGTCGTAGAAGTCGAAGCCCGCCGAGCGAAGCCGGCCGGCCTCTTCCGAGGTCATCTTGAGGAACAGCTCGTTCGCCTCGACAGGGTAAATCAGCCGATCGGGCGCCGCCTTGGCGAGGACTTGCGCCGCGGCATTCGCGGCGCGCGCATTCTCAAGCCAAAGATCTCCCTCAAGCATCGCCAGCAACTGCGCGGCGAGGTAGCGGCCTTTCGAGAGCAAGTGGCCGGCGCGCTTGCGCCGCACGGCGATTTCGTCGGCGAGCTCCGTTCTGAAGAGGATCAGCGCTTCGGCGTTGAGGCCGCCGTTCTTGACGAACCCGAACGATAGCGCGTCAACGCCCGCGCGCCATGTCACCTCGGCAAGTCCTTCGCCAGTCGTCACCAGCGAATTGGCGATCCGAGCTCCGTCCATGTGAAGCGCGAGGCCGCGCTGTTTCGCGAGATCGGCGATGGCGGCGACCTCGGCCGCGCGATAGGCAAGCCCATATTCGGTCGCATTGGTGATCGAGATCGCCGCGGGCTGCACCTGGTGGACGTCGCTCCGGATGCGCTCGCAGGCTTCCGCGAGCACATCCGGCCTGATCTTGGCGCCCTCGCCATCGAGCAGGATCAACTTTGCGCCGCCGGTGAAGAACCCGGGCGCACCTGCCTCGTCGACCTCGATATGGGCGTCACGATGGCAGAAGACCGCGCGGTACGGAGGACAGAGGGCTGCAAGCGCAAGGCAGTTGGCCGCCGTGCCTGTCGTCACCCAAAACGCGCGGACGTTCGTTCCGAACAGATCGGAAAAGGCGCCGTCGAGACGCTTGCTCCACTCGTCGCCGTCATAGGCGGTGTCGAGCCGATTGACCGAGGCGATGGCCTCGAGGACCTTCGGGTGCGCCGGCGCGGCATTGTCCGAGAAGAAACGCATGCCCGCGGCGAATGGCGGGCGCTCCCGACCTCGTCAACGTGAAGAGTTGCGCCGCCGACCCGCGCGGCAGTGCGATTCAGCATTGGAGGGGGGCGAACCCACCGCTCGCGCCGACCTTCCCCATCGCCTGTCCCGGCTGCGCCAAAACGGGCAGTGCTTGCCGCGAAAAGAAATGGTGCTGCCGGTGAGGATTGAACTCACGACCTCAGCCTTACCAAGGATGCGCTCTACCACTGAGCTACGGCAGCACTTTGTCCGAGAGAGGCGCGCCTATGAAGGCGCCCCCGACGCGCGTCAACCCGTCCCATCAATCGCTGGGAACAGGCTTGCGGGCCTGCGGCACGGGCGGCATGTGGCTCAGATGACGAGCAAAGACAAGGAACGCGAAGAGCGGCTCGCAGCGGCACTCCGCGAGAACCTCAAGCGGCGAAAAGCGCGAACGCGGGAAGTGGGTCGCGGCGACGAGAAGGAAAATGACTGAAGCGCTCGCCCGTCAGGCGTCGCGGTCCCTCATGGGCTTTTCGCCGAGCGCAGCTTCAATCCCACCGGCAACGGCATCGCCGATCCAGATGACAGCGCCAAGCAATAGAATGGCGAGAACGAGTTGCAGTCCGGTAATCACGAATCGTCTCCGGATTTCCCTTTAACGTCAAATAATTAAACCGGCAATTAATTCATCGTGACGAGCCGGTCACATTTCGCCGCGGCCGTCAGCGCGGCCGGTTCGTCGTGTCCTTGCCCGCAGTGATGAACAGAGCGACGACCGGCTCGTCCGCATCGGCAGTGTGCCAGGTGCCACGAGGATTGATTGCATATTGCCCAGGGCCGAGATCGTAGCTCTGTTTCGACCCGTCGGGCAGTTCCTGGTGAAGTCGCATGTGGCCGTGCATCACGCACACCACTTCTTCGCCAGCCGGATGCATTTCCCAGCTGTTCCAGCTCTCCTCGAAGCGGAACAGGCTGACGAGCCGACCTTCCTCGAGGTCGTCGTGGTGGCGCTGGCCATAGGCTTCGTACCATTCGAAGCCCGTGAATTGCGGCTCGGCGACCGCCTTGGCGCCGAGGCCGAGATGGATTGGAAAGTCGTACAGCGACCTCCCCTCCATCACTCGGCACCCATCACGAAGGCATTGAGCTTGTTACCGTCGGGATCGCGGAAATAGGCGGCATAAAATCCCCCACCCCGGTCGCCCGGCGCGCCTTCGTCGGTGCCGCCGTTGGCAAGCGCGATGTCATAGAGCCGCTGCACCTGCGATCGGTCCTTCGCCTCGAGCGCGACCATGACCCCGTTTCCGACCGTCGCGACCTGTCCGTCGAATGGCCGGGTGATGCCGATGCCGGCGCCGCCATCGGGCTTCCCCCAGGCGATGAACTGGTCGTTTTCCATCATTCGCCCAACGCCGAGTTCGCCGCACACGGCATCGTAGAACCTGGACGATCGATCTCGGTCGTTCGTGCCAAGGGTGACGTAGCCGATCATCTCCATTCTCCTCCCGAGTCGCGAGTGGAGAACATTACAAGAACATGCTTATTCGGTCAAAAGCGGCGCGCACGCCTCGCGCAGCCAGGCGCAGTCGCTCTCCCCCAAGGTCGGGCCGATCTTGGCAAGCACATGCGCGTGGTAGCAATTGAGCCAGATGAGCTCTTCCGGATTGAGCATCTGGACGTCGATCAGCCGCCGGTCGATCGGTGCGAAGGTGAGCGTCTCGAACCCGAGCATCTCCTTTTCGGCGCCGTCGATCTCGCGGCGCACGACGAGCACGAGATTTTCGATCCGGATGCCGTACTCACCCGTCTTGTAATAGCCGGGTTCGTTGGAGAGGATCATTCCCTCCTGGAGCGGCTCGTCGCCGCCCGCCTGGGCGCTTCCGGCCGGTGAGATCCGCTGCGGTCCCTCGTGGACCGAAAGGAAGCTGCCGACGCCGTGGCCAGTCCCGTGCGCATAATCGAGCCCCGCTTCCCAGAGCGGGCGCCGGGCGAAGCTGTCGAGCTGGCTTCCCCGCGTACCCTTGGGGAACACGGCCGTGGCAATGGCGATATGGCCCTTGAGGACCCGCGTGAAGCGATCGCGCATTTCCTCGCTCGGCTCACCGATGGCGACGGTTCTCGTGATATCCGTCGTGCCATCGACATACTGGCCGCCGGAGTCGATGAGATAGAGCATGCCCTTCTCGAGCTTGCGGTTGGTCTTCTCGCTCGACTTGTAGTGGACGATGGCGCCGTTCGGTCCAGCTCCCGAGATGCTGTCGAAGGAAAGGTCGCGCAGCTCGGGTGACTCGCGGCGAAGCGCCTCGAGCTTGTCGGACGCGATCAGTTCGTCGACCTTTCCCGTCGCTGCCTCATCGTCGATCCAATGGAGAAAGCGCGCGATCGCAGCGCCGTCGCGGGTCTGCGCTGCCTTCTGCCCGGCGATCTCGACCGGATTCTTGATCGCCTTGGGAAGGATGGTCGGATCGCGCAGCGCCAGGACCTTGGCGCCGGCCTTGTCGAGGGCCTCGAAAATGGCGGCGACGGCGCGTTCGGGATCGACCACGACCGTCTTGCCTCCAAGTTCGCCAAGGGCGCCCTCGAACGCGGAACGCTCGTGCAGCCTGACGCCGTTGCCGAGGTGCTGGCGTAGCTCGGGCCCGATTTTCTCGCCTGCGACGAACAGGTCGGCGGTGCCGTCCGCGTGGACCAGCGCATAGGCCAGCGCAACCGGCGTGTGGGTCACGTCCTGGCCGCGGATATTGAATGCCCAGGCGATCGAATCGAGCGCGGAAAGGACTGCGGCATCGGCATGGTGCTTGGCTAGCCAGTCGCCAATCTCCGTGCGTTTCTCCGCCGCCGATTTGCCGGCATGCTGGTCCGACTGGACGACGAGGCGCGCCTTCGAGGCTTCCGGACGATCGGTCCAGATTTCATCGATCGGGTTGCGCTCGACCGCCACTAGTTCGGCGCCGCGCGTTGCAAGCGCTTCCTTGGCCTTCTTCACCCAGTCACGCGTGTGCAGCCACGGATCGTATCCGATGCGCGCTCCTTCGGGAGCATGCTCCTCGAGCCACTGAGTCGCGCTCGTTTCGGGAACCGACTGGTAGCTCCACTCGGTCGGGCTGACCTGCTGGCGGACCTGGAGGGTGTAACGCCCATCGACGAAGATCGCCGCCTGCTCGGGAAGCACGACCGCAGAGCCTGCGGACCCCTGGAAGCCGGTCAGCCAGGCGAGGCGCTGGGCATAGCTTCCGACATATTCGCTCATATGTTCGTCGGTGAGCGGGACGACGAAGCCATCGAGCTTCTCGGCCTTGAGTTGTTCGCGAAGCGCTTTGAGACGATCAGCGTAGGTGGACATCACTCACTCCCTTCGGGCCGAGCTTGTAGAAGCCCTCCCCTTCTTTTAGCGCCGAGATAGGAAAACGCAGCCCTTCGACAAGCTCGGGGCAAACCGGAGATCTCGTGACAAGCCTTCCGACACCGCCAAGAGCCGAACAACGTCCCTACAGCTATGAACGCCACGGGGTCACCATCGATGATCCATGGCACTGGCTGCGCGATCCCAAATATCCCGAGGTCGATGACCCCGATATCCTCGCCTATCTTCACGCCGAGAATGCCTATTTCGAGACCTGGGCAGGCCAGCAAAAGCAGCTCGTCGAGCAACTCTTCGAGGAGATGAAGGGCCGGATCAAGGAGGACGACAGCTCGGTCCCGATCCGCGACGGCGACTATCTCTACTGGTGGGCGTTCAAGACCGGCGAGCAATATCGCAGCTGGTATCGCAAACCCGCCGGCGGCGGCGACGCCGAGCTCATTTTCGACGAGCCCGCCGAAGCGCACGGCGGTCATTATTTCCGCTTGGGTGCGCTTGAGGTGAGCCCGGACGGGAAGCTGCTCGCGACCCTTGCCGACTATGACGGCTCGGAAAGGTTCCAGCTGAGGATCCGCGACCTTGCCACCGGCAAGGATATCGAGACCGTGACGACGGTCGGCATTGGCCAGCCCGTCTGGAGCAGCGACAGCGCGGGGATCCTCTTTACCGAGGTGAACGACCATTGGCGCAGCTACCGCGCGCGCTACCACCGCCTCGGGCGGCCCGCGGACGAGGATATCACGCTTTACGAGGAGACCGAGGAGCTCGGTTTTAGCGTCGGCCTCGGCAAGTCTAAGGACAAGAGCCTGGTCTTTGTGTCGACGGGGGACAATGCGACGAGCGAGGTCAGGTTCGTGCCCGCCGACGATCCCTCGCAGCCTCTGACCCTGGTCTCGCGCCGCAAGGCCGGACGCGAATATCACGTCGACGCGGCGCACGGAAAGCTCTGGATCCACACAAACGACGACCATGTGAACTTCCGGCTGGCGGAGGCCGACATCGCAAACCCGGGGGAATGGCGCACGGTCATTCAAGGTTCGGACCGCGTCTATCTCACCGGCATCACCGCCTATCGCGATCATTTAGCGATCAGCAGCCGCGTCGACGGCCTCGATCAGCTGCTGCTTCGCACCTATAACGGCGAGGAGACGCGCATCCCGTTCGATGAGGCAAGCTACACCGCCGGGTTCATGGGCAATCCCGACTTTGCTCCCACAAGCTATCGCCTCGGCTATTCATCGATGGTGACGCCGGCGACGGTCTACGATTATCACCCGGACAAGGGCGAGCTCGAGGTGCGCAAGGTCCAGGAGATTCCCTCGGGCTACGACGCGTCGCAATATGCGACCGAGCGACTGATGATCGAGGCTCGTGACGGCGCGAAGGTACCGGTCTCGATCGTCTACAAGAAGGGTTTCGAGAAGAACGGCGAAGGCCGGCTCTTTCTTTACGCTTATGGTGCGTACGGGATCGCGATTTCGCCCGCGTTCAACTCGAACAGGATCAGCTTGCTGGACCGCGGTTGGGCGTGCGCCATCGCGCACATCCGCGGCGGCGATGACCTCGGCTACAAATGGTTCCTCGACGGCAAGCTGGCAAAACGGACCAATACGTTCAACGATTTCGTCGACGTCGCAAAGGGCCTCGTCGCCGAGCGCTTCACCAGTGCCGGGCGGATCGCGATCAATGGCGGATCCGCCGGCGGCGAGCTGATTGGAGCAGTCGTCAATTCGGATCCGGAGCTGTGGGGGGCTGCAGTTGCCGACGTGCCCTTTGTCGACGTGCTCAACACAATGCTCGATGAGACGCTTCCGCTCACTCCCGGCGAATGGCCCGAGTGGGGCAATCCGATCACCGACGCGCAAGCATTCCACTGCATTCGCAGCTATTCGCCTTATGACCATGTCAGTGCGCAGGACTATCCGCCGCTGCTGATTACCGGCGGACTGACCGATCCGCGCGTCACTTATTGGGAGCCGGCCAAATGGGCAGCCAAGCTCCGGGCAAAAAAGACCGACAGCAACCTCCTCCTGCTGAAGATCAACATGGGCGCAGGTCATGGCGGTAAGTCCGGGCGCTGGGACAAGCTTCACGAGGTCGCGGAAACTTATGCGTTCATCCTGACGCAGACGGGCGGATGAAGAGGCCAGTCTTCGAACTCGTCCTCGTTGCCCGCCCCGAGGACATCGACGAACTTGGTCACGTCAACAATGCGGTCTGGGTCCAGTGGATTCAAAAGGTCGCGGTCGCGCACTGGGATAGTGTAGTCCCGCAGGTCCACAAGGATGCGTACTACTGGGTCGTGGTGCGCCATGAGATCGATTATGTTCGCTCCGCGCACGAGGGCGATGCGATCACTGCACGAACATGGGTTGCGGACGCGCCGCAAGGAGCGCGATTCGAGCGGTTCATGGAGTTTACCGGGCCCGACGGGAAGGTCTGCGTTCGTGCAAGGACCCAGTGGGCAATCATCGACAAGGCGCTCGCACGGCCGATCCGGGTGCCAAGAGAAGTGATAGCGCCGTTTATCGCGCCAGAGTAAGCACCGGCGATGAGCCGGATCATTCTCTACGACTATTATCGTTCGTCCGCCGCCTACCGGGTCCGCATCGCGCTGAAGCTCAAGGGCGTCGATTATGAAAGCCGCCAGGTCGATCTTCGCAGTGATGACCAAAAGTCCCCCGAATATCGCGCACTTAACCCGCAGGGGCTCGTGCCCATGCTGGAGATCGAAGGACACCGGCTGACGCAAAGCCTCGCCATCATCAACTTTCTCGACATCCGCTATCCGGTGCCTCCGCTCATTCCTGCCGCGGCAGCCGAGCGCGCCCATGTCGTCGCAATGGCCATGGCGATTGCCTGCGACATCCATCCCCTCAACAATCTCAGGGTCCTCAAATATCTCAAAGGCGAGCTCGGCCATTCGCAGGAGGAGGTCGATCGCTGGTATGCCCACTGGATCACCGAGGGGCTGCCGGCGCTCGAGGAGATGGCGAAACCCAAGGCCGGCAAGTTCCTGTTCGGCGACGTTCCGACGGGTGCCGACGTGTGCCTGGTGCCGCAGCTCTACAATGCGCGGCGCTTCAACGTGCCGCTCGATGATTATCCAACATTGCTGCGCGCCGAGGAGAATGCGAACAAGCTCGAGGCGTTCGCCGCGGCGCATCCCGATCGTCAGGAGGTTCCAGCATGAACCGTGTCGATACCATGACCCGAGGAATGGGCGCCCTCAAAGCTCTCGAGTCGATCGATATTCCGCCCATGGAAGGAAAGGTCAGCGACGAGGAATGGGCGATCCGCGTCGACCTCGCCTGCGCCTATCGCATGGTCGCTCATTACGGGTGGGACGACCTTATCTTCACCCACCTCTCGGCGCGCATCCCGGGACCCGAGCATCATTTCCTTCTCAACCCCTACAACCTGATGTTCGAAGAGGTGACCGCAAGTTCGCTCATCAAGGTCGACGTGAACGGCAATCCGGTTGAGCCGACCCCCTTCATCACCAATCCGGCAGGCTTCACGATCCATTCGGCGATTCACATGGCGCGCGAGGACGCCCATGCGGTGATGCACCTTCATACGCCGCAGGGGCAGGCGGTCAGCGCGCACGCCGAAGGGCTGCTCGCCCTGACCCAGGCGGCGATGATCGTTCGGGACGACATCGCCTATCATGATTATGAAGGCATTGCCGTCGATCTTAGCGAGCGAGCCCGGCTAGTCGCGGATCTTGGGACTAGGAACCTCATGATCCTGCGCAATCACGGAACGCTTGCTGTCGGAGAGACAATCGGCGAAGCCTTCATCCGCCTCTATACGCTGGAGCGCGCCTGCCAGGCGCAGGTCATGGCCCTTACGGCCGGAAGCGCAATCAACAATCCACCGCAGGGAGCCCCCGAGGTTACCGCGCAGCAAGGAGCCGTTGGCTTGCCGCTTGCCGGCAAGCTTCTTGCGTGGCCGGCGCTCAAGCGTAAGGCCTATCGTCTCGATCCGAGCTTTGCGACCTAGTGCGCAGGCTCGGGTTCCTGGGCGAAGCGGGCGTCACCAGGCGCGCGTGAGCCGCAAAGCCGCCAACACCGGCGATTACCGCGCACTTGCCAAGGCGCGGCTGCCGCATTTCCTGTTCGAATATATCGATGGCGGATCGTACGACGAAGTCACGCTGCGCCGGAACGTCGCGGACTTGCAGTCGATCGCCCTTCGCCAGCGCGTCCTGCGCGACGTATCCTCCATCGATCTTTCAACGAGGCTCCTGGGCGAGAACTGGGCAATGCCAGTCGGCCTCGGGCCAGTCGGCCTCGCGGGCCTTTATGCCCGTCGCGGCGAAGTCCAGGCAATGAAAGCCGCAGCAGCACGCAACATCCCCTTTGCACTTTCGACCGTGAGCGCCTGTTCGCTCCGCGAAGTGGCCGCTTGTGGGCATGTCCCCTGGTACCAGCTCTATTTCGTCAAGGACCGCGGCTATGTCGCGCAAATGATCGAAACCGCGAGGGAGCTCGGCGCCCCTGCCCTCATCCTCACGGTCGATCTTGCGGTGCCGGGATCCCGATACCGCGATGCGCGGGCCGCTGGCGGCGGTTTGAAGCGAACGCTCCAGTTGCTCGCAAAGCCCGGGTGGACCTGGGACGTCGGGATCAACGGGCGCCCCCACAGTCTCGGCAATCTTGAGGCAATCGTTGGACGACACGCGCCGCTCCGCGACTTCCAGGCCTGGATCCACGCCAATTTCGACGCTTCCGTTAGCTGGAAGGATGTGGAGTGGGTAAGAAAACAGTGGAACGGCCCGCTCATCCTCAAAGGCATTCTCGATGCTGACGATGCAAGCGCAGCGGTCGCCAGCGGCGCCGACGCGATTGTCGTGTCGAACCACGGCGGGCGGCAGCTCGACGGGGTACTTTCGACGGCGCGGGCACTGCCGCCGATCGTCGATGCAATCGGCGGACGCGCGCCCGTTCTGGTCGATGGCGGGATCAGGTCCGGCCTCGACGTGGTGCGCATGCTCGCGCTCGGCGCGGATTTCGCGCTCCTCGGGCGCGCCTGGGCCTATGCGCTCTCCGCCGCGGGTTTTGCCGGTGTCACGCACGTCCTTGAGCTGATCGAGGCCGAGATGCGCGTGGCGATGGCGCTGACCGGCTGCACCCGCGTCCAGGACATCGACGCGTCGGTCATTGCCTGAACGGCAATCAGGCGACGTTCGGGATCGCCACGCTCTCTTCCCTGAACAGGCGATCGACCTCGGCCGCAGTCATGGGCTCGGCAAAAAGGAACCCCTGGACGGACGAGCAGCCATGCGCGCGAAGTTCCATCAACTGGGCGGTTTCCTCGACGCCTTCGGCAGTGGTCTCGATATTGAGCGCGTGAGCAAGCTCGGTAATCGCGCGCACGATCGCGCTCGCACCCTCCCGAGTGAGGAGGTTGTGAATGAAGCTTCGGTCGATCTTCAACTTGTCGAACGGGAAGCTCTGCAGATAGCTGAGCGAGGAATAGCCCGTACCAAAATCGTCGAGCGCGACGCGGACGCCGATCGACCTTAGCGCATGCAGCAGCCGCAGCGTCGCTTCGCTTCCCTCGAGGAAGATCGATTCGGTGATTTCAACCTCGAGGCGGCCGGGGGCAAGTCCGCTCGCGGCGAGCGCTCCAACGATCGTCTCGTGGAGCGCGCCGCGGTGGAACTGGACCGGCGATACATTGACAGCGATCCGAATCTGTTCCGGCCACCGCGCCGCCTCGGCGCAGGCCTCGCGGATGACCCAGGCCCCAATTGGAACGATGAGTCCCGTGTCCTCTGCAACGGGCACAAAATCCACGGGCGATACGAGGCCGCGTTTCGGGTGGTTCCAGCGGATCAACGCCTCGAACGAGCAGACGCAATTATGTTCAAGGTCGAACAGGGGCTGGTAGTGCAGTTCGAATTCGCCGCGCTCGATAGCGACGCGAAGGTCGGTTTCAAGCTGGCGTC
Organism: Sphingomicrobium sp.; assembly: GCA_035470745.1. Taxonomy (GTDB): domain Bacteria; phylum Pseudomonadota; class Alphaproteobacteria; order Sphingomonadales; family Sphingomonadaceae; genus Sphingomicrobium. Next base: position 3,490 of record DATIQO010000111.1, on the reverse strand, counting down.
GCTCCTGCGCCCGTTCGTTCAGGCTTTCCTCGAAGAAGGCGTATGTTCCGCGGCCTGCCTCTTTGGCGCGGTAGAGCGCAAGGTCGGCATTCCTCAGCAGCGTTCCGCCATCGCGGCCGTCGTCGGGCGCGATCGCGATCCCGATGCTGGTCGAGGGGATTAGCTCGTTGCCCTCGATACTGAACGGCTGGGCGATGGCGGCGAGGATTTCCCGGGCAAGACGGTCAATGGCATCGCGTTGCTCGCCGACGCTCTGGAGAACGACGAACTCGTCGCCGCCGAGCCGACCGACGAAATGTCCGCGCGCTGCCTGGCGCAGCCGCTGAGCCGCCTCGACAAGAAGCGCGTCGCCCGCTGGGTGACCGAGCGTATCGTTGATGACCTTGAACTGATCGAGGTCGAGGCAATGCAGCGCAAACATGCCGCCATTTCCAAGGGACGCGCAGAACAGCTGCTCCAGCTGCTGGTGGAACATGGTGCGATTGGGAAGACCCGTCAGCACGTCGTTGAAGGCAAGCTGCGTGATGCGCTGCTCGCGCTCGACGATCTTGCCGACCATCTCGTTGAAGCTCGTCGCAAGCCGCGCGAGCTCATCGGTCCCTCGCACGCGTACCTGGACATGTTCGCCTGTAGCTAGGCGCCCGGCAGCTTCGTCGAGCCGTGCCAGTGGCTGCGTGATCCGTCCCGCGGCGCGCCATGTTGCAAAGCCCATGAGGAGCAGGCCGAGCAGCGTCATGACGGCAAGACCGACCTGCAACTTGCGGGCATCGGCAAGCGCCTGCGACTTGGGATAAGCGAGAAGCAGGACCGCGCGCTCGCTGTCGGAGAAAGTCGGCAAGGCCTTTGCGAGCACGATCGACTTTTCGTCCCCAAGCCTCATCTCGAAAGCAGCGCCGGTGCGGACGTGCTTTTGCGCGAGCGCGGCGCTTGCTGCGCTTAGCGGGGTCATGCTTCCGGCGGCCTCTGACCAGCGCCCTCCGCTCCTCGCCAGGACGGCGGCATGAAGCGGGATTGCCGATAGCCGTTCCAAGCCTCGCATCTCGCGCGGATCGAGGTCGGCGGCGAAGACGACCCAGCCGATGAGGGTCGGAGCCATGATCGGAGCGGCGACCAGCTGGCGCGGTCGTCCGGAAAGAACCGACACGCCCGTCAGCCGACCTTCATCGAGCGGGTCCCACAGGCGCGCCGTCTCCCCTGGCGGGATCGACCGATCGATCGCGGTAACCCGTCCGTCTGCGGTGACGATGAATGCGCTTTTGACCCGGAGCCTTGCCGCGGCATTGCCGAGCGCCGACTGCATCGTCGCCTCGTCCCCCGTCGCGACTGCAGCGCGAAAGCCGAAATCATGCGCAAGAAGCAGGGCTGCATTCTGCAATTCGTGGGCGCGCTGCTGCCACAGCCGGTCGTAGACTGCGCCCGACGATTGTAATTGCCCTTCGACTTCGCGGGATGCGGCACCCGCGATGAACGTCGAGAGCGCCGCCGAAACCGCGAGCATCGCTGCGGCAAACAGCAGCGCGAACTGGACCGTCAGGCGCGTGCTCAATGAGCGGAACGAGCGCATCTCAATAGTCCATCGGCATCTGCGGCGGCGGAGGCCGCAGCCGTATGGCGAAGCTCGCGCTGCGCTGCCTGGCGCTGAGTTGCTCCTCTACAGGCCCCGCGCTCGTGCGCAGATAGGGATGCCAGACGGTCAACCTTGCAGCGACATCGGGGACATCGTTGAATGCGGCGATCCCTTGCGCGTTCGTTCGTGCCGTCCACGCGCTGTCGGTTACGACGATGAACGCGCTCATCTGGTCGTGGATGTTGCAACCGAGCGCAACGACCCCTGGCTTGTCGAAGTGGACGGTGCGCGATTGATCCTTGGCGAACAGTTTCAGCTCGAACCTTTTCGCAGGCGAGAAGGAATAGACGTGGTGCTTGGTGTTGTCGAAGTTCGGGAAGGCTATGTCGGCACCGACGGGCACGATCGTGAGGAAGGGGTGAAATTGGAGGTTCTGCTGCGAGATTAGGTAGTGCCCGGCCGGCTTTGGCGCATGTGCAAGCGACGAGGGATAGAGGGTTACGACTGCATCGCGCACCGGCCGCCCGGAGGAATCGCTGACACGCACGGTCAGCGCTGCCGCGCAAACCGGCGCGGCGAGGACAAGCCACGCCGCGAAAACAGAAAGTCCCCGCACCATGGGGTCAGGTTAAGCGATAAACGGTAAACGTCTTGCAGCGCGTTATGGTTACCGGTGGATTCGCAACTCCAACTGGAGCTCGGACTGAGCCTGGTGCGCAGCAAGTCCGTGGTCGAGGCGATCATCGCGGCGACTGTCGACGTGGATCAATTCCACGAGTCCCGTGAAATGCGCCCACTCGCGCTTGGCTGAAAGCATCGCCGACCAGCCGCTTTCGTTATAATCTTCGCCAACGATGCTGCCGCGGTTTCTGGTGTCGAAAACCTCCGTCCGGGCAGCAATTCCGATCTTGCCGAACGGTCTGTCGAGCAGCACGAAGGCCGAACGAAAGCGGTTGTCGATCCAGCGGCGACCGTCCATCTCGAAGCCCATTCGAGTTCGGCCCTCGAGCGCCTGTGCCTTGAGATCGACATCGCCGATCTTCGCAACGAGGCCCAGATTGTCGAACGCGGTTCGCCAGCCCCATTCCATCTGCGGATTAAAGTCCTCGGGGTTCGCCCGATTGTCATACCGGAAGAGCTCCAGCCGAATTGGAAGCGGCGGCTGCCATGCAAGCTTCGCATAATAGCCCGGGCGATGGGCAAAGCCGGCGTGCAGATCGATAAGCGGATGAGTGTAGGGCGCCTGGATCTGACCGATCATTCCTTCGAGCGGCGGCAGGTTCCAACGGTTGAAAGCCAATGTGGTCCGGTCATGAAGTGCCCAGCCGCGAAAGGTAAGAAGCGTGCCTGCGGTGTCATTGGCAGCAATGAGCGCCGCTACTGCCCTCAGCCTGTGTTGACCAAGGACGAACGCAGCACTTCCCTCCGCCGCCACCGGCCGCACCTCCTCCCCGATCCAGCTGTTGATCGCAGACGGCGTGATCGAATTGGCGACGTGCCAGTCGGAGCCTTCATGTTCGAGGCTGACGGGAGGCCACATGAGACCGGCGCGTGCCGAAAAGGCAGTGCTCGTACTGCCGCGCATGGGACGGAAACTCAGATAGGCTTGGCTAAGGCCGGCCTGGGTGCGCTCGCCGCCCTGGATCGCCGCGACGACGGTGGCACCGAGCGACCAGGTCAACTGCGGCTGCCACGCGATGTCGACATTGCCGAGCTGCGGCTCGACCTTCCAGTCCCCGTTGCTACCCGAGCGGAGCTTCCCGAAGCCGCCGTTCAGCCACCCTTGCTCGCCATTGACCGCGACCAGGCGTAGATCCGCACTGACGTCGATCGTGTCGGGCGTGAAAAGCCGGGTATCGGAGGCAGCCGCAGGGCTAGGCCAAAGCGCGGCGATCGCGCAGCCGAGCGGCAGCGCCGAGCGGC
>DATIQO010000110.1:0-3617 GCA_035470745.1 Sphingomicrobium sp. | reverse complement strand
GATGACGCGCGTGCGTATTATTCAAGCCACTATGCGCCGGGTAATTCGGTGCTCGCCATCGTAGGCGACTTCAATCTTGCACAGGCGCGCATGCTGCTCAGCCGCGATTTCGCCGATGTGCCGGCAAGACCGGTTGCCCAGCCGAACGCGACCACCGAGCCACCGCAAAGCGGGCAGCGGCGGATCCAACTAACCGGGCCGGTCGACCGCCAGTATTTTCTCGTCACCTTCCCCTCGCCCGCCGCGTCGAACCGCGACTTTGCCGCCTTCATGGTGCTTCAGCAGATTTTATCCGGAGGCTCCGGCCTCAACCTCCACCAAAGCGATTGGTCAGCCACTCCCTCTTCCGCAGGCTCATCGCTGTTCGGAATTGCCTCCGACATCGCCAGCTTCTTGCCTCCGACCAGGGACCCTTTTCTGTTCACGATCAGCGGGTCCATCGCTCGCGGAGCCAACCGGGAAGTGCTCGAGCGCGATCTCGAACGCCGGATTTCTGAATATGCCAATCGTCCGATATCCGAGCCGCGCCTTGCCGAGGCGAGAAGGGCCGTGATTCGTGCCCTCGCGGAGGACGTACAAACGACCGCAGATGCCGCTCACCAGCTGGCATTCTTCGAAGGAATTGGCGCGCTCGATGTGCTTCTTTCAATGCCGCAGCGGATCGAGCGCGTCACCTCGGCGGACGTTCAGCGCGTCGCGCAAACCTACTTGCGAACCGACAGCTCGACGGTGGGTTGGATGGTTCCGGGCACCGCGCCTGTATCAAGGCCAGGCCAAGGAAGGCCGCAGCAGGCAGCCGATCGGCCCGGCACGCCTTCCACTGCCTCTACCCCAGCAGGATCAGAGCTTCGTCGACTTTCGAGCGGCCTCCCGGCGATCGTTCAAACGAACCCGTTGTCCAACACGGCCACAGTCGAGCTCATCCTGACTGGCCAGGTGAGAGGCGGCACGCATCCCTCGGAACTGCCAGGCCTCGATGCCGTCGTTCGCTCCGGCACTCCCGACGATCTTGAGGCCTTGGTTTCTCAATCGATCGCCGCTGGCCGCCGACAGCAAGTGAGAGGCGATCTTCCAAGCGAGGACCCCGCAACGCGTCTGCAGCAGCTAATCTTTAAGCAGATCGGTCCTCATGCGAGTATCGCGCCCAAGCCATTGGCGGTGATCGTCAGCGGGAAAGTCGAACCGGACCGGGCGTTCGCGATCCTCGAGCGAGCCTTGGCCGCTGAACCGCCGGCTCGGCTTGCTGGCGACACGTCGCCGCCTGCCGGCCAGTCAACTCTACGCCTTGTTCGCGAACGGATTGGCAAACCCCTGGCCCAAGGGGCGCTCGGATACGTGGTTGAAGGTCCGCCGCGCGGTACTCGCGAGGCGCTGGCGTGGCAGCTGCTGCTTTACGTTCTCACCCATGATTATTCCGGCAGGCTTGGCCGCTCGGCCATCACCGACAAGGGCATTGTCTACCATATCCATAGTGATACCAGCATCGCTGACGGTCGAACCTGGGCCACGATTTCGACAGGGGTGGATCCGGACAAAGCGGACTTGATGGAAGCTGAGCTTCGCTCGCAGCTTGCGAGACTCGCAACCCAACCGCCTACCCCTTCCGAACTGGACGCAGCACGAAATCACCTCCTTGGCCGCGATTTGACCGCCGCACAGAGCAACGAACAATTTACGGCAAAGCTCGCCCGTGACCTTATCGAGACTGGCGGCTTGAGGTCGCACGACAGTCTCCGCGCCGAGCTGGCGAGGATCACGCCGGCAGATCTTCTGGCAGCTTCGCACGCATTCGCCACAGGAACGATCATCCGTGTGGACGTGATCAATCGAACGGGCGGTACCGCGGAGGTTTTGGCGGATCGCCTCCTTCAGGCGAACAGGACGAGTAAGCTTGACGCGTTTCCTCAACAAGCCGACAGCATCATTGGCACTCGGTGATTCAGAGTGCCAATCCTTCGTTGGCGTGGGCGACCGCAACGAAGCTGCTTCGTCCACCCGTCCGGGAGTCTAGAACTATGGCATTTCGTCCACTGCATGACCGCGTGCTGATCCGCCGCGTCGAGGCCGACGAGAAGACGTCGGGTGGGATTATCATTCCGGACACCGTCAAGGAAAAACCGCAGGAAGGCGAAGTCGTCGCCGTCGGCGCCGGCGCCAAGTCGGAAGAGGGCAAGGTGACGCCGCTCGACGTCAAGCAGGGCGACCGGATCCTGTTCGGCAAGTGGTCGGGCACCGAGGTCAAGATCGACGGCGAAGACCTGATCATCATGAAGGAAAGCGACATCCTCGGGATCGTCGGCTGACGCCAGCCCCTCCAGGATATCTTCTGAACCCGTTGCGAGACAGGCGACCGCTCAACCCAATCAAGGAACTTCGATCATGGCAGGCAAAGACGTTCGGTTCTCGCGCGACGCACGCGAAGGAATTACTCGCGGTGTCGACATCATCGCCAACGCCGTTCGCGTAACGCTGGGCCCCAAGGGCCGGAACGTCCTCATGGACAAGAGCTTCGGCGCGCCACGCATTACCAAGGACGGCGTTACCGTCGCCAAGGAGATCGAGCTCAAAGACAAGTTCGAGAACATGGGGGCGCAGATGGTGCGCCAGGTGGCATCTAGGACTCACGACCACGCCGGTGACGGCACCACGACCGCGACCGTTCTTGCTCAGGCGATCGTTCGCGAGGGCATGAAGTCGGTCGCGGCCGGCATGAACCCGATGGACCTCAAGCGGGGCATCGACGCCGCCGTCACTAAAGTCGTGAAAGATTTGAAAGCGAGATCGAAGCCGGTCTCCGGCTCCAATGAGATCGCCCAGGTCGGAATCATCTCCGCAAACGGCGACCGCGAGGTCGGCGAGAAGATCGCCGAGGCGATGGAGAAGGTCGGCAAGGAAGGCGTGATCACGGTCGAGGAGGCCAAGGGTCTCGAGTTCGAACTCGACGTCGTCGAGGGCATGCAGTTCGACCGCGGCTATCTCAGCCCCTATTTCATCACCAACCCCGAGAAGATGCAGGTCGAGCTCAGCGATCCCTACATCCTCATCCACGAGAAGAAGCTCTCCAACCTGCAGGCGATTCTCCCGATCCTCGAGTCCGTGGTCCAGAGCGGCCGTCCGCTGCTGATCATTGCCGAGGATATCGAGGGAGAGACGCTGGCGACGCTCGTCGTCAACAAGTTGCGCGGCGGCCTCAAGGTCGCGGCGGTGAAGGCGCCCGGCTTCGGCGATCGCCGCAAGGCGATGCTCGAGGACATTGCAATCCTCACCGGCGGCGAGATGATCAGCGAGGATCTCGGCATCAAGCTCTAGAACGTCACGGTGAACATGCTCGGGCAGGCCAAGCGCGTCACGATCGACAAGGACAACACGACGATCGTCGATGGTAATGGCACCCGCCAGAACATCGAGGGCCGCGTGGGCGCGATCCGTCAGCAGATCGAGAACACGACCTCCGACTATGACCGCGAGAAGCTGCAGGAACGCCTGGCGAAGCTCGCCGGCGGCGTTGCGGTGATCAAGGTCGGCGGCGCTTCCGAGATCGAAGTGAAGGAGCGCAAGGACCGCGTCGACGACGCACTCCACGCGACCCGCGCCGCGGTCGAGGAAGGCATCGTTCC
>DATIQO010000109.1:0-5753 GCA_035470745.1 Sphingomicrobium sp. | reverse complement strand
GGTGAGGCGGTGTGGGCCTATCAATTCACACCCCACGACCAGTGGGATTATGACGGCGTCAACGAGATGATGCTGCTCGATCTTCCGATAAACGGGAAGATGCGCAAGACGCTCGTCCACTTCGACCGCAACACTTATGCGTACGTTCTCGACCGGACCAACGGCCAGGTCATCCGCGCCGACACCTTCGCTCCCCAGAACTGGAGCCTCGGATTCGATTACAGGACAGGTCGGCCAATCGTGAATCCGGCGATGCAGCCCAAGCCCGAGCAGAAGCTGCATGTCTGCCCGCCCGACATCGGCCAGAAGGATTGGGAGCCACCATCGTACAGCCCGCGGACCGGTCTACTCTATGTTGGTATTTTCAACATCTGCATGGATCTCACCGATCATAAGGTCAGCTACATCGCGGGAACGCCCTATGACGGCATGGAAATGAAACGCATGTCGGTCGATGGGCCCAACGGTGACTGGGGGGCCTTCATTGCCTGGGATCCGGTTCACGGCCGCGTCGCATGGAGAATTCCCGAGAAATTCATGGTCATGTCGGGCGCGGTCGCGACCGCAGGCGATATTGTCTTCTACGGAACCAGCGACGGCTGGTTCCGGGCCGTCGACGCGATCAACGGGAAAATCCTGTTCCAACAAAAGTTGTCGAGCGGGATCGTCGGTCAGCCGATCACCTACTTGGGCCCGGACGGTCGCCAATATGTGGCTGTCCCATCCGGAGTTGGCGGAGCTGCGTCGGTCGAGGCGGCAAAAGACGGATATCCGGCGCGCGGATCGACCCTCTACATTTTCTCGCTCGACGGAAAAGGCGTCCAGGATGGCAAGGTCAGCGGATCATGAAGGCCGCGCCCGTCATTGCGATCGCTCTCGCATCGGCAGCCGGGGGCGCAGCTATGACCGGCTGGGTGATCACCAGCGCAAACGCGGGCAAGACGCCTGGACTGATGGCCACCAACACCGGTTATACCGGCCCTGCCGGAGTGCCACTCGGGGCGCCTCCGGGCAATCTGCCCTGGCCCGGCATCGCGCTTGCCAATCCCTACGGGAATTCGCCGTCGGCGATCGCCGACGGGAAAAGATTGTTCAGCGCGATGAATTGCGCCGGCTGCCATGGCTATACCGGCGCCGGCGGGATGGGCCCCCCGCTTAACGATTCCTACTGGCGGTATGGCGGTTCGCCGGTGGAGATCTACAAGTCCATCTATGAGGGGCGCCCGAAAGGAATGCCGGCGTGGGGCGTTGCACTTCCGCCGAGCGAGATCTGGGCGCTGACGGCTTATGTAAGCTCCCTCGGCGGGGGCGCGGAAGCCTCGAACGTCGATCCTTCACGGGGCAGTAATTCGCAAGGATCGGCCGGAAACGAGCCCAAGCAGAGCGCCGCGGGCATTGAGGGCCAGTGAGACGCTGGGTCGTTCTCTCGACCGCGACGGCGCTGGTCGGCTGCAACTCGACCCCACTCGGCTATCTCGAAGGAAGCGGAAGCCGCTCCGGCGATTTGCTCCAGTCGCTTGCGTGGGGATTTCTGGCGATCGCCGTCGCAGTCATCCTGATTATCGCTGCGCTCATTGTCGCCGCAACGCAGCGAGCGCGCCGCAGGGCGGCCCGGAGTGCGCCGGACGATGTCGGCCGGGAAGGGGGAGGCGTCTCCGCAATTTATTGGGGGGTCGGGCTTTCAATCCCCGTGCTCATCGCAATGGCAATCTGGAACTTCGTCTCCGTCCAGGCGGTCGCCACTCCTCCGCATGAGCCGGGCCTTGCCGTCTCCGTTACCGGCCATCGCTGGTGGTGGGAAGTCGACTATCAATCGGCGCAGCCATTCGGAACGCTGCGAACGGCGAACGAATTGGTCATCCCGACGGGCGTGCCCGTACGGCTCGACCTCGAGAGCGCCGACGTGATCCATGACTTCTGGGTGCCCAAGCTCGGACCGAAGATGGACATGATCCCCGGGCGAACCAACCACAGTTGGATCGAAGCCGATCGGCCAGGAACCTACCGCGGCCAGTGCGCCGAATTCTGTGGAGCGGAGCATGGCCGGATGAGCTTCGTGGTGCACGCAGTTCCACGTGCCGAGTTCGAGGCGTGGCTCGATCACCAGCGCCAACCAGCGAGCACCGGCGGGCCCGCGCAAGAGATTTTCGAAGCCAAGTGCGGTGCATGCCATGAGGTTCGCGGAACCAGTGCTGCTGGAATCTTCGGTCCGGATCTAACGCACGTCGGGAGCCGCACTACGCTTGCTGCCGCAATGATGCGCAATACACCGCGCAATCTCGCTCTTTGGTTGGGCGATACGCAAGGCATCAAGCCGGGCGCCGAGATGCCCCAGACAAAACTCGACCCAGTAGAGCGCGCACAGCTCGTCGGCTGGTTGGAGGCGCTCAAATGAGCACAACCTTTGACCGCGCCGCGGGGCTCGCTCGGGGCAGTCCCCAGGAACCGGTCGATGCCTCTCCTCCAGCGTCGCTCGTGCCGCCCGCCGCCGGCGACAAGTTGAAGGATATCTGGGAGGATTCGCCGGGACTTCGCGGCTGGTTCGGCACGGTCGATCACAAGCGCATCGGAATCCGCTACCTGATCACAGCGTTCGTTTTTCTCGCAATCGGCGGCATCGAGGCGCTGGCGATGCGCGTCCAGCTCGCTCAAGCCGACAACCATCTGCTGTCGCCCGAGCAGTACAACCAGCTGTTTTCAATGCACGGCGTGACGATGATCTTTCTTTACGCCATGCCGATCCTCTCGGGCTTTTCGAACTACCTCTGGCCGCTGATGCTCGGCAGCCGCGACATGGCCTTTCCGAGGCTCAACGCGCTCAGCTTCTGGCTCTATGTCGCCGCCGGCCTTTTCCTCTACGTGAGCTTTCCGCTCGGTGCGGCGCCCAATGACGGCTGGTTCAATTATGTCCCCAACGGGTCGGCCGAGTTCGATCCCGGACCCAACATCGACGTCTATTGCCTCGGCATGATCTTCCTCGGAATCTCGACCGTCGTGGGCGCAGCAAATTTCGTCGTTACGTTGCTCCGGATGCGCGCTCCGGGCATGTCGCTCAACCGCTTGCCGATCATCGTCTGGGGGACGCTCACCGCATCCGTCGCCAATCTGCTCGCCATTCCGGCCGTCAGCCTGGCCTGTCTGATGCTGTGGTTCGACCGCAACCTTGGAACGCACTTCTTCGAGATCAGTGGCGGCGGGCAGCCGCTTTTATGGCAGCATCTGTTCTGGAGCTTCGGCCACCCTTGGGTGTACGCCGTCGTCCTTCCGGCAATGGGGATAGTCAGCGATGCGCTGCCAGTTCACTGCCGCAGGCCGCTCGTCGGCTACACGCTTGTGGCCATGGCAACGGTGACGACGATGGTGGTCGGCTTCGGAGTCTGGCTCCACCATATGTTCGCCACCGGACTGCCGGCGCTCGCACTGAGCTTTTTCTCTGCCGCAAGCTTCGCGATTGCCATTCCCTCGGCAATCTCGGTCTTCTCGTGGATCGCAACGATCTGGACAGGGCGCGTGCGGATCACGGTTCCATTCCTGTTCTTTGCGTCGGTGATTTTGCTGTTCGTCATCGGCGGCGTGTCGGGCGTGATGACCGCGAGCCTTGCGCTCGATTGGGAGCTGACTGACACCTATTTCATCGTTGCTCACCTCCACTACGTGCTGATCGGGATCAACCTCTTCGCGGTGGTCGGCGCAATCTATCACTGGTTCCCAAAGATGACGGGCAGGATGATGAGCGAGCGCGTCGGCCGCTGGGTCTTCGGCCTGATGTTCGGCGGCTTCAACCTCGCGTTCCTGCCGATGCATTGGCTCGGCCTGCTCGGCATGCCGCGCCGGGTCTACACTTACGGTCCCGACATGGGATTTGGAGTCACCAATCTCATCGTCACGATCGGTGCCTTCCTGTTCGCCGTCGGGATCGGACTGTTCTTCGTTTCCATGCTGGTTGCGCGACTGGCCGGGCGCCCGGCGGGACCGAACCCGTGGGACGGTCCTAGCCTCGAATGGTCGGTTTCCTCCCCGCCGCCGCCGTACAATTTCGCGGTCATTCCGCTGATCGCGTCCCGGCACCCGCTCTGGGAGAGCCGGTTGCTTGAAAAGGGAGAACCGCACAGCCGGCTCGCAGAAGGCTATCTTCTCGACGAGGGCAAGGAGACGCTGGGCGTAACGCCGCTCGACGGGGAGCCCGACGTCATCCTGAAGATGCCTGGGGACAGCCTGCTTCCGCTAGCGCTGTCGGTGGCGCTCCTGCCACTGTTCGGCGGTCTCCTCCTCGAGCTCGCGTGGCTTGGAGGCATTGGCGCGCTCGCGGTGCTCGTCATCCTGATTCTGTGGTTCCGGCCGCACGAGGCGACGCGGTCTGAGGAGAAAGCGCGCGTTTATGGCTAGGGCAGCAACCGCTTCGACCGCGCTTCCCGTCCACGGCCAAGGGGTGGTCGGAACACCCTGGTGGGGAATGTTGTGCCTGATTGCCACCGAGGGAATTCTCTTCGTCTATCTCATTTTTTCCTACGGCTACCTCGCCAGTCAGTCCCGCGGCTCTTTCGTCCCGGGAGGGCCGCCGGCTCTTGGTCTTGCCCTTCCTGCAACGATCCTGCTGCTGTCCTCGAGTGGGACCGCCGAATGGTCCAAGCGGGCCGCCCGGGGCGGAAACCTGGGGCTGTCGCGGCTGGCCCTTGGATTGACGCTGTTGCTTGGTTTCGGCTTCGTGATCCTAAGCGGCGTTGAGTGGAGCAAGAAGCCCTTCGCGCTTCATGATTCCGCTTACAGCTCGATCTATTTTCTACTCACCGGGACTCATCTCGCCCACGTCTTTGCCGGCCTTCTCGCGCTCGTGGTGCTCCTGATCTGGTCATTGGCGGGACGAGTTCACGCAGGTCATGACCAGCATCGAACGTTGGTCACGCTCTATTGGCATTTCGTCGATGCGGTCTGGGTGTTTGTTTTCGCCACCGTTTATCTGTCGCCGAGGCTTGTGTGAGCGAGCCGGAAGTCCTCGAGCGAAAGGTCGGCCACCCATCACCGGGACGATTCAAGCTCGGCGCCTTGCGGGTGTTCACGCCGCTTGTCGTGTCGCCGGCCGTTTTCGCTTCGCAAGTGATTGCGAGCTTCGCTGTTGCCGACAGCGCCTGCACCCGGTCGCTTCTGCCGCTGCCGGCTCTGATCCTGTTCAATCTGGCGTCTTTTGGACTTCTGCTCCTGCTGCTGCTCTTGTCGCTCGCCAATCGCCGGGCGGTTGGAAACGAGCAAAGCGCGACGATTAAAGAACTCCACGACCGCGGCGACGGAAGAACCGCTTTCCTGGTGCACTTCGGATTGAGCATGAGCGCGTTGTTCGTGGCCGTTTCGCTCATCCAACTGACAGCCATTGCGCTGCTCGGCACGTGCGTCGGTTTCGCACCTTCGGTTTGATCGCGGCGGCGGTTGCGTCGGGCGCTGTTGCGCACGGCGTCGGCAACCATCCCGAGCCCGGCTGGAACGTTGAGCCCGTTGCCGGCGCAATTCTCGTCCTTTCGGTCATTCTCTATTCCTGGGGATTGTTTCAAATGACCGGCGTTCAGCGCCGTGCTCTCGCCCCGCCTCGGCGAGTGGCATGTTACTGGGTAGCTGTCGGCGTCATTGTGCTCGCCCTGTTTTCACCGCTCGATTCGTTGGCGGATCGAAGCTTTGCTTGGCACATGGCGCAGCATTTGTTGCTCATGCTGGCGGCGGCTCCGCTACTCGCGTTTGCCAATACCCATCTCGCCTTCCTGTTT
>DATIQO010000108.1:0-3658 GCA_035470745.1 Sphingomicrobium sp. | reverse complement strand
AGCTTGACGCCAAATGCGGATCCGGAGCTCGGCGAAGGAGAGCATACGATCGACCGCGCCGGCGCCGCGGCGAAAGCCATCGGCGTCGCTCTCCAGCGCCTGACCGACCGCGACATCCTGCCGCTCTCGCTTGGAGACCTGGTGCGCGGCGGACTGCCGACCGCTGTCGATCGCCAGCTGGGGCTGGCTTACGGAGCAGGCGCGGTTCGCGCGCTGCACGCGGGCGAAGATGGCTTGATGGTCATGTTCGAGCCGCCCGACCTCAAGACGATCCCGATGGTCGATGCGCTCAAACGTGTTCGTACCGTACCGGCCGCAAGCGAGCTCATGCAGATTGCGCGCGGCCTTGGCATCGCGTTCGGCGACTAGAGGGAAAAGCCATGGCTACTCATCTCAAGAACGACGCCGCCCAGTTGACCGGAAGGGTCATCAACATCCAGCATTTCTGCATCAACGACGGGCCAGGCATTCGAACGAATGTTTTCCTCAAAGGGTGCTCGAACCGCTGCAAATGGTGCTGCAATCCCGAAAGCATCCGCTTCCGGCCTGAACTCGCCTACAACATGAATAAATGTATCGGCGAGAAGCAGTGCGGCCGCTGCCTGAAGTCGCCGTGCCCGGAGGGTGCGTTCTACGTGCTCGATGGCGCGGACGACCGGGTGCGCGTGAACTGGGACCTTGCGAGCGAATGCGGCGAGGAAACGACTTCGGTCTGCCCGACCGGCGCGCTCTACATGTTCGGGCATGCAATGACCGTCGACGAAGTGCTCGCCGAGGTCGAACAGGACCAGTCGGTCTATAGCGAATCCGGCGGCGGCATCACGCTTTCAGGGGGCGAATGCACGCTCCAGCCGGAATTTGCTGCAGCGCTTCTCGAGGAAGCCCATCACCGCGGCATCAACACCGCGATCGAAACGGCGGGCAATGCTCCGTGGGAAAAATTCCGGCAGGTGGTCGAACATGCCGACGTGGTTCTGCACGACCACAAGGTCAGCGATCAGGAGCGGCACCGGCGATGGGTCGGCACCGACAATTCCAAGATCAAGGCAAATTACAAGCGCGCCTACGAAACTTTTCCGGACAAGACCTTCATCGCGCGGACCGCGGTGATTCCGGGCGTCAACGACGATGACGAGCACATTCGTGCCGTTCTTGAATTCATCAAGCCTTACAAGAACGTGGTCGACTACCAGCTGCTTCCGTATCACCGCTTTGGCGAGGGCAAGTACGGCTTTCTCGGCCGCGTCTATGAGCTGAAGGATTTCCCGTACGTGCCCGATCAGACGATGCAACGCCTGCAAGCGATCATCGACGAGGCCTTCGGCCGAACTGGCGGCAAGACCGGCAGTCCCGCGCGCGCTTCAGTTGCAAGCGCCCGAGAGACCGCTCCTTTGGAATTGGCGCCCTGACGTGAACAATCCGTGGTTTTGGGAAAGCAATTCGTTTTCGGTCACGGGAGTTCACCGTTGCGCGCCGCCACGTAGATTTGAACGACCGCTGACGTCGCCGCGAACGCTGCAGTCATCGCTTCTTGAGAATTCCGCCAAGGCTCGCGCCGCGCGCTGTTGATGTCCGAATGAGCGCCGCCATTGCTGACGACTTGCGAAAATCGCTGACCTCAACTGCCGGCGCTGAAGGATGATTTGGCGCACCAAGACACTAGCGCAAATCGTCAGCAGCCAAGTCGCCACGAATTGGCGAGTGACGGACCGCAAAACCCGAGGTCCGCCCGTAGGTAGATAACCCTATTTCTGGCAGCAGCGATCAAACCTAACCGAAGGAGAAATGCTAGCCGGGAGAAATAAAGTGGGACTTCGCAAAACTGGCCTGATGATGGTCACCGCGGCATTCGTGATCTCAAGTCCTGTTCTTGCCGCGCCAACCAAGACGGAGGCGGTAATTACGAAGGTGGAAGGTCACACCATCACCGCCCGGACCATGACTGGGCCTATCACGGTGGTTCTGACGCCTTCGACGGACATTGCCCAGACGAGCGGTCTCGCCAGCAAGAAGACACGCGACGCGAAAAGCCTGATCCCCGGCCTTATCTTCACGGTCGAAGGCGATCTCCAGGGCCAAACGGTGACTGCCGATCATATCCGGTTCAAGGAAAAGGACTGGCGTACAGCGGTTGCCACCAAGGCAGGCACGATCGAGCAATTTGCCGAGCTTCGGAACGCCATCATCGAGGGCCAGGAATATGTGATCCGCGACGAAGTCGCGATCTATTTCCCGACGGCCAGCGCATCGATCGGCGTAACCTACAAGCAGAAGCTGCGCGAGCTCGCGGAAAAGGCGCCTTCCTTTGGCAACTATCGGATCTCGATCCTCGGCTTTGCGGATCCGCGGGGCAATGCCGCCGCCAACGAGCGCCTCAGCGAAAGGCGCGCGAAGGCGGTAAGCAATTTCCTGCGCCAGACGGGCTATATCCAGCCGGGACGCGTCCTTGCGCCGTCGGCGATGGGCGAGGGAACCGTCGCTCCCGGCGAGGCAGCTCCAACCGGCCACGATGCGGCGCGCCGAGTGCTGGTCCGAGTGGTCACGCCGAAGACCCAGCTGACACGCTAGGGACTTTCCCTGTGCTCTCGTCTCCGCAATCCCCAAGGGTGGTTCGGGGTTTGTACCGGTAGAGGTCCAAGGGTCGACGAGCCTATGCCGGCGGCTTAGCTTTCTTCGGGAGTGAAGGTGTTGCCAGATCGAACATTCATGCTGGGCGCAGCAGCTGCCTTGGCTCTCATGTCCGCCCCGGCGATCGGGCAGTCGAAGGAGCATGCTCCGGTTTCGCTTCGATCCACAAATCGGCTTGCCCAGGATAGGCCAAGAAGCGAATCCTGGACCTATGTCAGTCCGGACTTTCGGACGTCACGCTTTTCGAAGGTCTGCGTTCCTCCAGCGAGGATTTACGCCGGCCCCGATGCGCAGTTCCCCGGAACCTCGCAGGCGGACAAGCAGAGGTTCGCGGGCATTCTCACGCAGCGGGTCCGCGAAGCGCTGGCGACCAGTTTTCCGGTCCTGCCGCAGAAGGGCGCTGGTTGCCTGACCATGCAGCTGACGCTGGTGGGTCTTGAAGATACGCAGGGCGGCGTCGCGACAGCGACCCGGGTCACACCGATGGGCTTTGCGATCAGCACCGTGAACAGTCTGAGGGGGAAGAAGGGAAGTTTCACAGGTTCCGCTCTTGTCGCGCTCGAAGTCACCGGCGGCAGGAAGGACGAGCTGCTCGTTGCTGCAGTGCGCCGACGCGCACCCGATGCGCTCGATATCCCGGCAACCTTGTCGATGACGGACACGATGAACGCGATTTCGCGCGACTTTGGACGCGAGCTGCGCGATCGCCTGCTCGCGTCTGGCGTCATTGGCGGTCGTTGACTCCAACATTCCGGCTCTCGGCGGCGGACCCGATACTGGTCAACTAGGCGCAAATCGTGGATTTCGTCGAGCCAGGATCGACGAGAACGCACCCAGCTCGCGCCTGCACTGCTCCCCCGCACAAATCGATCGGCTCTATTCGGGAAAATACCGATGTCCGGCGCAACCGGACTTTGCAATGGGTTGGCTGGTTCGGTCGTTCGCGGCTGCGCTGAGCACGCTTGCACAATTGCCATTGCTTGAAACCCAAGGGGGTATCGTGACACACTGCAGCAATTCGGCGTGCATT
>DATIQO010000107.1:0-2053 GCA_035470745.1 Sphingomicrobium sp. | reverse complement strand
CAGATCACGGTCTCCTCGACCGACCCGTGGCACAGGCAAAGCGATCGCGACGTCAATGCCGAACAGCCCGGGTTCGACAGGATATTCAAGAGCGGCCTTGCGGGCGGACGGTCGTTGATCGTCCCGGTCGGCGTTCTTTATGACACCCCTGAAAATGCCGCCGCGGAACTGAGTTTCCTGCGCCGCCGCGGCTATCCGGTGCACCAGGTCGACATTGGCGAGGAGCCCGACGGACAGAATATCAGTCCTGACGATTTTGCCGTCCTTTATCGCCGGTTCGGAGCGGCGTTGAGGACGATCGATCCTTCGATCGAGCTTGGCGGCCCCAACCTCCAGGACGCGGTCTCGGACACCTGGCTCGACGATACGCCCGAGAAGTCCTGGACGAGCCGCTTCCTTGCGGACATCACGCCGCCCGGCGGGCGCCCCGACCTCGCCTTCTTCTCATTCGAACATTATCCCTACGATACGCCGTGCGGCGCGATCGACCGCAAGCTTGTCGCGGCCGGCAACATCCTTTCGGACGACCTTGCGAGGCTCCAGGACGACGGCGTTCCGCGCGATATTCCCTGGGTCATCACCGAATATGGCTTTTCGGCCTTCTCGGGCGAGGCCGAGGTCGAAATGCCGGGCGCCCTCTTCGACGCCGACATGCTCGCCCGCTTCTTCGCCGCCGGCGGAAGCGGCGCATATCTTCTGGGCTACGGCCCCGACAAGCTCTACCCGCCCGAGAACAATTGCGCCGGCTACGGCGAACTGATGCTCTTTGGCGAGAACGAGCACGGCCAGGCGACATGGCCGACCCCCGCCTACTGGGCGATCCGGCTGCTCAGCCGGGAATGGCTGGAACCCGGCAATCGCGCCAATCGGCTCTACCCCGCATCGCTCGGCGCCCTTAGCGCCGAGGCCAGGAAATATGTGACCGCCTGGCCCGTTCTGAGGCCCGATCATCGCTGGTCGGTGATGCTCATCAACCGCTCGCCAAGCGAGCGGTTTCCGGTCGCGCTCGCATTCGCCGGTCCTCGCCCCGGCGTGACGACAGCGTTCGCCAAGATGTGGCAGGGCGTCCAATATGACGCTTCGGAATATCGCTGGCAGGCAGCGGGTTCGCGCGGGCATCCCGTGCTCGACGAACCCCCGCATCCGGTCTCGGGCCAGGGCGGCGAGCTTGTCCTTCCGCCCTATTCGATCACAATCGTCAGCACACTGAGAGCCGCCTCCTGAAGCAGAGCGGGGAGCTAAACCGGCAAAGAGGGAGGTTGGGATGCGGCAGGTTCGTAAGACTGGCTCGACGATCGATGCCGACGCCGGAAGAAGGCGAAAAGCGGCCATGGTTCGATTGTCCGCTCTCTTATTCGTTGCATCCCCGCCCGCCTTTGCAGCCGATGCGCGCCCGCCAATCATCGACATGCATATCCATGCGCGAAGGGTAGGCCCAATCGCGGGCGCGCCTTCGATCTGCTCTCCTCCTCCTGCCATGCCGCGCTGGGACAATTCCAAACCGATCGAAGACGGTCTTTATGAACCTGGCTGCGCTCACCCGCTCGCCGCGGCGAAGAGCGGCGAGCAGGTTCAGCGCGACACGATCGCGATCATGGAACGCCTCAACATCTTTGCCATGGCGAGCGGCGAACCGGAGGACATCGCGCGCTGGCGATCGGCGGCGCCGCAAAGGATCATACGCGGCCTTGATCTTCGAATTGGCCCGCAGGGGCCGACATCGCGCTTCAAGCCGCGTTCGCCCCAGGAGATCCGGGCCCTCTATCGCTCGGGCGCCTTCGACGTCCTTGGCGAAATCATGGCGCAGTATGAAGGCATCGCTCCTGACGATGCGCGCCTTGAACCTTATTGGGCGCTCGCGGAGGAGCTCGACATCCCTGTCGCAATTCACCTCGGTCCTGGCGCGGGCGGAGACGCCTATAGCGGCGATCCGGTCTATCTGGCGGCGAACAGCGATCCGCTGCGCCTCGAGCCGGTGCTCATTCGTCACCCTCGCCTTCGCATCTACATCATGCACGCGGGCTACCCCTTCATCGACAACCTCCTTGCGCTC
>DATIQO010000106.1:0-1540 GCA_035470745.1 Sphingomicrobium sp. | reverse complement strand
CGGTCAGCGAAGGCGGCGGCGATCGACTCGCACTGCCGATCCGGACCAGAATCGATCAGGATCAACTCGATGCCGGCACAATCCTGCTGAGCGACGCTCGCGAGCGTCGCCGTGAGCCACCGCTCGCCGCAATGCACGGGCATTGCGACGCTTAGCCAGGTTTCGTCAGGCCGCAATCGCGACGCCACGAGCGACTTCGGAGCTGGTCTCGGAAGCGGCCATGAACCGGGCTTCGTTGCCGCCCACGATAGCGAGAAGGAAACCGCCAAGCACGTTCTGGAAGCCGAGCGTGAGGCAGAGTGTGCCGACCAGTGCAGGAACGACGCTGTAGGTCGACGCGAAATCGCGCTCTTGCCACTGCCAAAAGACGAGGGCGAGGACCGCAAATCCGCCGGCGATCATGCCAGCACCCGCAATGAGCATCGATTCGAGCGAAAGGACGCGTTTGAGCTGGCGCGTGAACGGATTTTGCAGGCGATAGCCGGCGCGAACCCCGTAGAGATTTCCAGCGGCGGCAAGAATTGCCGCCATGTGACTGACTCCGAGTCCCGCGGCGCCAAGGATTGCCCAATAGTTGCCGACTGCCGGGAATGTGCCGGGTACCAGCACGTGCATCACCGCAGCGAACAAATGTGCAAGTGAGACGATCGATCCGGCGATGGCGGGGACGCCAAAGACCCAGGTCGGCGACAGCATGAATAGGTAACGAAGGTGTCTCCACCCATCCCGCCAGGGACGAAGGTGGGGAGGGCGGTCGCGCAGGTCGGGGAGCAGCTTCACCGGTGTCTCGGCAATGCGAAGGCGCCTCAGCGCTGCCTTGATCACCATCTCGCTCGCAAATTCCATGCCGGCGCCGCTGAGGCCGAGCGAGACGAACGCGTCCTTGCGGATCGCACGAAGACCCGAGTGAGCATCGCTGATGCCAGCGCGGAAGAAGAGATTGAGGATTCCGGTGAGGACCGGATTACCGATGTAGCGGTTCTTCCACGGCATGGCGCCCGGGGTGATGCCGCCCTTGAAGCGCGAGCCCATGCACAGCTCCGCGCCGTCCTCCAGCTTTCCGATCATCGCGACGCCGTCGGTAAAGTCATAGCTTCCGTCGGCATCCCCCATCAGGATGTACTTGCCTCGAGCCGCCTTGCCGCCGCCGATGAGGGCCGCGCCATAGCCCCGCTGAGCAACTGGGACGACGCGTGCACCAAGGGAAGTTGCAAGTGCCTGGCTGCCATCGCTGGAGCCATTGTCGGCGATTACGATTTCGCCGGTGAGGCCGTACTCTTCGGCGATGCGCCTGAGCGCCTCGCGCGCGTTGGCGATGCAGTGCGGGAGGCACTGAACCTCGTTGAGGCACGGCATCACGATCGTGATGTCGACGCCCTTGGCCGGTGTGATCGACCGTGCTTGCTTGAACTGGCCTGCCGGCTCGTGACGCATCCGCTTCCCCCGTCGCTTTTTACGAGGGTTAGGCGGGACCGTCTAAAGAACCGTTAATTATGTTTCGAAAGAATTGGGCTGCGGATCAGCCGGCGCTCTCCGCAAG
>DATIQO010000105.1:0-5418 GCA_035470745.1 Sphingomicrobium sp. | reverse complement strand
ACTCGGACTTGGTCAGGCCTGGCCGAGGTCGCGCAGGAGCGCGGTGAACCACACCGCCGACGCATCGAAGGCCTTGCCGCCGGCGATCCGCTCGAACTCGATTGTTCGCAGCTCATTGCCGCGCTCCTCGTCCTCGCCGACAACGCCGGATTGACCCCTTAGCGCCGCGTCGACCGCGTGGTTCGCGAACTTACGGATCAGCGCGAGGTCGGCATCGTTGGCTCGCGCCGAGCGCGAGAAATAGCCGCTTTTCTGGACCAGCACCTTTTCGGCGCCAAGCGCTGCTGCAAACTGCTTGGCGAACCACTGGCCAGGATTGACCTTGTCGAGCTGGACATGGCCGAACGGGTCGCGCGGAACCGCTTCACCCGCCGCCTCCATCGCGGCGACGATCTCGCTGACGCCTGCGCCCTCGGAGATGAAGAGGTTGACCCCATCCTCCTCGTCCATTGTCGCCCGCAGACGCTTTGCTTCCTCGGCGATATCGAACGGCCGCTCCGGGATGAATACGGCGTGGACGTCCCAGCGCGCGGCAGAGTTCTCCAGCCACTCCGCGAAAGGCGCGCTGCGGACCCACTGGTGGTGCGCAAGCGCGGTTGCGGCGGTCAGCCATCCGCAGTTGCGGCCCATCACCTCGTGGACGATGAGCATCCGCGGGTTCGACGAGTGTTCGGCAATGATGTTGCGGGCATAAAGGGCGCCTTGCTCGGCGGCGGTAAGGGCGCCGAGCGACTGGCGGATTGGCACGATGTCATTGTCGATTGTCTTGGGCAGCCCCACCACTGTCAGCTGGTAGCCGTTGCCGCGGAGGTATGCCGCGAGCTCGCCGGCTGTCGCGTTGGTGTCGTCGCCGCCGATCGTGTGAAGGACGTCGACACCGTCCCTGCTGAGCTGCTCGGCAGCGACATGGAGCGGGTTCTGGCCCGGCTGGACGAGGCCTCGCTTGACGCAGTCGTCGATATTGGTGAGCTTGACGCGGCTGTTGCCGATCGGACTGCCGCCGAACGCATGCAGCCGGTGGGCGACCGCCCGTACCTCGTCGGTCACCTCGGCGAAGTCGCCGCTAAGGAGCCCGGCATAGCCGTTGCGATAGGCAATGAGCCGAACCCGCGGCGCGACCGCCGTATATTGCTCGATCAATCCGCCAACGGCAGAGGAGAGGCAGGGGGCGAGGCCGCCTGCTGTGAGCATTGCAACCGTGGTGACAGGCACCTCGCCACTTTGCCAATTCGGCGCGGCCGCCGCCAGCCCAGTTTCAGCTTCTGCTTCGTCGGCTTCGATTAAAGCGGTTCACCTAGAAGGCGATCCAGGTGAACAGCCTTAGCGCATTATTGTCTGTCGCATTGGCTCCCGCATCGTCGAAATTGTGGCGGCGGCCGTTGAACTTGCCGTAGGCGGTATATTGGAGGCCGACGCGGGCATTGAACCTTGGTCCGAGCGGCGAATTGCCGGCTCCCCAGGGCGTATAGTCGATCTGCCCCATGACGCCGCTGCTGTCCGGCAGCCCGTTGCCGCCATAGAGGTTGAAGTTCTGCGACCCGGTGATGCTGAAGGGCGACAGGGTGAAGCCCACCTTGTCGTGCCAGGTATAACGAACCGCGGCGCGCCATTCGTTGAGATGATAGTGCGCGCAGTCGACGTCGCTGCCGTCGCCGACGAGCGCCAGTGCGCAGCTCGCGCGAAGGTCGCCGCGTTCGTGTTCGTAGCGGATGTTGGCGGTCAGCGAGTCCGACTGGCCGATTGTCTTCAGCCATGAGCTGTCGAGCCCCCAGTCTGTATAATGGTCGCTAAACCCGCTGGAGCGATCCCGCCCGGGATAAATCGCCGCGTTGAGGATATTTCCGCCGAACTCGAACGTGCCGCCGGCAAGGTCCGTCTGGTAGGCGATCCGGCCGTATGGCGCGACGCCGTGGAGCGAACCGGGGTCGGTCGGATCCATGCCGACAAAATCCAGCGTTCCGCGCGAGGGGCTCGAATAGACCCCGCCCTCGAGGTAGAATTTGTGTCCGATCCAGCTGTAGCCGGTCAGCCCGATCACATTGCCTGCAAGCGGGTCGTCGATGAGTTCCCCGGCATCGGGAGTCGGCGAAACGGCGGTGTCGGTAAATGGAAAGCCCCATGCCGGAAGCGTATTCCACGGATCCTGGACCGTCGGGCTGTTGTTGAGGCTGAGCCCGATGATCGAATCCGCACCGAAGAGCTTGGTGTTGGTGACCGCGCGAAGGTCGATATTGTCCCACGACCAGGCCCGTCCGACTCCATCATAGGTGACGAGCTGCGCAAATCCGCCGAAGTGCGAGCCGATGCCGCCGGCAACGAAGAGGCTGCCCTGGTCGAACGCGAGATTGTCGTTGCGGCCGAAATGTTCGGGCGCCGGATCCTGGTCCTTATTGGTGTGCGTCCAGGACGCCACGGCCATCGCCGACAAAGGAACTGCGCCGTGCACCCTTAGGGTGTAGCCGCCGAGCTTGAACTCGCGCCCAAAGGGCGTCAGCTCGGGACCGAAGCCGCCGACATGGCAGGCCTTGCATGGCTGCCCGGTCTGCTGGGCAAAAGACGGAACCGCGCGCGCGGCGTGCGGCGTGATTAGGGCCGCCGTACCGATGAGCGCCGCACCGACGACGGACAGTCCCCCGATCAACTTGAAACTCAGCGCACTCTCTTCCTTGCAACTGGACGCGACTGGCATAATCGTACCCCCCTGGTTGGCGCGATTGTTGTTGAGAGCGGCAACGGCCGAAATGGGGGAATCTACTTATTTCCCCTGAGAGCCCCTGAGGCGCACTCAAGGCACACTTTAGTGAGGAGTTTATCGATGTCAGCGGAATCGTCTTTCCCAAGAGCGCGCGTGTCGCGGCGGGACTTCCTGTTTGTTGCTACCGTCGGGAGCGGCGCCGCGATCGGCGCGAGCCTGATTGGCACCCCTGCCTTCGCGGCCAACAAGATCCCGCAGAAGGCCGTCAGTTACCAATCGACCCCAAAAGGGAAGCTAAGGTGCGACAATTGCGCATTGTGGCAGGCGCCATCGTCCTGCAAGCTCGTTGACGGCACGATATCCGCTTCAGGCTGGTGCTCGCTCTACAAGGCCAAATAGGCGCTCGGAGCATCCGCCCCGGCGTGAACGACATGGGGCACAGCGGCTCATCGCCGTAGCCCCCGGCATTTGCTAATCTCCTGAGGAACGGGGGGTTAGCAAATGGCAAGACTGGCTCGATGGGCCGGATATACGGCTGCCTTTCTTCTCGGATCGCTGCTCGTTGCGGGAACCGCAATATGGTTGCTCGCATCGGCCAAGTTGAACGCCAGGGTCGAGACGCATCCCGAACGTCTCGCAAAGCCCACAGCCGCTCAGATTGCCGATGCGCCGCGTATGCTTCGAGTGCTGCGCTGTCTTGACTGTCACGGGGCAGGTCTGCGCGGTGCGATCCTGTTCGACGAGCCGCGGATCGCCCGGCTTTATGCGCCAAATCTGACCTTGGTGGCGGCAAGCGCAAGCAACGAGCGGCTGGCACGCGCGATCCGGCAAGGGGTCGGGACGGACGGCCGCGCCTTGGTGGCAATGCCTTCGGCGACCTTTTCGCGCCTCGACGACGATGAGCTTGCGGCCTTGATCGCTGCCATTCGCGCGCTGCCTGTCGGAGGAGAGCCGATGCCGCCGCGCGAAGTCGGTCCGCTCGGGCGCCTCGGCCTCGTCACCGGCAAGTTCCAGACGCAGCCCGAGCTCGTTCGCGATTATGCACGAAGGCTACCGCTCGATCTTGGCGCACAGTTTTCGGCCGGTCGCCATATCGCCGCTTCAAATTGCGCCGAATGTCATGGCCCGGATCTGACTGGCGGAGAGCCCGAGCCAGGCGTGGTTGCTCCGGACCTGATGGTCGCCGGAGCCTATGATCGTGCGGCATTCACGAAGCTGATGCGAACAGGTGTCCCGCCGGGTGGCCGCAAGCTCAAGCTCATGAGCTCGATTGCAAGAGACGACCTCAGTCACATGACGGATGGCGAAATCGGGGCATTGTTCGGTTACCTCGAGGCAAGGGCGCAGCGCCTCGGCCGCTGATCATGTCCGATGCGCTGGCTGAAGCGGGTTCGCGCCGTTCATCGAGCGCGCCGACCAGGAAATGCTCGTGCCGCGAAAACGGGCAGGAGCGCGCTGGAGCCTCCGAACGCCTGTCCGAGCCCGCCTTCACGCCTGCTCATCGCGCGGCGCGTTTGCGACCGACATGCACTTCACCTGACCTTGCGATGCTCGACCAGCCGACCCGCGGTCCCCTCAGCGCCTGGACGAGCGCCTTGATGACGACATAGTACATGACCTGCCGATAGCCGATGCGCTGCGGGATGAGCCATACCATCAGTTTCCAGTCCTCGCGGCGCTCGAGCGCCATCGCGATGAGGCCGGCGGTGAGATCGATTGCCGCGAACAGCAGCCAGAAGATCGCAACATGCTGGAGGTCGCCCTTGACCGCCGTGTAGCCGTGCTCGTGGATGGACGTGACGGTACTGATGACGTTCACGATCAGCGAGAGGTCGATGATCGGCGAAATGAGCGCGAACATGAGCTGGAAGAGGATTGTCTGCGGCAGCCCGACCAGAGCAAGGCCGCGCGGCTTTCCGGTCAGAAGGATAGCCTTGTGCTTCCAAACGCACTGGATCGTCCCGAACGCCCAGCGAAAGCGCTGCCGTGCAAGCTGCCTGAGGCTCTGGGGAGCCTCGGTCCAGGCAACCGCGCTCTGGTCATAGGCAACGCGCCAGCCGGCACGTTGAACGGCGATTGTGAGGTCCTGGTCCTCCGCTAGCGTATCCGGCGGGTAGCCGCCGACGTCCACGATCGCCTGTTTGCGCCATGCGCCGACGGCGCCCGGCACGACGGTCATCGCGCCAAGACGCGCAAGCGCGCGCCGTTCGACATTCTGCGCCGTCACATATTCGAGCGCCTGCCACTTGGTGACGATGTTCACGCGGTTGCCGACCTTGGCATTGCCGGCAACGGCGCCGAGGCCCGGATCGGCAACCAGCCAACGTGCAAGGCGCGCGATCGTGGTCGGCTCGAACTGGGTGTCGGCATCGAGCGCGATGACCAAATCGCTCCGGGCGATTGCAAGACCATGGTTGAGCGCGCGGGCCTTGCCGCCATTTTCGAGCCGGATCAGGCGAACCCGCGGCTCGGCGCCGAACTTGCTCTCGACAATTTCCGATGTCCGGTCGGCGGAACCGTCGTCGATGACGATGACTTCGAGTTCGACGTTCTCGCTGGCGAGGACCTGCGCGACTGACCGCTGGATCACCCGTTCCTCGTTGAACGCGGGGATGAGCACGCTGACAAAGGTCTTCGGCAGTTGTGGCGGGATCGCCAGGCGTCGTTCCTTCGCCGCGGAAATCAGCGCGAGACTGGAAAGGACGAGCGCGCGAGCGATGCCG
>DATIQO010000104.1:0-2068 GCA_035470745.1 Sphingomicrobium sp. | reverse complement strand
TTTTCCAATGGCGCACGCCTTCCGCAGCGCTTTACGGCAGACGGCAAGGGAGTGTCGCCGCCACTCCTGTGGAGCGGCGTGCCCGAAGGCACGTCAAGCCTAGCGCTGATTGTCGAAGATCCCGACGCGCCGACTCCTCGGCCGCTCGTCCACGCGCTCGTGGTCAATATCGATCCGGCTCTTGGCGGCCTAGCGGAGGGAGCGATCCAGCCCGACGGCGACGGCTCGGCCGGCAAGGACGTCGGCCTGAATTCCTATTTCTCGGAAGGATGGCTTCCGCCCGACCCACCGACGGGGCATGGGCCACATCATTATGTGTTCCAGTTGCTGGCGCTACGGAAGAGGGCGGATGGAAGCGATGTGAGGCCGAGCCCCGGTCGGCGCGATTTCACCGATCATCTTCGGGGTCGCGTGCTGGCTGCCGGCGTCCTCATTGGCACTTACTCGCGCGGAGAGGCGGCGGGCATCGGCCCCCTCGAAGCAGCCCCTGTTCCAGCCTAGACCGGCGTACATCGGTTCGTTGTCCCCCCAGATGCGGGAGACGTCCTCGATAGTGGCTGGATCACCTGCGCCGCGATCGCGGCTAGGCGTAACGTCCCCCACTTCGGGACCGCAGGCGCGAAGGGGCCCCGTCCGGCGCGTGCTCTTGCCGGATCAGAGCTTGTTGCCGGTCGCGTTCCCGGTCGCGTTGACGTCGGTCACGCCGCTGTTCGTCGTCGCGTTCATATCCGTGGCATTCATGTCGGTCGCGTTCATGCCGACGGCGTTGGTCGCGCCCGCATTGAGGTTCGTGCCCATGTTCGTGGCCACGTTCGTCGCCGCTGCGTTATTCGCATTATTGTTTCCGCTGCAGGCGGTCAGCGCGGCAATTGCCGCAGCGGTGAGTGTGATCCGGGTCTTCATTTTGGGCCTTCCTAACATGTGTCGGGCGGCGCAACAGCGAACCGGAACGCCAACGGTTCCCAATGTTGTTCAGCAAAGCTGTGGAAGTGGGAACCGTCCCTGCGCCCCAATCATTTTTTGGGCATCTATCCGTCACTCGCAAGGGAGAGCGACATGTCGAGCGCAAAATCCACGACCGATCATGAGGAAATCCGCAGGTGGGTAGAGAAGCGCGGCGGACATCCGGCGGTGGTTGCCGCGACCGAGAACAACCGCGAACGCGTTGCAGGCGGCCTGCTCCGCATCGATTATGACGAGCCGGGCGGCAACGATGACGACCGGCTCCATCGCATCACCTGGAACGAGTTCTTCGAAATTTTCGACAGGAACGACCTCGCGTTCCTCCACGATCCGGCGGAGGAAAGCCGGTTCAGCAAATTCGTCGAGAAGGAATCGACGAACCGCTGAAGCTCAGGCGACTAGCGGTGCTTCAATGACTGGACCGCTGTCAGCGACTTCACCACGTGCTGACTGAAGTCGAGGTCGTCGTGCACCATCACGATCGTGCCGCGGCGGTCGATCACGTATGAAGTGCGCGTGGTGATGCCCGGATGCGCGGCCCAGGCAACGTCATACGCCTTCTGAATTTGCGGGCTTGCCGTCGCGACCGGGAAAGCACTGCGGCATTCCCTCGTGGAAAAGTCGTGCAGGGTCTTGAGGTCGTCGCCCGACATGCCGACAACCTGCGCGCCGGCCTTCTTGAAGTCGCTGATCGAGGTGCTGAACGCGTGGGCCTCAGCCGTGCAGCCGCTCGTGAACGCCTTGGGGAAGAAATAGAGGACAACCGGCCCTTTCTTGAGCTGGTCTGCAAGATGAAGCTTGAACTCCTTGCCGCCGACTGCCCCGGTCGTGGTGAAATCGGGAGCCTTGTCGCCGACCTTGAGGGCGGCAGTGGCAGGCGTTGCCATGATGCTCATCGCAGCGAACGCGAACAGAAGCTTGTTCATTGATCCGACTCCCCAGTTTCTTCCTGATTACCGCTCGCGGTCCAAAAGTGCGAGCGTCAGTTCGTCCCTTGCGCCGCCGAAGAAGTTCAACAGCGCCCGCCCAAACAGCTGATGCGGGCGGACGCGATCGAAAAGCGTGAGGCTCGAGCGAAGCTTCATCGCATCGATCGCACCGAAGA
>DATIQO010000103.1:0-12124 GCA_035470745.1 Sphingomicrobium sp. | reverse complement strand
GATTTGGCAGCTAAATCACTTCGCGGGCGCGCAATTCTTCAATCTGCGTCCGATCGAGCCCCAAGAGCTTTCCGTACACCTGTTCATTGTCCTCTCCGGGCGATTGAGGCGCGATGGTGCGGACTGAACCGGGTGTCTTCGATAGCCTCGGGAAGACGCTCTGCATCTTCAAGTTTTTCCAGCGGGGATGAGCGACGTCGATAATTGCATTTCGCGCGCGATAATGGGGATCATTGAGCATGTCCGCAGGCGTATAGACGCGCCCAGCAGGAATCGCATGGGCATGCATCAGCTTCTCTACCTCATCGACTGTCTGTGTCGCAGTCCATTCATCGATCCGCGCATCCAGCTCATCCTGGTTCTGACCGCGCGAAAGGTGATCTGCATAACGAGGGTCACGAGCCAGCTCAGGTTCGCCCATAGCTTCGCAGAGGCGCGCGAAGACGCTGTCTTGGTTTGCGCCGATTAGCAGCTCGCCGTCTTTACAGCGGTAAACATTCGACGGGGCAATACCGGGCAGTTTGCTCCCTGACCTTTGGCGGGTGTACCCAGCGACCGAATATTCCGGAATCAGGCTTTCCATCACCTGTAACACCGCCTCGTAGAGGGCGCTGTCGACGACCTGGCCTTCGCCCGTCCGGTCGCGATGGTGTAATGCTGCGAGCGCGCCCATGCATCCGTAAGTCGCAGCGAGGCTATCGCCGATCGATATCCCCATTCTGCTTGGCGGCCGGTCTGGATCGCCGACGAGATTGCGCCAGCCGCCCATCGCCTCGCCGATGCCACCAAAACCCGCACGCTCCGAATACGGACCGCTTTGGCCGTAGCCCGAGACGCGAACAATAATGAGCGCAGGGTTGTCCGCCTGGAGCGTATCAGGGGATAGCCCCCACTTCTCCATCGTTCCGGGACGGAAGTTCTCGATAACGATGTCAGCCGTGGCGATGAGCCGCCGAGCGAGAGCCTGGCCTTCAGGTACACGCAAGTTGGCCGTGACGCTGCGCTTATTGCGTCCGACCACTTCCCACCACAAAGGGTAATCGCCGCGACCCCAATCCCGCATGGGGTCGCCACCCTTGCTTTTGGTCGTGACCGGTGGCTCGATCTTGATCACTTCGGCGCCCATGTCACCGAGGAGTTGACCGCAAAATGGTCCGGCTATGAGTTGTCCCATCTCAATGACACGGATGTCCTTGAGCGGCCCGGTATTTGGCAACACGTCGCTCACTCAGCAGCAAGCCCCACCCAGACCGGGGACATGGGCGGCGGCAACCCGGTCTCGATCTCGCAGCGTTCTCGCAGCTGCTCGATCGTGCCCCCTCGGTCAAACAGCTCGTTGCTGCGCGGCTCGCTGAGGATGTGAGTGCGCAGCCGGTCGGTCTCCGCCGTATCGAGACGTCCTTCGTCATCGCAGACGACTCCGTACTGACGAGCTCCCTCGACCGTTACCAGGCCCTGCCGCACTTCCTTCGCAACCAGCGCCGGATCGCGCTCCAGGGGATCACCCCATCCGCCGCCGCCCCACGTGATGAAGTGCAGCATATCGCCTTCCTCTACAGCAAGGCTGTCCTTCTTGTTGGGCACCGCGGTCTTCGATCCGTCGGCCTTTTCGAGAATCTTCCGCGCGCGACTTCCAGGTTTCCCGCCGTTGACGCCCCACGGGTACGTAAACCAGCGGTCGTCGTGGATGGACACCGTACCCGATGCCAGGAAGCGGTAGCTCATGAGAATGCCGTTGCCACCACGGAACTTGCCGGCGCCGCCGGTGTCCGGGAGCGCTTCGTAGCGTTCGATACGAAGCGGGAAATAGCGCTCCAGAAATTCATTGGGGACGTTAGTGAAGCCAGGCCAGAGGGAGTGGCCATCCGGCCCGTCGCCGAAAGGCTTCCCGGGAATCCCGCCGAAGCCTATCTGAAACAACTGAAACCAATCGCCCTTTGCGTCTCGCCCGGAGTACATGAGATGCGGCGACGAACTGAAGCCTGCGGCGCACAAGAACTCAGGCGTGCGCTGGCCCAGGAGCCCCCCCAAGATGTCAAATATTCGGCCAAGCGCATGCGTTCGTCCGGATAGCGCCGCGGGATAGCGCGGCTTTAACAGGCTGCCCTCCGGTATGCGTACGTCGATCAGGTCATAGAACCCATCATTGAACATGATCTGCGGGTCGAAGACCATGATCATGTAGATGCCGAAGAACATCTTGAACATGTTCTCGTTCAGATAGAAATTGATCGATGCCGCGGACTGTGGATCGGTACCGGCGAAATCGAGGACCACCTTGTCCCCTTCGCGATGCATCGTGCAGGCTATTTTGTAAGGACCATAGCCGACGCCATCGTCGCAAACATAATCCTCGAAGCTGACTGGATCGGTGCCGACCGACGACTGGATCAGGGCCTTCATTGCACGATAGTTGCGATCGAGAAGAGCTTGCGTCGCAGAGATGAAAACGTCTTCACCGAACCGAGAGCACATTTCGTCCACACGGCGCGCAGCAACGCGGCAGGAAGCAATGAGGGCATTGAGGTCAGCGGCGCACCAATCGGGCTTCCGGGTCTGATGCATGACGAGCTTAATGAGGTCTTCGTTATAAATCCCTCTCGCGTAGATCTTGACTGGGGGTATGCGCACGCCTTCTTCGAAGATTGCGCGTGCATCGATGGGCATTGAACCGGCGACCTTCCCGCCAATGTCCGACTGATGACCGAACATGGCGGTCCAAGCGACCAGCCGACCGCCGCGAAAGACCGGAAGAAGCACCAGCCAGTCATTCGAATGGCTGATGGCGCCCTCGCAGCTATAAGGATCCGAGAGGAAGATCATATCGCCTTCCTCGATCGTACCGTCGTACGCCCTGAGAAACCCATCGATGAAGCTACCGAACTGACCTACGATCATCTTGCCGGCAGGGTTGGCAATTAGCGGAAAGGCATCGCCCTGCTCTCTGATGCCCGGCGACATTGCCGTGCGCACGAGCGTCGCATCCATTTCGATCCGCGCGTTTCGCAGCGCGTTCTCGATGATGTCGAGCGTGACAGGGTCGATCTCGACTGTCGCGAACGGTGTATCGTTCGTCTGAATGATCCGCGCGCCCATCAGCGGCCCTCCGGATTGATCAGGATGTTGCCGAAGTCGTCGACCACGGCGACGTGACGACTATGGACGAGCGTCGTAGAATCCATTTCGACAATTATTGCCGGGCCAGCAATTCGGTCGCCGGCACGCAATCGTGGCCGCTCGTAGATCATCGCATCCTGCTCGCGTCCGTCCATCCATAATTTATGATCGTAGAGCTTCGCCGCCGACGGATCGCCGTTGCCCTTAGCGATGGGCTCGGCGCGGACGTTTGCCGCCTTGCCGAGCGCGATTGCGCGAATGTTCACGAGCTCTTGGGGAACGGGAAGGTTGAACGTGAAGAGGCGCAGATGTTCCGCATCGAATCTGTCGACGAGATCGGCGATTTGCTCGCCATCGATCATGATCAACGGCACCTCGAAAGCTTGTCCTGAGTACCGGATATCGATTTCGATGCGGTGTTCCTGGTCGGCTTTGGGAACGCCCTCCGCCTCGAGTTCGGCGGTTACCTGGGCAAGGATTTCGGCGATCACCGACTTCACTTCATCGTCGGTGGTAGTCGTGACGAGACGATTGAAACTGCGCTGCGCGTCAACCCGCAAACGCGTTGTCGCATCACCGTAGGCGCACAGGACCCCAGGTGAGGGTGGGATGATCACTGGCCAGCTGCCCATCAGCATGCCCATTGCGTTGCCGTGAAGTGGGCCAGCTCCCCCGAATGCCATTAAGGCGAAATCGCGCGGGTCGTAACCTTGCTGCACCGAGACCAGGCGAAGCGCGCCGAACATGGTTTCGTTGACGATTGAAACAATGCCGGCCGCCGCCTCCATCAAGGAAAGCCCAAGTGCGTCCGCAACCTTCTGGACGGCGCGCTTTGAGGCTTCACGATCAAGCCGGAACGTGCCGCCGAGCAGGTTTTCGGGCAGGTACCCCAAAACGACATTTGCGTCGGTAACCGTGGGCTCCTCGCCACCCCGCGCATATGCAGCGGGTCCCGGCACCGCACCGGCCGATTGTGGTCCTACGCGCAGCGCCTTCGTAAGCTCAGGGACACTCGCGATCGAGCCACCTCCAGCACCGACCGTCTTCACATCCAGCGAGGATGCGCGAACCGTGAGATGGCCGACACTTGTCTCCCGTCGAAGCCGAGGCTGATAGTTTTCTATCAGGGCGACGTCAGTGGACGTCCCCCCCATGTCCAGTGTCAGGACGTTGGGATGACCACTGTTTTTGGCGACCCAGACAGCGCCAGCCACCCCGCCCGCTGGTCCCGACATCAGAAGGTTGACGGGTGCTGCGCGGCTCTTGTCCGCAGACATCAGACCGCCGTCCGAGCGCAGGAGGCTAAGCTTGGCGTCGCTCCCCCACCCGCTCAGCTCGCTCTCGAGATTCCCAACGTAACGCGAGACCGTCGGCCTGACGGCGCTGTTGGCAACCGTGGTCAATGCCCGCTCATACTCCTGCATTTCGGGCAAGATATCGGCCGAGACACTGACCGGAATCCCAGGAAGCTCTTCGCCGACGATTTCCGCGACACGCCGTTCGTGCGCATCGTTGAGATAGCTGTTGATCAGGCAGACGGTGATTGCTTCTACCTGTTCTTCTTTCAGCCTGCTCAAACTACGCCGCAGCGCCGCCTCATCCAAAGAGCGAATGATCTCTCCGTTCGCGCCGATGCGCTCGACAGCCTCAATCGTCGCTTCAAGCGGCGCCATCGGCTCCGGCTTGGGCCAGACGATCCATGCGGCGAGGCCGCCCGGAACCAGGCTTCGCGCGATTTGCAGAAGGTGGCGATAGCCCTCGGTGACAATCAGGCCGACGCGGGCGATCTTGTGTTCGAGAACTGCATTCGTGGCGACTGTGGTCCCGTGAAGGAAGAGCGACAGTGCTTCAGCGCCGACGCCGGCTTGTGCGCACACCTGGCGCGCTCCCTCGATGACAGCCTGGGATGGGTCGTGCGGTGTCGAGGGAACCTTGTCGCGCCAGGTTCGGCCACTCTCATCGTCAATGACCAGAAGGTCCGTGAAAGTGCCGCCGACATCGACTCCGAGACGATAGCTCATGCACACTCCCTTTGATGTTGCGCCTGAGGGAGGAAGTCTCCCGCGCGACCGACACGACTGGGCAGCGGCCGCCCCATCGCTTCGGCAAGCCAAGCGTTCGCAGCGAGCGCCTCCTGCAAGCTGAGGCCCGTCGAAATGCCCGACCGCTCGAACATGTAAATCAACTCCTCAGTCGCGACATTCCCCGCCGCCTTGGGCGCAAACGGACAGCCCCCCAGCCCGCCGATCGCGCTATCAAACCGAGTGCACCCTTCTTGCCACGCGGCCCATGCGTTCGCGGTGGCCATGCCCCGTGTATCATGGAGATGAACCCTGATCGGAACCGTCTCGCCGAAGCGCTTACGTGCGGTATTGATCATGCTCGCCACCTGGGTTGGAACAGCGACGCCGACGGTGTCGGCAAACGCGACTTCCTCGGCGCCAGCGTCAACCATCGCCTCTGCCAGGCCGATGACGTGATCCTCCGACACGGGCCCCTCGAAGGGACAGCCGAAGCTGCCCGCAATCGTCACTTGCGCATTGAGGCCGCTTGCCTTCGCGGCTTTGATCATCGCCCGATTGACTGAGAGCCCTTGGGTGACGGTTTGATTTTGGTTTGCAATGCCGAAGCTGTCGGTAGCGACGAGGACACAGCCGATTTCGTCGAGACCACGGCCACTCTCGGCGCTCGCCGCAAGGGCGCGCTGGACACCGCGTTCATTGAGGCAGAGTCCAATGAAGCGCACGTCTCGACGATCTGGGAGGCCAGCGACGACCGCTTCTGCATCGGCCATCTGGGGGACGAGGCGGGGGTTGACGAAACTCGTCACTTCAATCCGCCGGGCCCCCATGAGAATGGCGCGCTCAATCAGCTCCAGCTTCTGGGAAGTTGAGAGCTGTGCGCTTTCATTCTGCAAGCCGTCACGCGGTGAAACCTCGATGATGTCAACCAAGCGAGTCATGCCGATTTGTATACAAACAGGGTCCGGCCTTGTATAGCGCGCCGGAGCTCGCCATTCACGCGATATGACTGAGGCCCGCAATTCGATCGCAGAGGATTATGCTGCCGCGGGATTTGGCGGGAGCCTGCCGTGGGGACGCCGGCCGGCACTGCTCCTAGTCGATTTCGCGCGCTGCTATTTCGACGATGATTCGCCCCTCCGAGCACCGGTGGATGATGTTCGGCAACGCGCGGCGGGCCTCGCGCTCGAGGCGCGGCGGCGGGGATTTCCGGTGATCTTTACGCGGGTGGAATATCCCGCGGACAAAGAGGCTGAGCCAGCGCGACTGTTCCGAAAGAAGATCGCCGGTCTCTCCTGCTGGGAAAAGGGTAATCCGCTAGGCGCCTTCACGCCCGAGCTCGCACCCGCTGCGGGGGACGTGGTCGTGACGAAACAGTTTCCAAGCGCGTTTTTCGGAACGGATCTGGCTGATCGGTTGAAAGCGCTGGGGGTCGACACCGTCATCGTGGCGGGACTGACCACTTCGGGGTGCGTTCGGGCGAGCGCGTTGGATGCTCTATGCTACGGATTCACGCCGCTCGTCGTGCGGGACGCATGCGGCGACCGCGACCCCGCTATCCACAACGCAAATCTTTTCGATCTTGGCGCCAAATATGCCGATATCGTGACCAGCGAACAAATCCTGGACTACTTGCGCTCGCTCTCCTGAGAGAAACGGGCGGTGAAAGCGTGAAAGGCACGACGAATGTGTCCGGTCATGACGGCCTGTGCCCATTCCGGATCACGGGCCGCGAAGGCATTCAGGAGTTCCCGATGTTCCCTGGCCGATTGTTCGAGCTGGGTGCGGCCATATTGCATCGCCGTCCGGCGTACGACTGGCTGCTCGACGAGGGTTGCGAGAGTGGCGGTCAGCCGTGGTGAGTTCGCCGCCTCAATGATCGATGCATGAAACTCGCGGTTGCAATCAAGGAATTCGACAACATCAGGGTCGGCCTTGCTAACGGCAACTTCGATCGCCTCATTGCAGCGAATCAGGTGGCCTAGCCGCTCGTCCGACATACGTTCGGCAGCACGGCGCGCGGCATGGGCTTCGAGCATCGCCCGGAGGGCAAACATCTCTTCGACATCCTCACGACTCCAGTCAGCGACGAAGGTTCGCTGGCTCTCTGTCCGCACGACGTAAAGCTCAGCCTCGAGTCTGCGCAGGGCATCGCGCACGGGCGTTCGCGAAACTCCGCACAACTCCGCCAATTGCTCTTCGCGGAGGGGCGCACCAGGGGGCGCGTCACCCGATAGGATCAGACTTCGGATCTCGGAATAGGCTCGGTCCGATGCGCGCGACATAACCCGCTCCTTATCGAACTTGAGATAAGCGGCAAGCATATTGACGGGACCATTTTGTATACATTAGACCACCCATTGAAAGGGCAATGTCCGAAAAGGGGGCCGGGGATTCTTTTAGCGGTTAGTGCCCGTGGGCCCGTTGGATCGCGTTCTGAGTGGTGGTCAGCGCTCCGTGAGAGCCCTTCCTGACTGCTGCAGTTTGACACGGCCGGCTTAGGAAGAAGGGGGACGCGATGACAAACAGGGGCCACAGGATCGCACTAGCCTCCGGTTGCGCGATCGCCGCGCTCGCCGCCACCCCCGCGTCGGCCCAGGACGCCCCGGCCGGCCCGCCAGCCGCGACGCAGCCGGCGGAAGATCAAACCACCATCATCGTAACTGCCCGACGTCAGTCAGAGCGACTGATCGACGTGCCTGCGTCGGTCACCGTCCTAACGGCCGACACACTGGCAAAAACCGGAGCAACGCGCGTCCAGGACGTGGTCGCGCTAACCCCGGGCGTAACGGTGGTCACCGGCACTGCAGAGGTCGGCGATACGCAGATCAACATCCGTGGCATCAACGGAGCGCGCGACGCGGAAAGCTCGGTTGCGCTGGTTGTAGATGGCATCCTGAAGACCAACACCGCTCAACTGAATCAGGCGCAGGGCACGCTTCGACAGGTCGAGGTGCTGAAGGGACCGCAGGGGGCCCTGTACGGCCGGAATGCGGCGGCGGGGGCCATGGTTCTAACGACTGTCAAACCGGGCGATGTCGTTGAAGGCGCGGTCACCGGCATAGCGGCGCAAGACAACACCTATGAAGCGCGCGGCTATGTCGCCGGGCCAATCACCCCGACAATCGGCGCCGTGCTGTCGGCGAACTACCGACACAGCGATGGCTTCTACCACAACTTCTTCCTCGACTGTAACTGCGTCGACAACGAGAAGGAATATGGCATCGACGGCCGGGTCGTGGCGAAACTCGATCCTGCGACCGAGCTGGACGTGAAGGCGCGCTACGCCCGCTTCGACGGCGCGTCGATCGCTTTCAATTCCTCATTCCACCTTCCGTACTTCGCGGCAGTCAATCCCGCCTTCTACGAGGACGTGAACAAACACCCGTTCCACTTCTACTCGAACATCAAGCCAACCAACGACCAGAAGACGTTCGAGGCATCCGCGAAGATCGAGCATGATTTCGGCCCCGCCAAGCTCATCGCGTGGACATTATATTCAAACGTGAAGCAGAACCTCGTTGCGGACGGGACCTCGGCCGATTTCGCGCGCTATATCGCGCCCGTGCTGGGCGCTCCGCCCAACCCAACGAACATTGCGGTCTCTAATGCTTGTTTCGCGTCGACTGCAGCGCTGACAGGCTTCCCAATCAATCAGCCGGGTTTCATAGGCCAGATCCCAGTTCCATTCATTTTTGCGCCTGCCAATGGGTCCACCTTTGGCGCTTACTCCCCAACCACATGTGACGGCACACAATTCCAGGTCCGAGATCAGAAGGACTGGAGCGCTGAGGTCAGGCTGGCATCGAACACACACGGGCGGCTGTCGTGGCAGTTCGGGGGGTATTATCTCCACATCAACCGTTTGGTCGGAGTGAGTCTGGGGGCCGATCTGGGTAAAGGCGTCATCAAGAACCTCTACAACGGTCCCGACACCACGAATCCCACGTCACAGTTGTTTGCTGACCGTTTCCACACGAACGTCTACGCCGGATTTGGATCTGCGGATTGGAGCGCGACTGACCAGCTCAAGCTCGGACTGGCTCTGCGTTACGACATCGAGGCGCGGCACGTCTCGAACGAAGTGCCACTGGTGTCCGACCCAATTACCGGCGGACCTTTGAACCCTGGGCAGGCGAACGGCCCGATCGCGGACCAGAGCAAGACGTATCGTCAACTCGAACCGAAACTCTCGATCAGTTACCGGCCCAACGCGGCGACCAATATCTACGCCAACTGGGGCGTCGGATTTAAGTCGGGCGGATTCAACAACAGTGGCTCCGCCGCAATTATCGACTTCAATTTTAACAACGGCGTTGTTCCGGGGACGATCGACGCAAACGTCAACGTGCAGGACAACTACCGCAAGGAGCGTTCGAGCGCCTTCGAGGCCGGTATTAAAGGGTCGTTCCTCGATGGACGACTGACCTATGACGCCGCCGCTTACTACACGCGTGTTCGTGACATGCAGTTCTTTGAGTTCTTCGTTGGCAGCTTTGGACTTCTGCGCGTCGTTTCCAACATCGATCGTGTTGACCTGAAAGGCGTCGAGCTCAATCTCAACGCGCGTCTGATGCGCGGATGGACAGTGTTCGGGTCGGGCGACATCACCCATAGCGAGATCAAGAAGAACTCCTCACGTCCGTACACTGTCGGCAACAAGTCGCCTTATACCGCTGATTACACTCTCAACTTGGGCACGCAGCTGTCGCTTCCGATGGCAAGCTGGGCGAACTTTGTGGTGCGGGCCGATTACAGGCTGACGGGCCCGACGTGGTTCCACACTGTCCAGAACCAAGAGCGGCCGACCTTGTTTTCAGCGCTCCTGCCAATCAGTGCTCTCGGACTGCCAGGTTTCGTGGGCAACGCCCGCTATGATGTGAACCGTCGTGACGCGTTCGGAATAGTCAACGCCCGCGCCGGCCTCGAGGGCAAATCCTGGAAAGCCTACGCCTTCGTCGAAAATCTCTTGGACAAGAAATATTTGAACGAGGTCATACCTGCGATCGAGTTCGGCGGGTCATTCATCTCGCCGGGCGGCCGTCGGCGGGTGGGCGTTGAGCTCGGCTACAAGTTCTAGCGATCGACAAGCGGCCACTGATCCCAGGGAGGGATGGGAGGCACGTTTCGAAGGTGAGCTTTCTCGAACTCCTCGATGGCAGGAAGTTGCTTCAAGGAACGCGAGATTTCGTCGATTCCTTCCAGCAGCGCATGACGATGAAAAGGCTGAATTGTCATCACGAACTCTTCGCCAAGAGAATTCGTCACCCGCTGGGAATCAAGGTCGACAGTCAAAGTCGCATCCTTGGGACTGGCACACACCTCGAGGATGCGCTCGATGTCTTCACTGGCAAGCGCGGCGGGAAGAAGGCCGTTCCTGACGCAATTGTTGGCAAAGATATCGCCGAAGCTCGGCGCCAGCACCGCCCTGATACCGAAGCCAGACAAAGCCCAAGGGGCATGCTCACGACTTGAGCCGCAGCCGAAGTTTGCCCTCGCAACGAGGAATTTGGCCTCACGCCAAGGAGCCTTGTTGAGCACGAACTCATCGTTCTCGCTGCCGTCAGTCCGGTAACGCATGTCCGCGAAAAGCCCACGACCGAGACCGTCGCGCGTGACCCCTTTGAGGAACCGGCTTGGGATTATCTGATCGGTATCGACGTTCGCGAGCGGCAGCGGGGCCGCGATTCCCGTGTCACGAACGAAAGACCTCACCGAGAGAAGCTCCGAACATCTACAATGCGGCCTGCAATTGCCGCGGCAGCAGCCATTGGAGGACTCATCAGATGCGTCCGCCCGCCAGGACCCTGCCGTCCTTCGAAGTTGCGATTCGACGTCGACGCGCAGCGTTGGCCCGACGCCAGCCGATCCTCATTGAGGCCGATGCACATGGAACAGCCAGAATCGCGCCACTCGAAGCCCGCTTGCATGAAAACACGATCAAGCCCTTCGGCCTCCGCGGCTGCTTTCACCTGTCCTGAGCCCGGAACCACCAGCGCGCGCGTTCCAGCTGCGACGTGACGACCCCGTGCAACGGCTGCAGCGGATCTCAAGTCTTCGAGCCTCGCGTTTGTGCAGCTGCCGATGAACACTTGATCGATCGAAGTGCCTTCGATCGGCTGACCCGGCGCCAATCCCATATAGGCAAGCATCCGCTCGAGCTCCTGTCGCCGGCCGACTTCCGCGATCTGCGAGGGGTCCGGGACTCGTCCGTCGACCGTAGTCACGGCTTCCGGACTCGTGCCCCAAGTTACCATCGGCGCGACCGCGGCGGCGTCGATGGTGAACTGCTGGTCGAAGCTGGCGCCGACGTCAGTGCGAAGCGTCCTCCATCTTTTGCACGCCTCTTGGAACGCTTTCCCTTGGGGAGCGAAGGGCCGGCCACGCAACCACTCGAAGGTCGTTTCGTCCGGAGCGATCAAGCCAGCGCGCGCGCCCATCTCAATCGACATGTTGCAGACAGTCATACGGCCGGTCATGTCGAGCGACTGGATCGCTTCACCCGCAAACTCGACCGCGTGCCCGACGGCGCCGCCCGCTCCAATCTGCCCAATCACGGCGAGTATAAGGTCCTTCGCAGTGACGCCGCTGCTGAGCGATCCTACAACCATGACGCGCATCGTGCGGGACGGAGCTTGAACCAGCGTCTGGGTGGCAAGCACATGTTCGACCTCGCTGGTACCAATCCCGAAAGCGAGTGCTCCGAATGCACCGTGAGTCGAAGTATGACTATCGCCGCAGACTATAGTCATTCCCGGCAAAGTTAGACCCAGCTCTGGACCAATTATGTGGACAATGCCCTGTCGGCGATCAGTGAGAGGGATGTATGGTATGCCGAATGCTGCCGTGTTCCGTTCCAGGGCTTCGACCTGCGCGCGGCTCGCAGGATCGGAGATTCCAGCCACCCCGGCCGTCCGGTGCAGGGTCGGAACATTATGATCCGCGACCGCCAGCGTAAGCTCGGGATGTCGAACCGAACGACCGTG
>DATIQO010000102.1:0-38510 GCA_035470745.1 Sphingomicrobium sp. | reverse complement strand
GTCTCGCGCTCAACGTCGTCTCCTCCTGGTGGGCCGACGAAGCGACGCAATATGGCTTGCAGTTCGACCAGCACGACGATCGGTACGCGCGCACGAGCGAGTGGCTCCAGGTGGTGCAGGGCCTTTGGACCAAGGATCGCTTCAGCTTCGATGGCGAGCGCTACAAGCTCACCGATGCCATCTGCGAGCCAAAGCCGGTCCATCAGCCCTGGCCGACCGTTTACGCGGGCGGCGAGAGCGAGGCTGCCAAGACGATGATTGCGACGCTCTGCGATGCCTATGTGATGCATGGCGATCCCGTCGATGCGATCAAGCCCAAGATCGCCGACATGGAGGAACGACGCGCCCGCGCCGGCAAGGGACGCATGCAATATGGCATGGCCGCGTTCGCGATCGTGCGCGATAGCGAGGCCCAGGCGAAACGGGAACTCGCCCGGGTCACCCAGATGCCGCCCGAGCCGCCAAAGGGGTTCGACAATTTCGAGCAATGGCTATCGGGCACCGAACTCGAGCGCGAGCTCAAGCTCCAGGAATATTCCGTTTCCAACAGGGGCTTACGCCCGAATTTTGTCGGGACGCCTGAACAGATCCGCGAGCGGATCGAGGAATATGAGGCGGCCGGGCTCGATCTCCTGCTCCTCCAGATGAGTCCGCAGGCCGAGGAGATGGACCGCTTCGCCGAGCAGGTGATCGGACCGATGCGCGCCCGATCGCCGGAGTTGGTCCCGGCGCAGTGAAGCAGCGCTTCCACAAGATGCACGGGCTCGGCAACGACTTCGTGATCATCGACGCGCGAAGCGCGCCGTTCGATGTCACGCCAGCGCTTGCACGTGCCATTGCCAACCGCCGCACCGGCGTTGGCTGCGACCAGTTGATTGTCCTTGAGCCAAGCCAAAGCGCCGACTTGAGGATGCGCATCTGGAACAGCGACGGCGGCGAGGTCGAAAGCTGCGGCAACGCGACCCGCTGCGTCGTCCAGCTGACCGGTGCCCGAACCATCGACAGCGCTGGCGGACGCCTCGGCGGCGAGAATCTCGGGGGGGAGGTCGAAGTCGTCATCGGCGAGCCGCGTTTCGAGTGGAGCGACATCCCGCTTTCCGACCCGATGGACACTCGTGACCTCCCCATGGCGTGGGATAGCCTCGCCCATCCGGCTGCGCTCAACGTCGGCAATCCGCATCTCGTTTTCTTCGTCGAGGACGTCGCGGCCGTTCCGCTGGAGGAGCTTGGTCCAAGGATCGAGCACGACCCGGCCTTTCCCGAGCGCATCAATGTCAATGTCGCGCAGCTTGGCGCGAAGGGCATCCTG
Organism: Sphingomicrobium sp.; assembly: GCA_035470745.1. Lineage (GTDB taxonomy): Bacteria > Pseudomonadota > Alphaproteobacteria > Sphingomonadales > Sphingomonadaceae > Sphingomicrobium. The sequence continues at coordinate 37,201 of DATIQO010000102.1, read as the reverse complement.
CTTCGCACATGGGAGCGCGGCGCTGGTCTGACACTCGCGTGCGGCACGGGCGCCTGCGCAACGGCGGTCGCGGCGATCCGCGGCAAGCGCGCTGCCTCGCCGGTGACGGTAACGATGCCGGGCGGTTCGCTGACGATCGCCTGGAATCCAGGCGAACCTATCCGCATGCGCGGCTCGGCCACTCACGTGTTCGAGGGCGATCTCGACGTCGCGGCGCTTCAGTGAGCATCGAGACCATCACGCTTGGCTGCCGGCTGAACTTCGCCGAAAGCGAAACGATCGCGCGCACCGCGCCTCGGGCCGACGATGAGTGGATCGTCGTCAACAGCTGCGCTGTCACCAACGAGGCGGTCCGCCAGACCCGCCAGGCGATCCGCCGCGCCCATGCCCGCCGTCCGTCGGCCAAGATCCTGGTCACCGGCTGCGCCGCCGAGCTCGACCGAGCGGCATTCGAGGCCATGCCGGAGGTCGCGCGCGTCGTCGCAAATGCCGGGAAACTCAACAGCCTGGCGACAAATGACGTCATGGCGCCAGCCGGTTTTCAGGGCCATGTGCGCAGCTTCGTTGCGGTCCAGACGGGCTGCAACCATCGCTGCACCTTCTGCTCGATCTGGCAGGCGCGCGGGCCCAGCCGCTCAATTTCCTTCGAACTCATCCGCGAGGCGGTCGCGCGCGAACTTGACCGCGGCGCGAAGGAGATCGTGCTGACGGGCGTCGACATCACCGACGTCGATGGCGGGATCGGCGCCTTGTGCGAGCGCCTGCTTGCAGCCGAGCCGCGCATGGCAAGGCTGCGCCTGTCGTCGCTCGATGGCGTGGAAATGGACGAGGCCCTGTTCGACCTGATCGCGGGCGAACCCCGCCTCCTCCCGCATTTCCACTTGTCGCTCCAGGCTGGCGATGACCTCATCTTGAAGCGCATGAAGCGACGTCACAGCCGCGCCGACGCGGTTCGGACGGTCGAGCGGATCAAGACCCACCGGCCCGACGCAACCATCGGTGCAGACATGATTGCCGGCTTTCCTACCGAAACTGAAGAAATGGCACGAAACAGCCTGAAACTCCTCGATGATTGCGATATTATCGCAGCTCATATCTTCCCCTTCTCGCCGCGCCCGAACACGCCTGCCGCAAGGATGGGGCAACTGCCGCGCGAGATCGTGAAGGCGCGCGCCGCCCTCCTTCGCGAGAAAGCCGCCGAGCGGCGGCGGCGCTGGCTGAACGGACTTGTCGGCACGATCCAGCCTGTCCTCGTCGAGAATGGCGGGAAGGGCCATGCCGACAACTTTGCTCCGGTCAGGCTCGAGGGAGCAGCGCGCGGCGACGCCGGCCTGGCGCGGATTGTCGGCTGCGACGGCGATCAGCTGAAGGCGGCCTGGGCATGAGCTGGCTCGATCGCCTGCGCGGCGGCTTCCAGAAGACCGCGGAACGGGTCGCCGACAACCTCACTGGCCTCGCCAGCCGCGCCGCGCTCGACACGTCAACCCTCGACGACATCGAGGAAGCACTCATCGCTTCCGATCTTGGACCCGAGGCGTCCCACCGGATCCGGGAGGCGATCGCGCGCCAGAAATTCGATCGTCTCGACGAGCGCGGGCTTCGGACGATCCTTGCCGAAGAGATCGAAAAGATCTTGGCTCCGGTTGCCAAGCCACTGGAAATATGGGGATTCCCTCGACCTCACGTGATCCTGGTGATTGGCGTCAACGGGTCGGGCAAAACCACCACCATCGGCAAGCTTGGTCATTGGCTCAAGGAACAGGATTACGGGGTATTGCTTGCCGCCGGGGACACTTTTCGGGCCGCCGCGATCGATCAGCTCAGGATCTGGGGCGAGCGGATCGGCGCGCCGGTCATCGCCGGCAAGGAGGGCGGCGATGCAGCGGGCATCGTGTTCGATGGCGTCAAGCAGGCGACCGCCGAAGGGATCGACGTCCTCATCGTCGACACCGCGGGACGGCTGCAGAACAAGACCCACCTGATGGAGGAGCTGTCGAAGATCCGCCGCGTTCTCGGGCGCCTCAATCCCGAGGCGCCGCAGGACGTGCTCCTGGTTCTCGATGCCACCACCGGCCAGAACGCCCTTGCCCAAGTCGAAGTGTTCCGTGAGAGTGCCGGGGTGACAGGTCTCATCATGACCAAGCTCGACGGCACCGCGCGAGGCGGCATCCTCGTTGCGGCAGCGGAGAAGTTCGGCTTGCCGATCCATGCGATCGGCGTCGGCGAGAAGGCGGACGACCTTCGTCCGTTCGACGCGCGCGAGGTCGCCCGCGCCATTGCAGGTCTGCCGCCCGAATGACCGGCAGATCCCAGCCGCAAGGCGGCGCCAAGCTCCTGATCGATCTCGGGCCGCTGCTGATCTTCTTCTTGGTCAACTTCCTTGCGCCCGTCCCGCAGGTCCTCAAGATCTTCGTCGCGACCGGTGCATTCATGATCGCGATGGTCGCCGCGATGCTGTTCTCGGCGATCCGCTATCATCGCATTTCGCCGCTCCTGTGGTTCTCGGGCGTCATGGTCGTGATCCTCGGCGGCCTCACGATCTGGCTTCACAACGAGGCCTTCATCAAGATGAAGCCGACGCTCTATTACGCGCTGGTCTCTGGCCTCTTGTGGTTCGGCCTCGCAACCGACCGCCCGCTCCTGCAGGGAGTCCTTGGCAGCACTTATCCGGGCCTCGATGAGACGGGATGGAGCAAGCTTACCCGCAACTGGGCGCTCTTCTTCGCCTTCATGGCGGTTTTGAACGAGGCGGTCTGGCGCAACAGCTCGACCGATTTCTGGATCGGCTTCAAGCTTTGGGGCGCTCTGCCCCTCACCTTCCTGTTCGCGGCAGCGAACATCCCGATGCTGCTTCGCCATGGACTCATGCGCGAGGATGCAGTGGCGGTCGAACCGGGGCCTGTCGAATGAACGATCCGATCCTGTCGATCCGCGGCCTCAGGAAAACCTACGGGACCGGCACCGACGCGCTCAAGGAAATCAATCTCGACATCCGCCGCGGCGAGATCTTTGCCCTGCTCGGCCCCAATGGGGCCGGCAAGACCACCTTGATCAACATCATCTGCGGGATCGTGACCCCCTCGAGCGGCGAAGTGCTGGTCGACGGCAAGAACTGGCAGTCGCACTATCGCTACGCCCGCGAGCGCATCGGGCTCGTCCCGCAGGAGCTTACCACCGAGGCATTCGAGCCGGTCTGGAACACCGTGACCTTCTCGCGCGGTCTCTACGGCAAGGCCAGGAGCGACGACTTCACCCGGCAATTGCTCGAGCAACTGTCGCTTTGGGACAAGCGCACGACGATCATGATGCATTTGTCGGGCGGAATGAAGCGGCGCGTGATGATCGCCAAGGCGCTCTCGCATGAGCCTGCGATCCTGTTCCTCGACGAGCCGACGGCAGGCGTCGATGTCGAGCTTCGCCGCGACATGTGGGAGCTGGTGAGGAAGCTGAGGGCGGCGGGGACGACGATCATCCTTACCACCCATTATATCGAGGAAGCCGAGGAGATGGCGGACCGCGTCGGCGTCATCAGCCGAGGCGAGCTGATCGCGGTCGATGAAAAGACGTCGCTGATGGCGCGGATGGGCCGCAAGACGCTCGACGTCGTCCTTGCCGAGCCGCTCGAAGCGATTCCTCCCGAGCTTTCCGACTGGCAGCTCGAGCTCAACGACGAGGGCCATATGCTGCGCTATCAGTTCGACAGTCATGCCGAGCGAACCGGCATTGCCTCGCTCATGCGCCGGCTTGCCGATCTCGGCATTGCCTACAAGGACCTCTCGACGCACCAGTCGAGCCTCGAGGAGATTTTCGTCGAGCTGGTCCACGGAGACCGCCAGTGAACATGCACGGCATAGCCGCGATCTATCGCTTCGAAATGGCGCGCTGGAAGCGAACGCTGTGGCAGAGCCTGATCACGCCCGTCATTACGACCGCGCTTTATTTCGTGGTGTTCGGCTCAGCCCTTGGCAGTCGCATGACGAGCATGGACGGGGTCAGCTTCGGCGCCTTCATCGTGCCTGGGCTGACGCTTCTCTCGGTCTTCATGCAGTCGATCTTCAACGCGAGCTTCGGCATTTATTTTCCGAAGTTTACGGGGACGATCTACGAGCTTCTATCAGCGCCGATCTCGAGCTTCGAAGCGGTCCTTGCCTATGTCGGCGCGGCCGTCACCAAGTCGGTCATCCTGGCGCTTGTCACGATCGCCACCGCGACCCTGTTCGTGCCGGTGCACATCGACCATCCGCTCGCGATGATCCTGTTCCTGGTCGGGATCAGCGCCGGCTTCTGCCTGTTCGGCTTCGCCATCGGCGTCTGGGCCCAGAATTTCGAGCAGCTCCAGATCATCCCGATGCTGGTCATCACGCCGCTGACCTTCCTCGGGGGAGCCTTTTACTCGGTCAAGGCGCTCCACGATCCTTTCCGGACGATCACCCTCTTCAACCCGATCGTTCACGTCATCAGCGGCTTCCGCTGGAGCTTCTATTCTGTCGCCGACGTGCCCGTCTGGTCGAGCGTTCTGGTCACGGTGGCGATCATAGCCCTTTGCATGGCGGTGATCGCCTGGATGTTCCGGACGGGCTATCGCCTCAAGCAGTAGCTTCGGCGGTCTGGGAACCCTGCTGGTTGGCGCGATCGAAGCCGTTCCCGTCGAGGTTCTCGGCGACGAAATCCCAGTTCACGATGTTCGCAAGGACCGTCGTCGCAAAGCGCGGGCGCTCGTTGCGATAATCGATGTAATAAGCATGTTCCCATACATCGAGCGTGAACAAGGGCACCATGCCGTCATGGACGATCGGGGTGTCGGCATCGTGAAGTGAGGTCACGCGAAGTGCCCCGCGATCGAGCACCAGCCACGCCCAGCCGTTCGAGAAATGATTGACGGCCTCTTCCTGCAGCTTCTGAAGGAGGCTCTCGGGATTGCCGAACCCGTCCTCGATCAGCTTGGCGAGCTTGCCTGACGGCTGCTGCCCTTGCGCGGGCGCAAGGCATTGCCAGAAGAAGCTGTGGTTCCAAAGCTGGGCGCTGTTGTTGAACAGCTTGTTGTTCCCCGCGCGCTTTGCCTCCTTGACCACCTGCAGCAGCGACGCGCCGGAAAGCTCGCCTTCGTTCTGCAGCAGTTCGTTGGTCTTGTTGACATAGGCGCGGTGATGCTTGCCGTGATGATATTCGAGCGTCTCGGCCGACATGTAGGGCGCGAGCGCATCCTTCGCGAATGGAAGGTCGGGAAGCTGGTAGGCCATTGTTGAAGCGACTCCTTGAACCGTGGGGTAAGTCGGTTCGGCCGACACCCGCTTGCTCTCCCCCGCCCAGCGATGCCTGTTGCTCCCAAGGCGGAAAAATTCAAGTCTCGAGCGACGCCGTAACGATCCGCTGCAGCGAAGTCGAGGCGAACAGAAGCCGCAAGGGGCCCTGGTAAAAGCCCGGAATCGCCTTCCACTTTGGGCGCACCTCAATCCCTTGGTGCTTGCGCGGCGGACAACGGTTCAAACGGCAACTATCTGGTAAGCCTTGATTGCTAGGAAATGTCGCGGTGGGGCCGCCGGAAACATCTGGGCGGAAAGACAGATGCGTTTTTGTGCTTCGTCGGAGCCGCACGTGGAAGAACAAGCCGTCGAGACTACCATCTATTCCCTTGCGACTTCGGCTCCCACGCAGCCGGAACGGCGCGGCGGCGATCGTTACCTCAGCCTGCTCAGGGTCGGTGCGATCATGGTCGAGGGCCGGCGCGAGCTCTGCCTGATCCGCAATATCTCCGCCGGCGGCATGATGATTCGCGCCTATTCGAATATCGCCGTTGGGACCCGGCTCAGCGTCGAGCTCAAGCAGGGCGATCCCGTGAAGGGCGTCGTCAAATGGGTCGACAACGGCATGACCGGCGTCACCTTCGATGCTCCGATCGATGTCGTCCTCCTCCTTGCCCCCCCTGGAGACGGGCCGCGACCGCGGCTCCCCCGGATCGAGGTCGATTGCACGGCCTGGGTACGCGAGGACGGCAACGTCATTCGCACCCGGGTACTGAACATTTCCCAGGGCGGACTATGCGTCGAAGCGCGGGCACCGCTCACGATCGGCGCCAATGTCGTCACTACCCTCCCGGGTCTTGCGCCTGCGCCGGGCGTCGTGAAGTGGAACGAGGACGGAGTGTACGGCTTGTCGTTCAACCGCTCGCTCGTGCTTTCGGACCTCGTCACCTGGCTCCAGGAACTGCAACAGGGCGAGCGGCGGCGCGTCAGCGCCTGATCATTCGCCGGGCTTTGCCACCGGCGAGGACGTCATCCACCGTTCGAGCATCCGCCGCTCGTAGTCGCTGAGCGGCCGGCACGCGAGGCCGGGCCGCCTGAAGTCGGTCGCCAGCGAGCGCGGCTTTGGAGAGGGAACGTTGCGAAGGACCTGTTCCGGCTTCAGCGCCTGGTTGAAGGCGACGCCCGCGTAGCGGCCGTGGACCCAAACGATACGGCTCTTCAGCTTCAGCTCGTTGCGTTCGAAATAGGTGCTCGATCCCTCGGGCGGCAGCTGCTCGCCTTCGATCAAGGCGCCCTCCTCGGAGAGATTGCGAAGCTTCACCGGCACCGGCCGCCCCGCGATCTCAACGGTGGCGGCAAGAAGCACCGGGGATCGGCGCGAACGACGGTTCTGCATCAAGCTACTCTCGTCCATGACATCGCCAGTACAGCGAGCGTGGTAAAACTTCGTTTAACGGCGGCCGAGCAGCAGCATCATATTGTTCGCCGGCATCGCTCGCGCTTCAAGGAGCCCAAAGCCGCTTTCTTCGGCTGCCGCGACGAACTCCTCGACCTGCCGCAATCCCCAGTCGGGATTGCGGCGCTTGAGGTCCGCGTCGAAATCGAGATTGCTCGGCGCAGTCACGACACCCTTCCGCAGCCACGGGCCGTAAAGGATCAGCGGCGCACCTTCGCGAAGCAGCCGCGCAGCCCCCGCGATGAGGCCGAGCGCCGAGCCCCACGGGCTGATGTGAACCATGTTGATGCTGAGGACCGCATCGGCACGCTCGATCGGCCAGTCGCTTGATGCCGCATCGATCTGGAGCGGAGGGTTGATGTTCAAAAGACCCGATTCCTCGCGCCATGCCGTGATCGAGGCGAGCGCTGCAGGATGAATATCGCTCGGCTGCCACGCAAGACGCGGGAAGCGCGTCGCGAAATGAAAGACGTGCTCGCCGGTGCCGCTCGCGATCTCGAGGACGATGCCGCTCTGCGGCAGCCACTCGCCAAGGACATCGGCAATCGGCTCGCGGTTGCGAAGCGCCGCTGGTGCGGAGCGACGTGCACCTCGCGACACGGCTTCGTAGCAGCGCTCCTCGGCCATCAGGCGCGGCCTCGCGCCTCCTCGAGCAGGCGCTTGGCGCGAAGGTACATCTCGACACGCGTCAGCGTGAACATGCCAAGCGCAAACGCAATCAGCGGGTCCGTCAGCATCGCCGGGCTGATGCCGCTGCCCTCGCCAAGGACCCCGCGCGCGCCCGCGCGGACGACGATGAGCGCAACGAGGAAGAACATGGCCGCGGGCGATGCCTTCTGGTTAAGCGCATGCGTCTTGGGATCGACATGACTGTGCATCATCTTGCCGCGCTGCCAGCCAAGAGCAGCGCCAACAACGAGCGCCGATCCGCAGGCGATCGCAACCCAGCCGGTCGGCGGCAATTGCCAGAACATGATTGCGCCGACGACGAAATATATGACCGGTACCATCCAGAGGGTCTCGAGCTTGAGCGGCCGCATCTCGCCCATTCGCCGCAGCCTTAATGCCAGGACGAGAAGGATGATGCCGGCGGTGATCGCGTAACTGATCCAGGTCTGATGGACCGGCTGAACTCCAAGGTGCATCGAAACTCCCCCGATTTGACGCTTACTCGGCGGCCTGTGCGGCCTGCGCTTCCCTATAGGTGAGGATTGGTTTCCTTGCAGCCAGCGTCTCGTCGAGCCGCCGCCGCGGCGCATAGACGGGCGCCGCCTTGAGGCTTTCATCGCCGGCCTTGGCCCGCTCAGCGATCGAGCGAACCGCGGCGATGAACTGGTCGAGGCTCGCCTTCGATTCTGTTTCGGTTGGCTCGACCAGCATCGCGCCGTGCACCACGAGCGGAAAATACATGGTCATCGGGTGGAAGCCCTCGTCGATCAGCGCCTTGGCAAGATCGAGCGTATTGACGTCGTCCGCAAAGCCTTTGTCGGAGAAGAGCGCTTCGTGCATGCACGGCCCGCTTTTGGCAAAGGGCGCGTCGAGCACGTCCTCGAGGCTACGAAGGATGTAATTGGCGTTGAGTACAGCGTCCTCGGCCACCTGCTTCAGTCCGTCGGCTCCGTGGCTGAGGATATAGGCAAGCGCACGGGTGAACATCCCCATCTGTCCATGGAAGGCGACCATCCGTCCAAAGGCATGCGGATGCTCCTCGCTCGCATTCTCCTCTTCGACGAGCCTGAAGGTGCCATCGCCGTGCCTTGCAACGAACGGGAGCGGACCAAAGGGGGACAGCGCTTGTGAAAGGACGACCGGGCCCGAGCCCGGGCCGCCGCCGCCATGCGGCGTCGAGAAGGTCTTGTGGAGGTTGATGTGCATCGCATCGATGCCAAGGTCTCCGGGGCGGACCTTGCCGACGATCGCGTTGAAGTTCGCGCCGTCGCAATAGACAAAGCCGCCGGCGCCGTGAACGGCGTCGCTGATCGCCTTCATGTCCGGCTCGAACAGCCCGCAGGTATTGGGATTGGTGATCATCACCGCTGCAACGTCCGGACCGAGCCGTGCCTTCAGCGCATCGAGATCGACCCGCCCCGCTTCGTTCGCTGGAATGTTTTCGACGCGGTAGCCCGCGAAGGCCGCCGTTGCCGGGTTCGTGCCATGCGCGCTCTCCGGCACCAGGACCACCTCGCGCGCGTCCCCGCGCGCCTCGAGCGCGGCACGGATGCAAAGCAGGCCGCAAAGTTCGCCGTGAGCGCCCGCCTTGGGGCTCATCGCAACTCCGTACATTCCGGTCAGCTCGAGCAGCCAGACGGCGAGCTCGCTGATTACCGCGAGCGCGCCCTGGACCGTTTCCTGCGGCTGCAAGGGGTGGACGTCGGCGAATCCGGGAAACCGCGCGACTTTCTCGTTGAGGCGGGGATTGTGCTTCATCGTGCACGAGCCGAGCGGAAAGAGGCCAAGGTCGATCGCGTAATTTTGCCGGGACAGGCGGGTATAGTGGCGAACCGCCTCCGCTTCGCTGAGACCGGGAAGGCCGATCGCGCGGTTTCGCTCGAGGCCGCCAAGGCGCGAGGACTTGGGCGTCGTTGGCAAGCCATGGTCAAAATCGACCCCGGTCTGCTCCGTGCTCCCGATTTCGAAGATGAGCGGTTCCTCGAGCATCAGCGCGCGGTTGCCGGTGACCGTATGGCCGTCGGCGATGGCATCGTTGGAGGGTTGGGTCGGCCGCCAGCCCGACGGGTTCACGGTCATCGAACGACCTCCTTCAGCTTTGCTTCCAAGGCGTCGATGTCCTCGTTCGTTGCAGTTTCGGTGACGGCAACGACGAGGCCGTTCTGCAGCCCCTCGATGCCTGGATAGAGCCTCCCAAGCGATACTCCGCCAAGCACTCCGCGCTCGACCATGGCATGGACCGCGGGGCGCGCTTCGATCGGCAGCTTCAGGGTGAATTCGTTGAAGAAGCTGTCGTTGACGAGTTCGACGCCGGGGATTGCGGCAAGGCGTTCGGCGGCTTCGCACGCGCGCGCGTGATTGACTGATGCAAGCTGCCTCAGGCCCTCTTCGCCGAGCAATGTGAGGTGGGCAGTGAAGGCCAGCGCACAAAGGACCGAGCTGGTGCAGATGTTCGACGTCGCCTTTTCGCGGCGGATATGCTGCTCGCGCGTCGAGAGCGTCAGCACGAACCCGCGCTTGCCTTCGGCGTCGACCGTCTCGCCGGCGAGCCGGCCGGGCATCTGGCGGACATGCTTCTCGCGGCATGCGAAGAGACCGACATAGGGGCCGCCAAACTGGAGCCCGACGCCGATGCTCTGGCCTTCGCCGACGACGATGTCGGCACCCATCTCGCCGGGTGATCGGATCATTCCAAGCGCGACCGGCTCGGTGACGACCGCGATCAACAGCCCGCCAGCCGAGTGAACGGCCTCGGCAATCGGCGCGAGGTCCGCGATTCGCCCGAGGATGTCGGGATATTGGACCACGACGGCGCTGGTTTCGCCGTCGATCTGGCCGATCAGCCGCTCAACGTCGGTCTCGGCGACGAGCTCGGGAAGTGCCGTGTCGAGGGCATCTTCGGTGAATTTCGCCATCGTCTTGGCGACGCTGACATAATGCGGGTGGACGCCCGAGGAGATGACGGTCTTCTTCCGGCGCGTGATGCGGTGCGCCATGAGGATGGCCTCCCACATCGCAGTCGAGCCATCGTACATCGACGCGTTCGCGACCTCGCAGCCGAACAGCCTTGCGACTTGCGTCTGGAACTCGAACATCATCTGCAGCGTGCCCTGCGCGATCTCCGGCTGGTAGGGCGTGTAGCTGGTCAGGAATTCGCCGCGCTGGATGATATGATCGACGCTTGCCGGGATGTGGTGCTTGTAGGCTCCGCAGCCAAGGAAGAAGGGCACGTCGGAAGCGACCATGTTCCTTCGCGAGAGCGCCATCATGTGCCGCTCGACCGCCATTTCCGAGGCATGCATCGGCAAGCCCGCGATCGGGCCGTGGAGACGCGCCTCCCCGGGTACGTCCCGGAACAGCTCGTCGATCGTGCTCGCGCCGACAAGGCGAAGCATGTCGCTGCGGTCGGCGTCGGAGAGTGGGAGATAACGCATGGTCAGTTGTTCTCGAATGGTGGAGGTTCAGGGCTAACGACGCCGCGCAGGCTGACGATCGTCAGCTCCGGCGCCCGGCCGGTGCACACCGGGCCGGTGCGGCAGGCAGCACTGAAGCGCGCGTCGAATTCGACATAGGTCGGAAGGAGCGGACGAACGACATCGTCGAATTTCGCATCCGGCGCGATCGACAGGGCCTGCCCTGCCCCGGCCGGCGCATTCGATGCCCGCTCGTGGATCAGGCACGACAGGGGCTGGCATGCATCCACATAGCCGTGCAGACGAACTGTTCGCCCGTCGAACTTCTTGGGATTGGCGATGATCGCCGCGATGGTCGTGGCGACCGGCTGCGGCTCCTCGGGAGCTGGCGCGAGCTGGGCGAGGAAAAGGGCGGCGGCGATCACGCCGGCTTCCTCATGATGAACCGGAGGCGGACATAGTCGGCGACATTGGAGCCGAAGCGGTCCGCGACCGCGGCGCCGATCGCCGGCCGCTCGGCCTCGGGCACCCCTGCCCGGTCCAGCCAACCGCGGCGAAAGGTCGTTACCCATTCCTCGATGCCGTGATCGAGCGGTGTCGGGCGCTCGATCAGCCGGGCATCGATATGAACGAATCCAGCTGCCTCGTAGATCGCGGCGAACTCTTCGGGCGACGGGTACCAGTTGGAGCTTTCCCTGGGCGGCATGTAGCCGCGGATGACGAGTTCGGTGTCGAGCGCCTCGCGCAACCGGGCAATATTGCCCTGGCCGCCGAGTTCGCCGGCGAAGCGGCCGCCCGGCTTCAGCGCTCGGAAGATCGCGCGCGCGGCCTGTTCCTTCTCGAGCACCCAATGCAGCGTCGCGTTCGAAAAGGCCGCGTCGAACTCGCTGAAGAACTGCATGTCCTCGGCAGCGAGCAGCACGGCATCGACGCCATTGGCCCGCGCCGCCGCAATCATCTCGGGCGAATTGTCGATGCCCAGCACGACTGCCCCGCGCTCGGAGATCTTCTTCGTCAGCGTGCCTTCGCCGCAGCCGACGTCGAGGATCCGCTCGCCGGGCTTGGGATCGAGAAGATCGAGCGCCGCGCCGCCGAGCTTCGCGACGAAGGCGCCCACCCGGGCATAGTCGCCCGCGTCCCACTTGCTCGTCGAGGCAGTCGATTGGCTCAAAGCGTCTTCACCCAGTCGCGATAAGCCGCTTCGTCCATCAGGCCCTCAAGCTCCGACGGGTTTTCCAGCTTCAGCTTGAAAAACCAGCCTTCCCCTTCAGGGTCGCTGTTCACGACCGCCGGATCGTCGGCCACCTTGCTATTGCCTTCGATCACCTCGCCCGTGACGGGCGCATAGACGTCGGAGGCAGCCTTGACCGATTCGACCACGGCTGCTTCCTGGCCCTTTCCCACTCGGCGGCCAGTCTCGGGAACTTCGGCAAAGACGATGTCGCCGAGCTGCTCCTGCGCGTGGTCGGTGATCCCGATTGTCGCGACATCGCCGTCGACTCGGATCCATTCGTGCTCCTTGGTGAAATAGAGACTCATGCGGAAGCTCCCTTGCGGTGATAGCGGTGCGGGACGAACGGCATCGCAGCGACCCGCGCGTCGAACAATTTGCTGCGTTGCTCGAGCTTGAGCGCCATGCCGGGCTCGGCAAAGGGCGCGGCGACATAGCCCATCGCAATCGGTCGCTGGAGCGACGGGGAAAAGCCGCCGCTCGTGATTCGGCCGATTTCATTTCCTTCGCCGTCGAGAACGCGCGCTCCTTCACGGACCGGCTGCCGGCCCTCGACCGCGAAGCCGACGCGCTTTTCGACCGGTCCGTTTTCGAGTTCCGCCAGAATGCGCATTGCGCCGGGAAACCCGCCATCGACCCGGCGCCGCTTGTTGATCGCAAAGGTGAGGCCCGCCATCACCGGCGTCGTCCGGTGGTCGAGGTCGTGGCCGTAGAGCGGGAGGCCCGCTTCGAGACGAAGCGAATCGCGGGCACCAAGGCCGATCGGCTTGGCGAGCTCATTTGCAGTGATGGCGTCGGCAAGCTCGGCGGCGAGGCTCGCGGGAACGGAGATCTCGAACCCGTCCTCGCCCGTATAGCCCGAGCGGCTGATCCACAGATAATGGCCGTGCCACTGGAACGGCGCGGCCTGCATGAAGGCAAGGTCGCTAACCCCTGGTACGATCGAGCGAAGGACGTCCGGAGCGCGCGGTCCTTGAAGCGCAAGCAGGGCCTGCTCCTTCATATGATCGATCACGACCTCGCCGGGGAGGCGCCGCTCCATGTCTTCAATGTCGCCATATTTTGTCGCGCCGTTGACGACGACGTAGAAATCGTCGCCGCGCCGGGTGGCCATGAGGTCGTCGATGATGCCGCCGTCCTCGTCGAGCAGCAGCGAATATTTGGGCTTCATGTCGGCGGCCGCCTGGAAGTCGGCCGGCATCAGCCTCTCGAGCGCGGTATCGACGCCGCGTCCGTGCACGAGCAGCTGACCCATGTGGCTGACATCGAACAGGCCGGCATTCTCGCGCGTCCACAAATGCTCGGCGATGATTCCCTCATATTGGACCGGCATCTCATATCCGGCGAAGGGAACCATCCGGCCGCCGCGCGCACGATGCCACGAATCGAGGGGAAGCGTGTCGAGCTCGGGAGGCTGCGTCTCGGCGCCGAGGGAAGGATCGCCGCTCGACGGCGTGCCGCGCGCCTGCGTCTCGTCGGTTGGGCCGTTGTGGACTTCCCTGCTCATTCCTGTGCGCTCCGGCAAAAGGTGCGACTGCCAACGCTCGCTGGCGAGCGAAGCGGCTGCCGCCCCCGTCTGTCCCTAGCGCCTGAGAGCTTTGCCCCTTCGGCGGCCCACCCTGGCGAAAGCCTTGGGCGGGCACTTTCCAGACTGTCAGGCGCGCGCGGTCCTTGATGCCTGAGAGATTCCGGGGGCGGTTGCTCCTTCGGCGTCCGCCATGACGGCGAAACTCTCCCGTGCGGCCATTCCGGCAGTGATCGACACCGCCGGCGACAGGCGTGCCTTGGCCGCGCGGCGCAGCCGAGTCAACGCATCAGCGAGTCGCGTTATACTTGAGCTGGTCCTGCGTCAGCTCGAAGCCGATCAGCTGCTCGAAGGTCGCGTTGGCAACGGCCTTCTGCACGCCCGGATCGGCGAGCGGGTCGACCGCGGCTTCGGCTTCGCCGGCCTTGCGCGGGCGAGTGAGGATCTGCCGCACGTTCGCCGGCAGCGTCGCGGCGGCGCGATTGACGCGCACAGTGGCTTGCACGCGCGCGTAGGAATGAAGGTCGCCGGCGGCGAAATTGAGCACGGCCTGGCCGATCTGCTTGGCGGCAATGTCGGCACCGCCGCGCAGCGCCACGTTGAAATAGGGTAAAATCACCTGGCGCGCCGGCCCCGCGTCGCGGCGCAGGCCGATCACGGTGAAGGTTGCGGTCGAGACCACGTCGTCGCCCGAATCCTGGCACGTCGCGCGAAGATCGGTGATCGCGGCCGAGACATCGATGGCGCGGGCTTCGACGCTGCCCGGCGGATTGAACAAGGTGATGTCGCCGGTTCCCGCCGGAATCCCGGCGATCGGACAGGCGCTGCGCACCGCATAGACGCCGCCGCCGTTCTCGGACGTGAGGTCGCCGGTATGCCGGCAGGCGCTGAGCGGGATGAGGGCAGCAAGAGCGGCTAAGCGAAGCTTCACGTTGGGACTAGTCCTTGCGAGGGCGAGGTCGAATGTGCGCGTTCATAGGTACCCCCTTCTAAGGCTGCAAGCGAAGCCTTAGATGCCTGTCCGAATGCTGAACCGACATCCTCTCAAAGTGCTGATCGCCGCGCCGCGCGGATTTTGCGCTGGCGTCGACCGCGCGATCCAGATCGTTGAGCTTGCCCTCGAGCGGTTCGGCGCGCCCGTCTACGTGCGTCACGAGATCGTCCACAACAAGTTCGTGGTCGATCGGCTGCGGGCAATGGGCGCCATCTTCGTCGACGAGCTCGACGAAGTCCCCGACGATCGGCCGGTGGTCTTCTCCGCCCATGGGGTGCCCAAGTCCGTCCCCGCTGCGGCCCAGAGCCGCGGCCTCACTTATGTCGATGCGACTTGCCCGCTGGTGTCAAAGGTCCACCGGCAGGCGGAGCGACTGATCGCGGAGGGGCGGCATATTCTCTTCATCGGCCATGCCGGCCATCCCGAGGTCATCGGGACCTTCGGCCAGGTCCCAAAAGGCGCGATGACCCTGGTGGAAACGGTCGAGGACGTCGCCAACATCGCGGTTGCCGACAATGTCGACCTTGCGTTCCTGACCCAGACCACCCTGTCGGTCGACGACACCGCCGCGATCGTCGATGCCCTCAAGGTCCGCTTCCCGGCAATTCGCGCACCGCGCAGCGAAGATATTTGCTACGCGACGTCGAACAGGCAGGCTGCGGTCAAGGCGATCGCTGCGGAATGCGACCGAATGCTCGTGATCGGGTCCCCCAACAGCAGCAACTCGCTCCGTCTTGCCGAAGTCGCCGAGCGCATGGGGGTGCCCGCACGTCTCATCGAGCGCGCGTCCGACATCGACTGGGAGTGGCTTGGGGAGCCCGCGGTGCTCGGCCTGACAGCGGGGGCCTCGGCGCCCGAACTGCTGGTCCGCGAGGTTTGCGATGCATTGTCGGAGCGGTTCGAGGTGATCGAGGAAATTGCCGACCACAGCCCCGAGCGCATGATCTTCAAGCTTCCACGTGCGCTCGTCGCCTGACGTGAGCGATCTTCCCCGCGTCGAGATTTTCACCGATGGAGCGTGCCGCGGCAATCCGGGCCCCGGCGGCTGGGCCGCGCTGCTTCGCATGGGCGAGAAAGAGAAGGAGGTCTCAGGGGGTGAGCCGCTGACGACCAACAACCGGATGGAGCTGACCGCTGCCATCAGGGGCCTTGAAGCGCTGACCCGGCCGTGCCGGGTCGAGCTTCACACCGACAGCCAATATGTCCGCGACGGAATCACCCGCTGGATTCACAAGTGGCGCCAGAACGGTTGGCGGACCTCGGACAAGAAGCCGGTAAAGAATGCCGAGCTGTGGCAGGAACTGATCGACGCTTCGGAACGCCACCGCGTCGAGTGGCATTGGGTGAAGGGCCACAGCGGCCATCCGGAGAACGATCGCGTCGACGCTCTCGCCTGCGCGGAAGCCGACGACCAACGCCGTCATCATCGCATGTGATTAACCCGAGTTCACTTGGACTTGCGCGCTTCGATTCCTACATCCAGCGGCAACACCGACTCTCTCGTTCCCCTGTTAGAAAGTTGGTGGGAGGGAGGCGCCGGCAAGCGCCTTCCTCCATCACCTGACGAAGATCAGGCGGAAAATCGGGCGGGCGAATAAACTGCCGGATCGATGTGCGCGACCATCGGCGGCAGGTCCTCCCCGAGCAGCAGAGCCGCCGCCAGCACCGCCGCAGCAGGCGAGGTCTGGATCCCGAATCCCCCCTGCCCCGCGCACCAGAAAAAGCCTGGAACCTTGGCGTCGAAACCGTAGACGGGCAGCCGGTCGGGCGCGAAGCTTCGCAGGCCCGCCCAGCTGCGTTCCACCCGTTCGACAGGCCAGTCGACGACCTGCTGGAACCGCTCGATCGCGATCGCCACGTCGATTTCGTCAGGAGCAGCGTCGCATGGAGCGCTCTCGATCTCGTCGTGCGGGCTGAGCCACACCGAATTGTCGCTCTCTCCCTTGAAGTAGAATGTGCCGTCGGCGCCATCGACGAGAGGCAGGTCCTTGAGCCCCGAGCGAGCGACCCGGAGCTGGACCATTGTCCGGCGCTTGGGCGAGATGCCAAGAGGCGCCACGCCGCAGGCCTCGGCGATGCCGTCGGCCCAGGCCCCTGCAGCATTGACGAGAACGCGCGAGGTTCGGACCGCTCCGTTCGCCAATGCGACCTCCCACCCTTCGCCTTTCCGATCCGCGCGAATGACCCTCGCGTTCGTCTCGACCACGCCGCCGCGCTTCCTGAACTTGCGCAGATAAGCGCCGTGGAGCGCTGCGACGTCGATGTCGGCGCACTCTGGCTCCAGCAGCGCGCGGCGCCATTTCGGCCGGATGCCTGGAACGAGCCTCTCGAGCTCTTCCCGCTCGATGATTCGCGATTCGATGGCGGGCGGAAGTTCAGGCAGCTCGTCGAGCGTGAGATGCACATCGCCCCTGCGATGGAGGAAACCGGCCTCTGAAAAATCTTCAGGGGGCGCGGCAAGAAAGTCGTGCGACGCCAAGCTCAGCTTGGCGACCTCGGGCCCGCCATAGCTCTCGAGGTAGAAGGCGGCCGAACGGCCGGTCGCGTGATAGCCGCAATGGTCCTCCGCCTCGACGATCATCGTTCTGCGCCCGGCCGCGATCTCGGCGCCAAGGCTGGCCCCGGCGATCCCCCCGCCGACAATGATGACATCGAATTCGCTCATTTGTCGCCTCGGTTACGAATTGGAAAGCGGCGGTGTCTAGGGGTGGGCCCATGTTCAACGGGGCATTAACCGACATCCTGCTCATCGCGCTTGCCGCGATTCTCGTGTTCGCGGCCGTCGTTGACGTTCGAACTTTCACCATTTCGAATCGCCTCAACCTCACGGTCGCGCTGCTTGCGCCAGCCTATTGGGCGTCGGTCGCGCTCTCGCCATGGCCCGACATGGCGGCGCAGGTTGCAGGAGCAACGATCGTCTTCGTGCTCCTTGCAGGCGCGTTCTACGCGGGCATGATGGGTGGCGGCGACGTCAAGCTCGCCGCTGCGCTTGCCCTCTGGTTCTCGCCCGTTTCGACCATCAGGTTCCTCGTGCTGACCTCGATTGCGGGGGGCGTGCTGACGCTTGTCGTTCTTGCTCTTCACCGTGCGCGCAAGCGCTCGGGTCGGCCTGAAATTCCTTACGGAGTCGCGATCGCATTCGGCGGTCTCGCGATTCTCGCCCAACGGTTTCTTAACCAAATTGTGTGATGTGTGAGGCTGTTCAAGTAGCCCTGCCTGGGGAGGCGATTGCGCCATGGATGTGAAGAAGCTCGCTCTGCTCGTTGGAGCGCTGGTCATAGCGGTAGTGACTGCTGTCATGGCCAAGAACATGTTCGCCGGCGCCGGCGCGCAGCAAGCCGCTGCGGCTCCGGCGGTGCCGGTCGGGCCTAAGGTGCTCGTGGCCAAGAAGGCGCTCCCTGTCGGCACGATCATCGATCCCGACAGCTTCACCTTCCAGCCCTGGCCGAAGGAGCTGATGCAGGGGGCCTATTATGTCGAGGGCCAGCCCGACGCGAAGAGCCTCGCCGGCACTGTCGTTCGCTATTCGATCGCTGCCGGTCAGCCGGTCACGCGCGGCTCGCTCGTCGGACCGCAGGATCGCGGCTTCCTTGCTGCTGCACTCGGCCCCGGCATGCGCGCGGTCACTGTTCCCGTGAACACGACGACGGGCGTCGCGGGCTTCATTTTCCCGGGCGACCATGTCGACCTCGTCCTCACCCAGCAGGTGTCGGGCGGCGGCGATGGTCCCCCGCTCAAGGTTTCCGAGACGATCGTTCGCAACGTTCGCGTGCTTGCGACCGACCAGCGCTTCACGGACAAGGATGACGACGGCAAGACCGCGGTCAAGACCGCATCGAACGTCACGTTCGAGGTCACGCCGAAGATCGCCGAGAAGATCGCGGTTGCGCAGAGCCTTGGCCAGCTGTCGCTGTCACTGCGCTCGATCGCCGACAATTCGTCCGAGCTCGAGCGCGCGGTTGCCGAAGGCGACGTGAAGGTCCCGGCCAACGCCAGCCCTTCGCAGGAGCGCCAGATGCTCCTCGCCTATGCCGACCGCCCGATCGATACCAACACCACGTTCACGACCGGCGGAGACGTGTCGCGCTTCCAGCGCCGCACCGTCCCTGGCCGCACTGCTCCCATGGGTGAGCAGGTGGCTGGTGCAATGGCCGAACTCGGCAAGGGCCTCGGCCGTGCGATTGCCGGCAAGGAAGGTGCGCCGGTCGTGACTGGTCCTGTGGTTCGCGTCGCGCGCGGAAATGATGTCACCGTTGTTCCGGTGGGAGCTCGCTAAAATGGATATTCAAGCAATCAGTCGCCGAGCGCGTCTCGGCACCGCTCTAGCGGCACTGGCCGCCGGCATCGTCGGCCTCGCCGCCCCGGCGCCGGCCGTCGCCCAGCCGCAGGCCTATACGTCAGGGTCCTATCGTCCCTCGCAGCAGGTGCTGCTCTCGGTCGGTGAAGGACAGATGCTCAACCTGCCGCGCAGCGTCGCGAATGTCTGGGTGTCCGCACCCGATGTTGCCGACGTCTACGTGCAGGGCCCGCGCCAGATGAACCTGTTCGGCAAGAAAGCCGGCGAGGCGACCGTCATCGCCACCGCGACCGACGGTTCAGTGGTTTACGGCGCCAAGGTCCGCGTCAACCAGAACATCAGCTCGATCAACGAGATCCTGCATCAGGCGATGCCGGACTCGAACATCAGCGTCACCACTGTCGGCCAGGTGGCCGTCATCAACGGTGTCGTCGCCTCGCCCGAAGATGCGTCGCAGGCCGAGATGCTCGTCCGCGCCGCGCTCAATCCCGGCGCCGACGTCTCCAAGGCCGACGCGCCGCTCAACATCGTGCCGGTGAACCGCCTCAAGGTCGCAACGCCGCTCCAGGTGATGCTGAAGGTTCGCATCGCCGAGATGAACCGCTCCGCGATCAAGCAGATCGGCGTCAATCTCCTGAGCCGCGACCGTAGCGGCGGCAACATCCTTGGCAGCATCGGCCGCGGCAATCCGGGCACGATCGGGACGGTTCCGGGAGCGCCCGGAACGATCGATCCCTCGACCGGTCTTCCCGCGGGAAGCACCTCGGTCACGTTCAACAATCTTGCCGGCGGAACGACGCTCGGGCTGTTCGGGAAGATCCTCGGCCTCGACGTTCTCGGCACGCTCGACCTATTGCAGAACGACGGCGTCATCACGACGCTTGCCGAGCCGAACCTGACCGCGCTCTCGGGCGAAACGGCGAGCTTCCTCGCCGGCGGCGAGTTCCCGATCCCGGTCTCGCAGGCGCTTGGCGCAGTAACGATCGAATATAAGCAATATGGTGTCGGACTGGCGTTCACGCCGGTCGTCCTTGCCGACGGCCGCATCTCGATGCGCGTCCGCCCCGAGGTCAGCCAACTCAGCGACGCCGGCTCGGTCAAGCTCAACGGCTTTACCGTTCCGGCGCTGACCACCCGCCGCGCCGAAACGACGGTCGAGCTTGGCTCGGGCCAGTCGTTCATGATCGGCGGGCTGCTTCAGAACAGCAATTCGAACAGTATCGAGAAGGCGCCCTTCCTCGGCGACATCCCGGTCCTTGGAGCGCTGTTCCGCTCAACCAAGTTCCAGCGCAACGAGACCGAGCTCGTCATCATCGTGACTCCGTATCTCGTACGGCCGGTGTCCGGCCAGCTGGCGACGCCGGCAGACGGCTACCGTGCTCCTGACGATGTCCAGCTCAATGCCCTGGGCCAGAGCTTCGCCGGCAAGAGCGGCTCGGTACAGCCGACAGCCATCCAGGCCCCGGCGGCAGCGCCGGGACCGGTCATGCCGGCAGCGAGCGCGGTCGCTGCTCCCGGGTTCAAGCTGTGATCCGCGGCCTCACAGGGAAGGATTGGACGATGCGTTCGAAGCTCATCCTCATTGCACTCGCCTCCTCGGTTGCGGCGTGCAACACCCCGGACCTTCCGGACAAGGGCGTTGCCGCGGTCAATGTGCCGGTGGTGACCAGCGCCGACTATGTGTTCGATGCTGCCGCCCCTGACGGCGCCCTCGCGGGCGGCGAAACCGACCGGCTGAACGGCTGGTTCCAGGGCCTTGGCATCGGTTATGGCGACACGATCTACGTCGATGGTCCCTATGCGGACGCAGCGCGCGGCCAGGTCGCGGCGATCGCCGGCAAATATGGCATGATGGTGTCCGAGGGCGCTCCCGTGACGACCGGCGCAGTCCAGCCGGGAACCGTGCGGGTGGTTGTCAGCCGCCGCCGCGCCGGGGTGCCGAACTGCCCGAACTGGAGCCTGCCCTCGTCGCCCAATTTCGACAACCGCAACATGTCGAACTTCGGCTGCGGCGTTAACTCGGACATTGCAGCGATGGTCGCCAACCCGGAGGACCTTGTCCACGGGCGCGAAGGAACCGGCACCGACGTCAACGAGGCTGCCCGTGCTGTCCTCTTCTATCGGTCCATGCCGCCCACGGGCAACAAGGGGCTGCAGGACGTGTCTACGAAGAATGGAGGCAATTAATGAACGCGCCGTTCCAAGCACGCGCGGGGCTTCGCGATCCCTTCACCGCCTTCGTTTGCGACGATGCGACCGCCGACATGCTTCGCCCGGTCGCCGTCGAGCACGGCTGGTCTCCGGAGAAGGTCAACAAGGGCGGCCTGCGCAATGCAGTGCAGTCGCTCTCGGTTTCGGCGAGCCCGAACATCCTGTTCGTGGACCTCAGCGAATCGGCGGACCCGCTCAACGACATCAACGCGCTTGCCGAGGTCTGCGAGCCGGGCACGATCGTCATCGCGGCGGGAACCGTCAATGATGTCCGCCTCTACCGCGACCTCGTCGCAAGCGGGATCCACGATTATCTCCTGAAGCCGTTCACGGTCGACCAGCTGCGCGACACGTTCGCGCATGCGCAGATGATCCTGTCGGGACCGCGCGGCGAGGCCCAGGCCGACAAGCCGCACGTGATGGCGGCAGTCATCGGCGTTCGCGGCGGTGTCGGCGCATCGACGCTTGCAACCTCGCTCGCCTGGCTGCTCGGCGAAAAAGCTCGCCGAACGACCGCCCTCCTCGACCTCGACGTCCATTTCGGCACCGGCGCACTCGCGCTCGACCTCGAGCCGGGCCGCGGCCTTACCGATGCGATCGAGAATCCGAGCCGCATCGACGGACTGTTCATCGAGCGCGCAATGGTTCGCGCCAACGAGCGGCTTTCGGTCCTGTCGGCCAAAGCGCCGATCCACCAGCCGCTGGTGACCGACGGCAGCGCCTTCTTCGCGCTGCAGGAGGAAATGCGCAACGCGTTCGAATCGACGGTGCTCGACCTGCCGCGTCACATGCTGATCCAGCATCCTCATCTCGTGCACGATGCGCATGTCGCGATCGTCGTTGCCGAACTGACGCTTGCGGCAACGCGCGACACGATCCGCGTGCTCGCCTGGCTCAAGTCGAACGCTCCCCAGACCAAGGTCATTGTCGTTGTCAACGGCATGCCTTCAGGCGGCGCGCTCGAAATCAGCCGCAAGGATTTCGAGCAGTCGATCGAGCGTCCGGTCGACATCGTCTTCCCGTTCGACGGCAAGCTCGCTGCCCAGGCGGCGAAGCTCGGCAAGCCGATGGCCGAAGTTGCAAGCGGCAAGATGGCGGGACCGTTCAACACGCTCTCGACCCTCGTCCTCAGCCACGCCAGCGACGAAGGCGCCGCGGCCGACAAGGGGGCGCCGGCTGCGGCTGCAAAGTCGCTGGTCGATAATCTGAAGTCGATGCTGTCGAAGCCGAAGGACAAGGCAGCGGCGTAACCGGCCGCGGCGTAACTGACCGCGGCGATCGCGCCGCGGCGAAGAGTTGAGAGGCAAAGGCACAGATGCTCGTGTGGCTACTCCTGATCGGCGGTGTCGGAGCTCTCGGGCTCGCCTTCATGGCGATGCGCGGGCCCTCGGCGGGAAAGTCCGTCAAGCGGCGCATGGAGCTCATCAAGGAGCGCCATGGCGACGTTATCGCCGGCAACGCCCAGGCCCAGATCCGCAAGCTCTTCTCGGAGCGGGCAAGCAGGTTCGAAGGCTATGCCTCGACCCTGATCCCGAAGCCCGCGCTGCTGCGCAAGCGCCTCGAGATGACGGGCAAGGAAATCACGCTCAGCCGCTATCTCGCGATCTGCGTCGGGGTCACGGTGTTCGTCACCGTGGCGCTGGTCTTCCGCGGCGCGCCCGTCATACTCTCGCTGCTCCTCGGCATTTTCTTCGGGATCGGCGGACCGCACTTCGTCATCGGCAAGATGATCAAGCGCCGCGTCGCCAAGTTCAATTCGAACTTCCCGGATGCGATCGAGCTCATGGTCCGCGGTCTGCGCTCGGGTCTCCCGATCACCGAAACGCTCGGCATCGTCGCCAGCGAGATTCCGGGCCCGGTCGGCGTCGAGTTCCGGATGGTGGCCGATAAAATGAAGATCGGCCGGACGATGGAAGCCGCGCTCCAGGATACTGCGGATCGCCTCGGCACCGCCGAGTTCCAATTCTTCGTGATCACGCTCGCGATCCAGCGCGAGACGGGCGGCAACCTTGCCGAGACCCTGTCGAACCTTGCCGACGTGCTGCGCAAGCGTGCGCAGATGAAGCTGAAGATCCGAGCGATGAGCTCGGAATCCAAGGCCTCGGCCTACATCGTCGGGTCGCTGCCGTTCGTGGTGTTCACGCTCGTCTACATGATCAACCCCCATTACATGGGCGGCTTCTTCACCGATCAGCGCCTGATGGTTGCGGGCATTGGTGGAATGATCTGGATGAGCATTGGCGCCATGATCATGGCCAAGATGGTCAATTTCGAGATCTGATGGGGGACTGACGAAAATGCAGCAGGCTCCCACTTCCGGACCGCACATCCTCGGCTTCGACGTCATCTGGATTGCGACGATGCTCAGCGCCGTCGCGACCTTTGCAGTGATGCTCGCAATCTATGCCGCAACGACGGTCAAGGACCCGATGGCGCGGCGCGTCAAGGCGCTGAACGAGCGGCGCGAACAGCTCAAGGCCGGCATCGTCGCCTCGACCAACAAGCGCAAGAAGCTGGCGAACCGCAACCAGGCCGCGGACAACGTCCGCCAGCTCCTGTCGCAGTTCAAAATGCTGCAGGAAGACCAGGTCAAGAAGACGCAGATCCGGCTCATGCAGGCTGGTATCCGCACCAAGGACCTCGCCTTCTTCCTCATTTTCGCGCGCTTCGTCCTGCCGGTCGTGCTCGGCGTTGCCGCAGTCCTTTTGCTCTACGTCTTCGGCTTCGAGCCGCAATGGTCGGCGCTGCGCCGGTACATGACCGTCGCGGGCATTCTCGTTGGCAGCTACAAGGCGCCCGACGTCTGGCTGAAGAACAAGGTAACCAAGCGCAGCCACGCGATCCGCAAGGGCCTTCCCGACGCGCTCGACCTGCTGGTCATCTGCGCCGAGGCCGGTCTTACCGTCGATGCTGCATTCGGCCGCGTCTCGAAGGAGCTCGGCAAGGCCTATCCGGAGCTCGGCGACGAGTTCGGGCTTACAGCAATCGAGCTCGGATTCCTCAACGAGCGCCGCCAGGCGTTCGAGAATCTCGCCCAGCGCGTCGACCTTGAAGCGGTGCGCGGCGTCGTTACGACGATGATCCAGACCGAAAAATACGGGACCCCGCTCGCCTCGGCGCTGCGCGTTCTCTCGGCCGAGTTCCGCCATCAGCGCATGATGCGGGCCGAAGAGAAAGCGGCGCGCCTGCCGGCGATCATGACGGTGCCGCTGATCCTTTTCATCCTCCCGACGCTGTTCGTCGTCATTCTCGGCCCGGCCAGCTGCTCGATCAACGACAGCTTCCTCCACGGTTGATGTGGAACGCGGCGGCGCGCTGAAGCGTAGTCGCCGCGTATCTACGGACGTTGGGGAAACGCAATGAACATCACGACCGACCCGAACCTATGGGCGATCTGCATCCTGGTTTTCCTGCTTGGGCTGCTGATCGGCGTTTTCCTTACCGCCGGGGGCCGGCGCAAGTGGAAGACGCGCTACCAGGGCGAAGTTGATCGCCGCGAAACGCTCGAGCGCGAGCATGCCGAACGCGAGAAGGAATGGCGCGAGCGCGATTCCCTTCGCGCCGCAGCGGCCAAGGACCGCGAAGACCGGCCGATCCAGCCCTAACGCGTCAAGCAGCGGGAAGCCGGGGAAGCGTTCCTGCTCCCCGTCTTCGAAAAACGGTCAGCCCTCGATCCTCGCGAAATCGGCGACCTCGTTCACGGCGTCACGAAAGCGCATCAGGAGATTGAGCCGACGCTCGCGTTTGGAATCGTCGGGATCGTTCACCGTCACATGATCGAAAAAGTCGTCGATGGGCCGGCGAAGCGAAGCGAGTGCGGCCATCGCGCCGGTAAAATCTTCCTTTGCGATCGCTGCCGAAGCCTTCGCCTCGGCTGCGTCGAGCGCATCGATCAAGCCCCGCTCCTCGAGGAGGTCCGCGCCGATCTGGCCCGAGGCCATCTCCGCAATGGCCTCCTTGAGACCGGGCTCTTCGACGAGCACCAGCGGATCCTCCTCGCCGGTCTGGGGTATCCCCCCTTCCGCCGCTGAGCTCATCACCTGCGGACCGGTCCAGCCCTCTTTCTTGAGAATGTTCGCAGCGCGCTTGTAGGCGACGAGAAGGTTGGTTCCATCCTCGCTGTCGACAAAGCTCTGGAGAGCCCTCACCCGGGCAAGCAGGCGCACGAGATCGTCCTCGCCGCCGAGCGCAAAGACGGCATCGATGAGATCGTGCCGCACCCCGGCGTCGCGTTGCTGGACCTTCAGGCGATCGGCGAAGAAGTCGAGCAGCTCGTCGGCGGTCTGGTCGAGCCGATGTGCAGCAGCGCTGTCGGCAACCTGCCCGGCGCGGTTCGCGAGCGCACCCCGCAGCGCCTGGCCAAGGCGCAGCCTCAGCCCGTTGCGAACGATGATCTCGATCGACGAGATTGCCGCGCGGCGAAGGGCGAACGGGTCTTTCGATCCCGTCGGTTTCAGTCCGACGCTGAAGAAGGCCGAGATCGAGTCGAGCTTGTCGGCAAGGCTGAGCGCCACGGTCGTCGGAGCGCTTGGCACCTCGTCGCCGTGGCCTGCCGGCTTGTACTGGTCGCGGATTGCATCGGCGACCGGCTTGGGCTCGCCCTGCGCATCCGCAAGGTAGCCGCCGATCACGCCCTGCAGTTCGGGAAACTCGCCGACCATCCCGCTTACAAGGTCAGCCTTCGCCAGGCGCGCCGATCGTTCGACCTGGCCCGCATCCGCCTCGATGACGCCGCTCTCGACCAGCCAGCGCGCGAGCTTCGCGACGCGCTCGACCTTGTCGGCGACGGTCCCGAGTTTCTCCTGGAAAACAATGCCGGCGAGCTTGGTCGCCTGCTCCTCGAGCGGGACCTTGAGATCCTGCTCCCAGAAAAAGCGTGCATCGGCGAGGCGGGCGGCGAGAACCCGCCGATTGCCCTCGACGATCGCCGCGCCGCCATCCTTTGCTGCGACGTTGGCGGTGCAGACGAATGCCGATGCAAGGCCGCCATCGGACGCCGTGCAGGCGAAATATTTCTGGTTTGTCCGCATGGTAAGGACGATCACTTCGCGCGGCACCTCGAGGAAATCCGCGTCGAACTCGCCAAGAAGCGGTACCGGCCACTCGGTAAGGCCGGCGTTCTCGACCACCAATCCCTCGTCGACAAGCAAGGAAAGGCCGGCTGTGCGCGCGGCCGCCTCCGCCCCTTCCCGAACGATCCGCTCGCGCTCCTCCTGGTCGACGATCACTTGGCAGGCGCGCAGCTTCTGGGCGTAGTCCGCGGCTCCTCCGACCGTGATCGGGCCCGGATGATGGAAGCGGTGGCCGACAGTGGCCGCGCCAGCGGCGATCCCGTCGATCTCGACCGGCACGATCTCCTCGCCGATCATGGCGATGATGCCGTGGAGCGGCCGTACCCAGCGCAGCGAGCCCGAGCCCCAGCGCATCGACTTTGGCCAGGGAAAGTCGGCGACGATGCGCCTGACCGTCTCGGCGAGGATCTCGCGCGCAGTTTTGCCCGGTCGCTCCACCACCGCGAAATAGACGCCTTCGCGCTCTTCGAGCTGGTCGCGCGTGAGGCCGGTCTTGCGGAGGAAGCCGTCGAGCGCCTGCGCCGGCGCCGAGGTTCGCGGCCCCTTGGTTTCCTCGCGCGTCGGTTCCGTCCCTTCCGCCACGTCGCGAGCGATGAGGACGAGCCGCCGCGGCGTCGAATGGACGTCGATCGGGCCCGTCTCGAGCCCTGCCGCGCTGGTGCATTCGGCAAAGAGGCGCGCAAGATCGTTCCTGGCCGCCGCCTGCATGCGCGCCGGTATCTCCTCCGAGCGGAGCTCGAGCAGGAAGTCAGCCATTAATCGCCCCGCTCCAGCCATGCGCCGCAGGCTGCTTTTGCAAGTTCGCGAACGCGGCCGATATAGGCCTGCCGCTCGGCGACGCTGATAACGCCCCTCGCCTGCAGGCTGTTGAAGACGTGGCTCGCCTTGATGGCCTGCTCGTAGGCGGGGATCGGCAGCCGCTTCTCAAGGCACGCCTCGCACTCGGCGGCGGCCTTGCGAAAGAGGTCGAAGAGCGCGTCGGTGTTCGCCACTTCGAAATTATAGGTCGACATCTCGCGCTCATTTTCGAGGAAGACGTCGCCGTAGGTCACGCCCTCGTCGTTGAACCTGAGGTCAAAGACATTGTCGACGCCCTGGATATACATCGCGAGCCGCTCAAGACCGTAGGTCAGTTCGCCGGTGACGGGCCGGCATTCGAACCCGCCGACCTGCTGGAAATAGGTGAACTGCGTGACTTCCATCCCGTCGCACCAGACCTCCCAGCCGAGGCCCCAGGCCCCAAGCGTCGGGCTTTCCCAATCATCCTCGACAAATCTTATGTCGTGCTTCAGCGGATCGATGCCGATTTCGACGAGGCTTCCAAGATAGAGGTCCTGGAGGTCCGCCGGGCTCGGTTTGAGCACCACCTGGTACTGGTAATAATGGCCGAGCCGATTTGGGTTCTCGCCGTAGCGACCGTCCGTCGGGCGCCGGCAGGGCTGGACATAGGCCGCCTTCCACGCGTCCGGGCCGAGCGCGCGCAGCACGGTCGCGGGATGGAACGTCCCTGCCCCCATTTCCATGTCGTAAGGCTGGAGAATGACGCAGCCCTTCGCCCCCCAATAGCGATGGAGCGTCAAGATCAGGTCCTGGAAGCTCAGGCTCAAGCTTTAAATCCCCATGTGATTGCCGCGCGGCTTTGGCGGATGCGCTTGCACGGGGCAAGTGGAGGTTCAGCTTGCAGGAGCTAGCCGGCCATGCGAACGCCGCTCCGAAAGGCACTAAAATCCATGTCCAAATCCCTGTTCCGGCGCGCCGCCCTCGCGCTTGGCCTTGGCGCCCTTTTTGCAAGTCCGCTTGCCGCTGCAAGCACGGCGCAGGCCGCGCATCCGGCGCTTTGGGAGGTCTCGGACGCCGATACGACCATCTACCTTTTCGGCACGATCCACCTCCTGCCCGACAACATAAAGTGGCACACGGCGAAGTTCGATCAGGCGGTCCAGCAATCCCAGCAGCTCATCGTCGAGACCATCGTCGACGAGAAGAACCCCGCCTCGGTCATGTCGGCGATGGCGAGCCTTGCGTTCGATACGCCCAACCTTCCGCCGCTCATCGAGCGGGTATCGCCGGACAAGCGGCAGGCGCTTGCCGCCGCGATCAAGAAGAGCGGCTTTCCGCCGCAGGCATTCGACCGCATGGAGACCTGGGCCGCGGCGTTCATCCTCCTTGGAAACCAGTATCGCGACATGCATCTCAAGGGCACTGACGGCGTCGAGTCAGTGCTTCGCAGCACCTTCACGACGAACGGCAAGCCCATCGGCGAACTGGAGACCAATCTCGAGCAGTTCGGCTTTTTCGACCGGCTGTCGGAGAAGGCGCAGGATTCCCTCCTCGAGGGCGCGCTCGACAGTTCAAAGTCGGCCGATGCGGAATTCTCCGGAATGCTGAAGTCCTGGTCGAAGGGCGACGTCAAGGGGATCGCGCGGACGTTCGATCACGATCTCTCGGGATCGCCCGAGCTCGCCCAGGCCCTCCTCCACCAGCGCAATGCCAATTGGAGCAAGTGGATCGAACGGCGCATGGCCCAGCCGGGAACCGTGATGATCGCGGTTGGCGCCGGCCACCTCGCCGGCAGTGGGTCAGTGATCGCCCTGCTCCAGAGAGACGGCTATCGCGTGCGGCGTGTCCAATAAGCGACACAGGCTCGCCCAAAGCGTCCATCCATCGGGAAAAGTTCACGTTTCTACGGATTTCGCTAGACATTCCTTAACCGGTCAGTGACCATGATCCTCGGTATCGGGCTGGGGGGTTCGATGCGCGAAGTCAGTGTAATGCGAGGATTTTCTCGCATCGGCTAAGCTGCGTGGCAGGCCAGTTGCAATGATCGCCTGCGACACTGTTCGTGCCTCGACCATCCAATCGCCCGCTGTTCGGAGGGTGATGCATGGTCAACCTGTTGATCGCAGCCGCGCTAGCCGCAGCCTCGCCAGTTGCCGCGCCTGCCCCGCCCGTCGAACCGGCGATGTTCGTCGTCCACGACGCCGACACAACCATCTTTCTCTTCGGGACCTTCCATGCCCTCGACGGCGACGGGCACTGGTTTGGAACTGGCGTTCGCAGTGCCTTTGAACAATCGAACGAGCTGGTGCTCGAGACGCTTCTTCCGGAGGGGCCCAATGCGGCCCAGGAGATCCGCCAGACGGTAAGAGCTCCCTCATTCACTCCTTCCGCATCGTTCCTTGCAACGACGCGCATGGCGATCAATGCCGGCAAATCGCAGGGAATGCAGGTCGACAATGGCGCTGACATGGTCCTGCGCCACGTTGCCGAATCCGAGGGCAAGACGGTCGAGGGGCTCGAGACGCTCGAACTGCAGCTCAACATGTTCAATCATCTGCGCTCCTCTTCGCCCATGACGATGGCGAAGGCCGGACAGCCGGTCGGCGCCGCGGTCCAGAGTCTCTCGCAGGCCATGGTCGAAATGCAGTCGGCGTGGAAACGGGGCGATCAAAGCGTGTTCGTGCGCATGCTGGACCAGTTGGACAGCGCTTCTCCAGAAACCTACCGCATGATGTTCACCGAACGAAATGCGCGCTGGGCCGACTGGATCGCCGCGCGCCTGCAGACGCCCGGCACCGTCTTCGTCGCGGTCGGAGCGGGCCACCTTGCCGGCAGGGACAGCGTCCTCGTCCGCCTGGCGGAGAAGGGGATCGAGTCGCAGCGGGTCTATTGAACCCCCTCGCGACTTGCTTTTGCGGCCGCCCTGCACTAGTGGCGCCGCTTCCCGCACCAATGGTCATCCCTGGAGGCGTGGCGCGGGTTATTTAGCAATCGGAGTATAGCCAAATGAGCGAACAGCTGACGCTGCCCGCCGAGGCGCGCGACCGGGCTGGCAAGGGAGCCTCCCGTGCACTGCGCCGCGAAGGCCGGGTACCTGCCGTAGTCTACGGCGAAAAGAAGGAGCCTCTCGCGATCCATGTCGAGGAGAAGCTTCTTAGCAAGATGCTCCACACGGGGCACTTCATGAACTCGGTCGTGATGATCGACCTCAGCGGCAAGGCGACCAGAACCTTGCCGAAGGCGGTGGACTTCCATCCCGTGACGAGCCGTCCGATCCACGTCGATTTCCTGCGGATTTCCGAGCATACCAAGGTGCACGTCGCGGTGCCGGTGCGCTTTGACAATGAAGATGCTTCGCCGGGCCTGAAGCGCGGCGGCGTGCTGAACGTCGTCCAGCACGAGCTGCAACTGGTCTGCGACGCGGCGCACATTCCGAACGAGATCCACATCCCGCTCGACGGGCTGGAAATCGGCGATTCGATCCACATCAGCTACGTCAAGCTCCCGGACGGTGTCATGCCGGCCAACCAGGACGAAGACTTCACGGTTGCAACGATCGTTGCTCCGTCGGCGATGAAGTCCGAAGAGGAAGAGGCAGCGCCTGCCGGCGAGGTCCCGACCGTCGAGGGCGGAGCCGAGGAAGGCGAAACGGACGCGCAGGCCGCGGACGAGAGCGAATAAGCCAAACTCCCCTTATCGGGAGCGAAGAACCGTCCGGCTTCACAGCCGGGCGGTTTCTTTTTGCCGGGAGCTCACGCTAGGGAGCACGCATGCAAGTCTGGGTCGGCCTTGGAAATCCTGGCGCGCTCTATGCGCTCCACCGGCACAACGTCGGCTTCATGGCCGCCGACATCATCGCCGAGGTCCATGGGTTTGGCCCGTGGCAGAAGAAATTCCGGAGCCTCGTCGCGGAAGGTCGGCTCGGCGCCCAAAAGATCCTGCTGCTCAAGCCCCAGACCTTCATGAACGACAGCGGCGATGCCGTTCAGCAGTCGCTCCGCTTCTACAAGCTCGGCGTCGAAGACCTGACGGTGTTCCACGACGAACTCGATCTTGCGCCGTTCAAGGTGAAGGTGCGCGTCGGCGGCGGACTTGCGGGCCATAATGGCCTTCGCTCGATCGACGCTGCGCTCGGTCCGGAATTTCGCCGTGTCCGCATCGGTATCGGCCACCCAGGGCCTGGCCGAAAGGATCTCGTCACCCAGCACGTGCTCGGCAATTATGCCAAGTCCGAAATGGAGCCCCTCTCGGACCTGCTCGCGGCCATCGCGGCAGAGGCCCAGTGGCTTGCGGACGGCGAAGACGCGCGCTTCATGAGCGAAGTCGCGCTGAGGCTGCAGCAGGATTAGCCGATTTGCGATCGAGCCTTCGCGCAGGCGGCTTGCCCCGCTTCGCCTCGAAGCGCCCGAACTCTTCAGCGCCGCGCTTTGCCGAGATCTAGAGGTCCTCGTCCATGCCGATGGGCATGCCCGGCGGGACATGGGGAAGCCGCGCCGGGTCAGCGAGGACCTTGTCGAGCGCCTGCCGGTCCTTCAGCAGAGCGGCAAGGCCGTGCGCCCAATCCTGTTCGCTCGCCTCGCCGCGCTGGCGCGCCAATTGGTCCGCGAGGCGGTCGAGACGGCCCGCGAGCTCCATCGAAATCGTCGGCGACAGCGCCGCGTTATGCTGCAGCCGGGCGAGCGCAAGGATGCTCATCGTTGCCGTCCGCCGCCCGACTTCACTGCCGCTTTGCGCCAGGGTCCGGGCAAGCAGAAGGTCGAACAGCTGAGCAGGCGCAGGAATGCCTGCATCCAAGGCATGCTGGCTCTCGAGACGATTGAGCCGTTCAGGCGCGAGCAGCGCATCGAGCGTCTGGACGGCCGCGACCTCCGTCGCCCGCAGGGGATCGAAGACTGGTCCGCCCGCGGTCGGCACGATCTCGATTTCGACCTGGCGATCGGCGTCTCCGCCAAAGCCGCTCGAAAGCAGGGGGGAAAGCCGCGCCGGCACCGTCAATTCAGAAGGCGAGAGCGTGTCGAGCAGTGCATATAGCGCGCCCCACTGGGCCGTTGCCGGCACCACTTGCGCAAGCGCAGCCTCGCCATTGACCGCATAAGGGAAGTTGACGCCTCCAACCACTTTTGCGGCCGCTTCGACCTGGTAGCGGTCGAGCAGCCAGACGGGGACGAATGCGCGCCTAAGATCCGCGAGCGGCTCTCCTTGAGGAAGAGCGCCGGTTCCGAAGCGTTCGATCGCCGCCCTGCGCACCGCCATGACCCGGCGCAGTTCAGAGACCGGATCGGGTCCGTCGTCCCAAAGCGAGCCGAGCGGCTGTCCGGCGCTGACGGGCCGCGCATCATTGTCGGCGACGAACCTCAGCCCCTGCGCCTTGGCCTCGGCCTCGATTGGCCGCGCCTCGCCGTCCGTCCTTGCACCGTAGAGCCACTTGATCATGAAACGGTCCCACGGGCCAAGGCCGACGCCGTAGGCATCGCGGAGCGACGGCGCGCCATTCTGGTCGAGCGTGATGCGGGGCGCCGGATAGTCCATCACCGAGAAGCGCCCTTGCGTGCTCGCGGCAAAATTATGCGCAAGACCAAGGGCATGGCCGACCTCGTGAGCGCCGAGCTGACGAATGCGCGCAAGCGCCGCGGTGATTGGATCGTTGGGATCGCCGGTTCCGGTAATCCCCGCCCCGACCAGCGCCTGGAAGATGACGAGATCCTGCCGGGTTCGAAGCGAGCCGAGCAGCACCGAGCCCTTGATGATCTCGCCTGTCCTTGGATCGGCGATCGGCTGGCCATAGGACCAGCCGCGGGTCGCTCGGTCGACCCAGTTGACGACATTGTAGCGAACGTCGAGCGGGTCAGCGCCGGCCGGCAGCACGTCGACCTTGAAGGCATCGTCGAAGCCCGCGGCGCTGAAGGCCCCGTTCCACCAGCTCACCCCCTCCTTGAGCGCGGTGCGAACGGGCTCGGGCGCGCTGCGGTCGATGTAGAAGACGATCGGCTTTCGCACTGGCGAATGGGCTGCGGCCGGATCGATCTTTTGAAGCCGAAAGCGACGCGCGAGATCAGTCACGAGCGGCGACCCGAGCGGCGCTGAGAAATCGACTTTCTGGAGCCCGATCGTGTAGCCGTAGGGATCGCTCCGCTCGACATAGCCAGGTTCGGGAAGCGCGATGAGAGAGTGGCGCAGAACGAGCGTCAGCGTGTTGCCGCTCACGATATTGCTGACTTCCGCCTTGGGCTCGTCGGAACGAAAGGTCAGCTTTGCCGCGAACTCGGCGTTTTTCGGGAAGACCTTCACGAAGTTGGGATCGGCGGCGCTGAGTTCGGGCGCGAACCGATATTCGCCGCCGCCGCCATTCTTGATTGCCTGCACGATGTTGAGATCGTCGCGCGCCAGAAAGCCGGACAGATCGACGGTGTAAGACCCGTCCTTCTGCGTGCTCAGCACGTCGCCCATCCACAAGGTCGAGGTCGCAAAGGACGTGTCGACGGCATGCTGCTCGTCGGGGTCGCCGCTCGATGCGATGAACTTGCTGTTTTCGACCTCGGCGGCGACCTTCTTGCCGATGCGGCGGAAGACGAGGATCCGCGTCTCGCTCGCCGCCGCGCGGTCGAGCCCGATCGGCGCTGAGCCGAGCCCGGTCCCGAGCTGCGTCAGATAGATATAGCGCCCGGAGACGCCGGCCGGGTCGGGCCTTGGGAGCGTGGCGATGATCTTCCCGCTGAGCGGATCGGCGCTGACTTCGAGCAGCGGCTTTTCAGCTGGCGCCGCGACTGGAGCAGCGGTTGGCGCGGCCTGCGACGGGCAGCCGAGCACAAGCGCGAGCGACAGCGAAGACGCAAACAAGTAACCACGCATGATCGACCCTCCCCGAGAGCGCTTACGCTAGAGCCCCTGCCCCGCCCCTGTCCACGATCTTGCGCGCCGGGGCGAGGAGCCCCAGAGCAGCAACATGGCAACTCGCTTCCTCTTTTCGACGCCGCTCTACGAAGCACAGCTTGGGGGCGAGGAGTTGATGGAAGAGCTCGCGCATTCGGTCCGCAGCCTTGCCAAGGACGATGCGGCTGGCCGCCGCTGGTCGAAGGAGCATCGCTATGCGGGCTATACCAGCTATGGGAGCCTCAACGACCTTCCCAAGCGCGATCCCTCGATCGCCGCGCTGGCCAAGCTGCTTGCAGGTCATGCCGCGACATTCGCGCGCGAATGCGCGTTCGACCTTTCGCGCAGGCCGCGCCTCGACAGCTTGTGGGTCAACCTCCTTCGCGGGTCAGGCCATCACAGCGCGCACATCCACCCGCACAGCATCATCTCGGGAACGCTCTACATTGAGGTCCCGGAAGGCTCGGGGCCAATTCGCTTCGAGGATCCGCGCCTGCCGCTGATGATGGCTGCGCCGATGCGGCGGACTGACGCGCCCGAGCAGCTTCAGCAGTTCGTGACGATCGAGCCTCGTCCGGGACTTCTCCTACTCTGGGAAAGCTGGCTCCGCCACGAAGTCCTTCCAGGCTCAGGCCGGGGGGAGCGGCTCAGCATTTCCTTCAACTTCGCCTGATTGTCGGGACAGGTTTCTTCCAGCGCCATCGAGCCTCAGGAACATGCCGAGCTCGAGGCTTTGAGCAATCCGCTCGGCCTTGGCGATGACGCCCGCTGCGCCCTTGTCGTTCAGCGTTTCTCGTGCCGTCTCGCGCCAGAGGGCGAGCCAGCGACTGAACATTCGAGGATCGATCGATTGGCGGTGCTTGAGGTGCGCCGCCATCGGATTGCCCTTGTAGCGGCCGCTCGTCAGCATCACCGAGGACCAGAATGCATTGAGCTTCTCGAGATGCTCCGGCCAGTCGCCGATCGCGGCGTTGAAGACAGGTCCAAGGACGCTGTCCTTGCGCACCTTGGCGTAGAAGGCCTCGACAAGAATGGCGAGCCGGTCCTCGCTCACTCCGTCTTGATCCGGGTTGCTCGGCACCTGGTCATCAACAATCGTCACGCTTTTCTCTCTTCGCATCGGCGGCATAAGCTCGCTTGATGGAGGCGCTCCCCGGCTTGAACCGGGAAGCGCTTTTTCACAGTCGATCAATTCGCCTCGGATTCAGGCGGCGAGCTTGATCCCGCTGTCGTGATAGGGCGACGGCGCAATTTTCGCCTTTTCGACCGGGCGGCCGCCCAATTCGTTCGCGAAGCCATGGTTGACGTCGCGGTGGTGGGCTTCGTCAGCGCGGACCACGAGCACGACATCGCGAAGGGTCGCGCTCTCCGGCAGGTTCCAGTAGCGCCTTGCGATCTCGGGCGCCGGCACGTCCTTGCTGCGGCCCTCGTCGATTTCCTTGAGATAGAGCGTGTAGCTCAGCACCGCTTCTTCCTCGAAATAGCCGACGACGCGGTGCGCGGTCTTTGGCGAAACCATGTAGAGCGCGAAGAAACCGAGGTAGAAGGCCCATTGGACACCGAGGATCACGAACCGCTCGAACAGGGTCGGCTTTGCCACCTCGATGAAGGTCATGAGGTGCATCCGCTCGTTTTCGGCCTCGTCCATCAGCGTGCGGATCCAGCCATTGTCGTCGCACATGCGCCTCAGGCACTTCAGGTGGTTGATGGTCGCGCCGACCATGCCGGGGACCGCGGCGACCGTTTCGAGAACGATGGCGCGATGGCCATATCTCTTGGCGAAGAATGTATCAGCGCAAAAGCGCAGGGACTTTGTGAAGGCGTAGGCAATGCGGTCTGAAGGGCCCTTGGGCGCATGATGAACGCTAAGATCAACAACTGGCGCTGCCATGATTTTCTCCTTGTTCCTGCGGCACTTGGCTGGTGTCGCTGAGGCCATCTAAGGAGCAATACCGAGGCCAGAACTAGGTAATTTCCCTGATCCGCCCGATCGCAATTGCGACTGAGCCTTCATTTCGACCCAATGAGCGGCTAAGCGCGGCACCGCTTCCCCAAACTGGAGAATTCATGGGCTTCCGCTGCGGCATCGTTGGCCTTCCCAATGTTGGCAAATCGACGCTTTTCAATGCGCTTACCGAGACCGCTGCAGCGCAGGCGGCGAACTATCCCTTCTGCACGATCGAGCCGAACGTCGGCCGCGTTGCCGTACCCGACGAGCGGCTTCGCAAGATCTCCGACATCGCCAAGAGCGCCCAGACCATCGAGACGCAAATCGAGTTCGTGGACATTGCCGGCCTTGTTCGCGGCGCAAGCAAGGGCGAAGGGCTCGGCAACCAGTTCCTCGCCAATATCCGCGAAGTTGACGCGATCGTCCACGTGCTGCGCTGCTTCGAAGGCGGCGACGTGACGCACGTCGAAGGCCGCGTTGATCCCCTTGCCGACGCAGAGACGGTCGAAACCGAGCTGATGCTGGCCGACCTGGAATCGCTTGAACGCAGGGTCCCCAATCTCGTCAAGAAGGCGCAGCAGGGCGACAAGGAAGCAAGGGTCGAAGCCTCGGTCCTTGGCCAGGCGCTCGATCTCCTTCGCGCCTCGAAGCCTGCCCGGCTCACCAGGCCCAAGGACGTCGAAGAGTCAAAGGCTCTCGAGCGCGCCCAGCTGCTGACCGCCAAGCCCGTGCTTTACGTCTGCAACGTCGATGAAGGCGATGCCGCAACGGGCAACTCGCTGTCCGAGCGCGTCTTTGCGAGGGCCGCGGACGAGGGCGCGCAGGCAGTGGTCATCTCGGCCGCGATCGAAGCGGAGATTGCAACGCTTGCAGCCGAGGAGCGCGATGCCTTCCTCTCGGACCTCGGGCTTCACGAGACCGGGCTCAATCGCATGATCCACGCCGCTTATGCGCTTCTTGGCCTCATCACCTTCTATACGGCTGGGCCCAAGGAATCCCGGGCTTGGACGGTGCACAAGGGTGCCAGGGCTCCCGAGGCAGCCGGCGAGATCCACAGCGACTTCGAACGAGGCTTCATTCGCGCCGAGACGATTGCCTATGATGATTACATCAAGTTCGGCGGCGAGGCCGGAGCGCGCGACGCGGGCAAGCTGCGCTCGGAAGGCAATGACTATCTTGTCCAGGATGGCGACGTGATGCTGTTCCGCTTCAACGTCTAGCCAGCCGAGATTTCCTCCGGCTGGGGACTGGAGCGAAACAGTCGCTCCGCCGGCCGCAGCGTCAGCAGCACCCACAGCATGCCGAAGGTCCAGCCGCC
Organism: Sphingomicrobium sp.; assembly: GCA_035470745.1. Taxonomy (GTDB): domain Bacteria; phylum Pseudomonadota; class Alphaproteobacteria; order Sphingomonadales; family Sphingomonadaceae; genus Sphingomicrobium. The sequence goes on along the minus strand of DATIQO010000102.1, from coordinate 174 downwards.
GATGACGTCGCTTGGCCAGTGGACGCCGAGCATCACCCTGCTGAGGCCGATGAAGAATGAAAGCAGAAGCGCTGCGCAGACCGCGAAGTACCGACGCCTGGCGTCGCTCGCCAGCGCGAGCGCAAGCGCCAGGCAAAGGATCATCGAGTTCGCCGCATGGCCGCTTGGGAAGGA